>VXLT01000216.1 GCA_009841475.1 Gemmatimonadota bacterium
CCCCCAGCCCTTTTTTTTTAATCCACCGGCGACCCCCGAGAACTACCGGGTTAAGATCGTCGGCAGCGTCAGATGTTTATATGAGACCGGTCTACGGGACGATACTGACGGCCAGGGGCCGCATGGTCACCGATCTGGTGACCCTCTGGTTGGGGGCTGGCGGGGAGGAGGGGCTGGGGCTGAGTGTGGCCACTTGCGGGTTGGAGGCCGTGTTGGGGCACTTCAACCGCTTCCTTCCACCGCGTCTCGCCCGGGTGGAAGACCTTGGAGATCGGGTGGGGATGCTCACCGTTTTGGGTCCGGAGGCGGGGGATGTTGTGGCGGCCGTCCTTGGCGCGGCGCCGGCGGAGGGATTCGTGCTGTTGGACGGCGGGCCGCTTGGCGAGCAGGCGGACGGTGAGGCAGGTGGGGCGCTGGTCGCGAGGGCTGTCGAGCAGGTGCCGTCGTGGGACGTGTGGCTTCCCGCGGCCGGAATGCCGGCGGCGTGGGAGCGGCTTGGCGAGGCCGGCGCGGCGCCGGTGGGCCAGGCCGTCTGGGACACGCTGCGCATTGAGGCGGGTTATCCTGCGTTCGGGACCGACATGGACGAGACGACGATTCCAGTGGAGGCAGGCCTCGTGGAGCGGGCCTTCGACCACGACAAGGGGTGCTATACCGGTCAGGAAGTGATCGTGCGGATTCGGCACCGGGGGCGGGTCAACTGGCATCTGCGGGCGCTGCGCTTCGGCGAGGCGGCGGCCCGGCCCGGCGACCAGCTCTTCGAGGCCGGGGGCGGGAAGGTGCGCGGCCGGGTGACTTCGGTGGCGCAGTCGCCCCGGTTCGGGCAGGCGATCGGGCTGGGGTACGTGCGGCGCGAGGTGGAGCCGCCGGCGACGTTGCGGCTGGAAAGGGGGTTGGGAGCGGCCGTCGGGGTGGAGTTGGCGGAACCGCGGGCCGCGGGCAGCCACCGGTGATCGAGGTCTTCCATCCGCTGCTCGCCCACCGCTGGGGCGGGGTGATTGTCGCGGCTTTTTTCGTGCTGGCCGGGGTGTTCCTGCTGTCGTGGGCGCGGCGGTCGGAATCGCCTCACAAGGGGTTGGGGAAGCTGCTCGCGTGGATCGTGTGCGGAGGCGCCGGGCTCTTTCTCGCGGGGGCGCTTGTGTCGGTTGCGATCGTTGCCTACCACGGTTCCAAGCATCCGCCCCCCGGGGAACTGATCGATGTCGGCGGCTACCGGATGCACATCCTCGCCGAGGGGGATGGCGGGGACGGGCCTTCCGTGGTCTGGATTCCGGGGGCGCACAGCCAGGGGCTGGCGATGTACCACCTGCACAGCGCGTTGCGCGGCGAGGCACGGTCCATCCTCTTTGACCGTCCGGGCACCGGCTGGAGCGATCCGGGGCCGTTCCCGCGGCGGACGGCAGTCGAGGCGGTCGAGCTTGCGAGGCTGCTGGAGCGCGCCGATGAGAAGGGTCCGTTCGTGGTGGTGGGACACTCGTACGGCGGACTGCTGGCGGCCAACTTCGCGCGGCGTTATCCGGAGCAGATTGCGGCGGTGGTGCTGCTGGATGCGTCACCTCCCGACGCGTTTGTCTACGCGCCGGTGTACGGGGCGGGCGAGCTGGGTGAACTCGCCCGGCGGGCCGAGCGGGAGGGGCTCGCCAAGCTGGTCGGCGTGTGGCGGAACCGGGACGATGCCATGGCGGAGTCGGACACGGAGCCGGGGGAACTGCTTCGGCGCCAACGGAGCCTGCTGGCCGACGTAGGGGACGCCATGGCCGCGAACCGGCGGCGGCCGGCGACCTCCTTCGCGGAAGCCTCGATCTTCCGGGAATTCGGCGCGGGAAACGTCACGGAAACCGCGCCCGGCATGATCGTCTACGACGGTGAGTTGGGCGACCTGCTCGTCCTGGTGGTCACCCCCGGGGATGGCGCGGCGCGGGTCGTCGAGCCGCTCGGACTGGACGAGGCCGCGGCTGCGCGCGCGCGGAACTTCTTCGAGCGGGCGCGGGTGCGGTACCTGGAGGTGTCGAGCGACGCGCGGCTCGTCCACACGCCCCCCGGGACCGGCCACAACTTCCCGTACGAAACGCCGGAGTTCGTGGTGGAGGTGGTGCGCGGGTTGCTGCTGGAATTGCGGGAGGAGGGGGCGAGACAGGCACCGGCAGCAAGGTGATCACTCGCTGACATCCGGCTTCATATTCGGTGGCGTTGGCCGACTGTCGGTCAGCCCGTCCTCAGGCGCGGAACGGGTTCTACGCTGTGGTTGTCATCATTGAATGATTCCACATATAATCAAATTGCATTATGTGAATGTCATCCAAAGGAGATGGAAGTGACTCAGATTACCGCGCGAGTCCCGGACGGCCTCGTGGAGGCGCTGGATGCCGCGGCTGCTCAGCTCAAGCGAAGCCGTGCCGCGATCGTTCGCCAGGCGCTCGAACGCTACCTGGAGGACTTCGACGACCTCACAGTCGCGGTGGAGCGGCTTCGTGACCCCGCCGATCCCGTACTGGACTGGGACGACGTCCGGCGTGAACTACTCCATACGGATTAAGCGCAGCGCCGCCAGGGAACTCGGGCGGATTCCCCCCGATGATCGGATGCGCGTCATTCGCGCCATCGATCGGCTGGCGGAACAACCACTGACCGGAAGCGTGCTGAAGGGCGGATTGCGCGGCCTCAGGAGAGTCCGAATTGGTCGCTACCGGGTGTTGTACGAAGTGTTGGACGATGAGTTGGTCGTCCTCGTGGTACGGGTGTCCCACCGGCGCGAAGCCTATCGGTCGCGGTAGGCGCATACCGTGCAACCTCTTCCTGCCGCCGGTAGTGCAGCATACGGGCGGCGTAGGCGAAGCCGAAGAAGTACTTGCGGAGTCCTTCCGCGGGCCCAGCCCCCACTGGCCGCTTCCTTGTGGAGGGTGCGCGGCATGTCAGCTGCCCTTTCCCACGACGACCGTTCCACAATCGCGCGGATACGGGCGCGCGTCCCCGAAGATCCTCGCGAGTGATTGGTGTCGAAACGATGCGTCCGTGGGTCAAGTCCGGGAACTCCTGGGTGTGCATGGGCGGAATCAGGGTGGATACCAAGTTGCCCCCCGCGCGCAGCCTGCGAAAGTTTCAAGTCGTCCACCCACCCACGACTTCCACGAGTGATGAAATGCACCGAATCGCCCTGGCCATCCTCGCTGCCCGCCTGACGGCCCTTTCCGCCGCATCAGCCTCCCTGGGCGTCGTCGCCATCCTCGCCGCGCTCGCGGCGATCGCCGCCCCCGCCGCCGCCCAGTCCCGCTTCGAGTCCATGGACGTCTTCCAGCTCGAGTACGCGGCGGACCCGCAGATCGCCCCCCGTGGAAACACGGTCGTCTACGTGCGCACCTCCATGGACATCATGAAGGATCGCAAGCGCTCCGAGATATGGACCGTGAACCTCGCCGGGTCCTTCCATCGGCGGCTGGCAGCGGGGAGCTCCCCGCGCTGGTCCCCCGATGGCATGCGCGTCGCCTACATCGCGGACGGGCAGATCCATCTCCGCTGGATGGACACCGGGGAGACCACGGCGCTGACGCAGCTGACCGAGTCGCCGAGCGGGATCCGCTGGTCGCCGGACGGGCGCCACATCGCCTTCAACATGCTGGTGCCGTACGCACCACCGAGCCTGGCCGCGCCGCCGAAGCCGCCTGCCGGGGCCGAGTGGGCGGATCCACCGATCATGGAGGACCGCTTCAAGAGCACCCAGGACGGCGTGGGGTATCTCGACTTCGGCTACACCCACATCTTCGTGGTTTCGGCCGACGGGGGGACGCCGACCCAGGTCACTTCGGGCGACTTCAACCACTCCTCGGCTGCGGCGTGGACTTCCGACAGCCGGCACCTCGTCTTCTCGTCCAACCGCAATCCGGACTGGGAGCGGGACTTCCGCAACTCGGAGCTGTACATCGCGGCGGTGCCCGGGCTGGATGGGGGAACCGAGGGCGGCGAGCCTGTTGCGAACGCGGCGCCCCCCGGCGAGATCCGCGCCCTCACCGACCGCTCTGGCCCCGACCACAGCCCCGCCATCTCCCGGGAGGGCGACCGGATCGCCTTCGTGGGCTATGAGGACCGCACCCGCACCTACCAGGTCAGCCAGCTGCAGGTCATGAACCTGGACGGCAGCGGTCACCGCGTGCTCACGGCCGACCTCGACCGCAGCGTCTCCAGCCCGGTGTGGGCGGCGGACGGCAGCGGCATCTACTTCCAGTACGACGACGAGGGCAACACCAAGGTCGGGTTCGTTTCCACCGACGGCGAGCTGCAGGTCGTGGCGGAAGATGTCGGTGGCATGTCGTATGGGCGGCCCTACGGAGGCGGCTCCTTCTCGGTCTCGTTCGAGGGGCGCGTCGCGTTCAACCGGACCCGCCCCGACATGCCGGGCGAAGTCGCGTGGACCAGCGGCGGCCGAGCCTACACCATCACGTCGCTCAACGCGGACCTCCTGGCCACGAAAACCCTCGGCGAGGTGGAGGAAATCTGGTGGGAGTCGTCCTTCGACGGCCGGCGCATCCAGGGGTGGATCGTCAAGCCGCCGGACTTCGATCCGCGGCGCCGCTACCCGCTGGTGCTGGAGATTCACGGCGGGCCGATCTCGAACTACGGCGACAGGTTCTCCGCCGAGATCCAGCTTCTTGCGTCCGCAGGGTACGTGGTGCTGTACGCAAACCCGCGGGGAAGCACCAGCTACGGCGAGGAGTTCGGCGACCTGCTCTATCACAACTACCCCGGCGAAGACTACGAGGACCTCATGTCCGGGGTCGATGCCGTGATCGCAGAGGGGTACGTCGACGAGAACAACCTGTTTGTGACCGGCGGCAGTGCGGGCGGGATCATGACCGCGTGGATCGTCGGCAAGACGGACCGCTTCCGGGCCGCGGTGGCGCAGAAGCCCGTCGTCAACTGGATCAGCAAGACGCTCACCGCCGACAACTGGTACGGCTACTATCACAGCCGCTATGAGGGCTTGCCGTGGGAGAACCCGGACCCGTACTGGGAGTTCTCACCGATCTCGCTCGTCGGCAACGTCGAGACGCCGACCATGATGATCACCGGCGAGGAGGACCTGCGCACCCCGCTCTCGGAGTCCTACCAGATGTACCACGCGCTCAAGATGCGCGGGATCGACACGGCCGTGATCCGGCTCCCCGGTGCGTCGCACGACATGAGCCGGCGGCCGAGCCAGCTGATGGCGAAGATCGCGAATATCGTGGCGTGGTTCGAGAAGTACCGGGTGGCCGGGGTGAGCTGAGGGGGGCGGCGCTAATCCGAACCCGCCCGGGCTCTTGACCCTCCGCCTCCAGTCTGGCCCTGGCCTCTCCGGCTGACGCCGTCCTCGGGGTCGGCGGGATCGTTGCCGGTGATGTCCACACAGCGCGTCATACACCGCCGCCAGGCGGAAGTCGCAGCGGTGGCGGTGCCGGCGGCCATGGGCTTGACCGTATCCGGCGCAGTGCGCCTGCTGTTGACCAAGGTGGCGCACGAGAAGACTCTGCCTTTCGCGCCGCTGGTCCCGAATGAGGAAACCATCGAGGCGATGAGAGAGGCCCGCCGGGGGAACCTCCCGCAGTTCAGCAGCGTCGAGGACTGCTCGACGATCTGCATGCGGACGATTGAGCGCACCAGCCGGTTCAAGCGCGACTACAGGCGTGAGTCCCGCGGGCGACATCGGAAACACCTCGATACCGACCTGGCGACCATCGTCAAAGCCCTGGCCAATGATCAGCCGCTGGAACCCCGGCACCACGACCACGCGTTAAGCGGAGCGTGGCGAGCCCCTCAGCCTCTCCGCAACCGATACCCCTCGATCCTCTGAACATCGGTATCCGGGTCGGCAAGGGTCAGGATGATCATCTCCTCGTCGATCCACTGTGGATGGGCCGGGACACCCTCGACTCTGCCCAACCACCGCCCTCCGGGGTCGAAAACGCCGGGTCCTGAGAAACCGGGCTCCCACACCCACAAGTAGCCCTCGGTGTCCACAAGCAGCCACAGGATCGCCGGGTGAAACGCACGGGGCGGTGCGGTGGCGAGCGTCCGTTCCCAGGCCGCCCAGTCGGCGTTGGGGGTGCTCTCCGCGGCTCTCGCCTTCCAATCCGCGAGTTCCTCGCTCGTGATGGGTACGGGGGCGGCGTCGCGCCGCAGGATCCGATCAAGAGTACCGTCCGCCGCAAACTGCCGTACCTCGAATCGGTCGCCATCGGTGACGTACACCGAAGGGGGGAACCCCCCGGCCGCGACGAAGGACCGGCGCGGAAAGGGGGGCCAGGGGAACCGGGTCCATCTGCTGCTCATGCCCATGACCTCGCCAGACCTCCACCACCCGAACGAATGAAGAACATAGGCAGTATCGATCCGGAGGTATTCCACGGGAGATCGCCGAATCTCGCCCGGCTGGAGCGGGGGACGTTCCCGCAGGCCGCGGCCCACGATGAAGGAGCCGTCCCGGAGGGGGATCCTGATCGACTCCGGCGAGGTTTCCGTGGCCGTTCGCGTCCTGGCGAGCACGGTCGCGACATCGATCGGGCGTCTGTGCAGGAAACGGCCCGTTGAGTCGAATTGGTGGACCCCGGTGAGCATGTAGTCCCACACGGCAATGGTGTCTCCCGGAAGAACCTGAATGTGCTGCGGGCGGACGAACTCGCCCGGGCCTTCCCCCGTGCGCCCGATCCTCGTCACCAGCTCTCCGTTCGGCTCGAAGAGGAAGACCGCCTCCTCGCCGCCCGAGTGGACCAGGATGTTCCCGTTTGAGAGGCGGGCCACACCCCGCACCTGCCAGATCAGGTGCGACGGATCGTCGGGCGATTCAATCACGTTGGTGCCGCCGATCACGAATTCGGGCTCCGGGTCGACGCTCCACAGCGCGGAGTCGCCCCACTCGGGCGCGTGATTCTCGACGATTTCGATGCCCGCGGAGTCCCAAACCGTGACGCGCGGGGGTTCGGGCTCGGGCGAAGGGCGGCTGCAGGCGGTGGCGGCGATAGCCAGGGCGGCGACGATCCGTGAAGAGGTCCACATTCCGAACAATAGGGTCACCTCCTTCTGGACGCCCCCTCCAACACCACGCAGCCGACACGCTCGATCCTCGCAAAGTGCGCGTCGCAGGTCAGAATCACGCTCGAGGTGCGCGCGGCACAGGCAGCGATCCAGATGTCGTTGGCGGGAAGCGGCCTTCCGGCAGTCCTGAGTTCCGCGACCAGATGGGCGTACTCGTGCGCGACTTCGTCGTCCAACGGGATGGTCTCGACCACGGGGTGCGCGAGGAACTCTCTCAGCCGCTCCTCGTCGCGACCGTGCCGTGTGCTCAGCACGAAGCCCGTGTACAACTCTCCCAGAGTAATCACCGGGAAGCCGATCCAGCTTGCGCCGTCGATTGCCGAGACCGCACGGGAGTCGCCGCGCAGGAACTCAATGTAGGCGGATGTATCGAGACAGTAGCGGCTCACTTCCACATCTCGGGATCGATGTCGCCGAATGGGGCGAGCAGGCAAGTGAACTCCCGGGCGCGCTCCTCGCTCCACGATCCGGCGAGCTGCCCCAGGCCATTGGAACGGCGGGTTCCGACGCCCAGGCTCTGCCTGAGCAGGTCGATCGCGGTGCGGTTGAGCGACTGTCCGCGGCGCCGTTTTTCGCGGTCAAGAGCGGCGGCGAGTTCGGGCGGAACGTTTCGGATGGTGATGGCTTTCATGCTGACTCCAGTGTAGTGCTTTCAATTGAAGTCACATAATGAAGTCATCCGCGTCCGCGGTCAAGGAGAGGGGCGTGTCATTGCCCCTCAGTCTCTCCGCAACCGATACCCCTCGATCCGCTGAACATCGGTATCCGGGTCCGACCCGAGCATGAGGATCATCTCCTCGTCGATCCATACGCCCGGCGGCGTGTCCACTATGCCCAGCCAACGCCCGTCCGGGTCGTAGACACGGGGTCCCTCGGTAACCGACTCCCAGACCCAGAGATAGCCCTCTGTGTCAACGAGAAACCACAGGATCGCCGGGTGAAACTCACGGGGTGGTGCGGCGGCGAGCGACCGCTCCCAGTCCGCCCAGTCGACGCCGGGGCGGCTCACTTCCGCGGCTCTCGCCTTCCACTGCGCGAGCTCCTCGCTCGTGATGGGCACCGGTGCGGCGTCGCGTCTCAGGATGCGCTTGAGAGCACCGTCCGCCGCAAACTGATGGATCTCGACTCTGTCGCCATCGGTAATGTACACCGAAGGGGGATTCCCACCTGCGGCAACGATGGATCGGCGCGCAAAGGGCGGCCACGGGTAGCTGCCCCACTTGCTGCTCATGCCGATGATCTCGTCCCACCTCCACCACCCGAACGAATGAAGAGCGTAGGCGGTATCGATCCGGAGGTATTCGACGGGACGTCGCTGAATCTCGCCCGGCTGGGGCAGGGGGTAGTCGCGAAGCCCGCGCTGAACAACGAAAGAGCCGTCCGGAAGCGGAATGTCAATCGACTCCGGAGAGTACTCCGTGGCTGTCCGCGTCTTGTCGAGCACGGTCGCGACGTCAAGCCGCCGCGCGCCGATGAAGGTCCCCATCGAATCGAAGTAGTTGACCCTGGTGAAGCCGTAGTCCCAGACGGCAATCGTGTCCCCCGGAAGGACCTGAATGTGCTGCGGGCGGACGAACTCGCCCGGGCCCTGGCCCTTGCGCCCGATCCTCGTCACCAGTTCGCCGGACGGTTCGAAGAGGAAGACGGCCTCCTCACCGCCCGAGTGGACCAGGATGTTCCCGTCGGAGAGACGGGCCACACCCTGTATCCCCCATATCAGATGCGAGGGATCGTCCGGCGATTCAACCACGTTGGAGCCGCCGATCACGAATTCGGGTTCCGGATCCACGCTCCAGAGTGCGGAGTCGCCCCACTCGGGCGCGTGATTCTCGACGATCCTGATGCCGGCGGAGTCGCGTACCGTGACGCGTGGGGCTTCGGGTTCGGGTGGCGGGCTGTCGCAGGCGGCCGCGGCGACGGCCAGGGCGGCGAGGATTCGCGAAAAGATCCGGGTTCTGAACAACATGGTCACCTATCTCTCGGCATCGCCGCAGGCTCCTCGCACGGTGCCCAATCAGGTAGCCGACCGCGCGCAGTCGATTGCGGTGCTTCAAGAAACCGTGCGACCGGAGCAGCGTATTCGGCCAGCCACACGCGCGTGGTGAGCGTGGCTGCCCCGGGCCCGGCGTCTCCGATCGTCGTGATCTGGAGCTCAACCGCGGCCTCAAGCTGCCCGTCGGGCTCCCGAAACATCGCTCTTCGCCAGAAAAGGCGACCGTGCGCGAGGGTTGCGCACCCGGGCTCGGCGCCGAGTTCAACGGCCATGCTGTCCGCAAGTGTTTCCCATCGTTCCGCGGCATAGTCGCCGGAAAGCTCCTCGTCGATCCGATGGACGTAGATCAGCGTCGAACCTCGTGCCGGTGGCCAATGGTCGCCCGTGAGTTCGTATTGGTACTGGCCCCGGGTGTGCTCTTCCAATACCCACCCACTGTCCGGTTCCAACCAGATGCCGGGGCGGGCGAGACGAAGGTCCTGGAAGGACATCCCCAGCTGCACGTTGTATGGAAACGGGCTGGAGGGCGGCAGGTCGACGGGGGGATCGGCGCAGGCGGCCGGAATGAGGAGGATGAGCAGGAGAACGAGAGTTCCTGAAGCATTCCTGGCCCATGGCTGGGCGCCCACCGTAGCAGGGGCCATCTGGCTCACCGATCCTGTGGCAACACGACGCATCCCATATGTGTGATCCGCGTGAAGTGGGAATCGGTTGTCGGCACCACGCGCGAGGTGCCGGGAGTTTCGGAATTCCCGAAGGCGCGTCGTTTCGGCGTCTTGCTCCTCGCTCACCAGCAAACCCGGTTGCCATCTGACTAGTGATACGTTACAGTTCTCATCCAATGATTCTTGGCTTTCGCCATCGAGGCCTCGAGCGTTTGTTCGAGAAGGGAGACCGGAGGCGGGATTCCCCGGGCCTGGTCGCCAAGGTCGAGCGGGTCCTTGCCCGCCTGGACGTGGCGGCCAGACCGGAGAACATGAACCTGCCGGGTCTCGGTCTTCACCGGCTGAAAGGTGACCGCGCCGGCTATTGGGCCGTGAAGGTGTCCGCCAACTGGCGCGTGGTCTTCCGCTTCGACGGGCGCGATGTCAGGGATGTGGACTTGGTCGATTACCACTAGGAGGTCTGCGACGTGCCGATGAAGAACCCCCCGCATCCGGGCCTGTCCGTGCGCCACGATTGTCTTGAGCCGCTGGGGCTCACCGTAACGGAGGCGGCGCGGTGGCTCGGGGTCAGCCGAAAGCAGCTTTCGGAACTCGTCAACGGCCGTTCGGGCATCTCTCCCGAAATGGCGATCCGCTTGGACAAGGCGTTTGGCGGCGGTGCGGATACCTGGTATCGCCTGCAATCGGCCTATGAGCTTGCGCAGGCCATGAAGAACGCCGGACGGATCGATGTCGAGCGGATACCTATGCCGGTTTGATGTCTTGGCCAGGAGGCCGTCCTGACCGGGGCGCCTACCCTTTCCCCGCCACCGCCGCCGCGATCAAGTCCCCATGCTCGCGGCCGTTCTCGATGAAGATCTTGTTCGCGTTGAACCCGGCCGCGATGACGCCCGCGATGTAGACGCCCGGCACGTTCGTCTCCATGGTGGCGCGGTCGTGGTCGGGGATGCCGGTGTGCGGATCGGTGTGGACGCCGAGGCCGTGCAGGAGGGTGCGGTCGGGGCGCCAGCCGGTCATGGCGAGCACCCAGTCGCAGGGGATCTCGGTCGCGGTGCCGGAGGCGTGCGGCTGGGCAGTGGCGTCGTCGGTGTGGTCCGGGACACCGGTGGCCGCGCCGCTCTCGTCGCGCACGATCGTGGCCGTGCCGGGCTCCAGCCGCGAGACCCGCGACCCCCAGTGCATGGGGATTTCGCCGCTCGCGATGCGGTTGTCGATGTCGGGACGAACCCATGGCTTGACGCCCCGGTCGAATACGCCCAGGAAGTGCACCATCCGCACGCGGACACCGTTCCGGTAGAGCTCCAGCGCCGCCTCGACGGCCGAGTTGCCGCCGCCCACGACGATCACGTCCTGGTCGAAGAACGGGTAGGGCTCCTTATAGTAGTGGATGACCCGGTCGTGCGCCTGTCCGTCCTCCAGATCAAGGCGGTTGGGTTTGCCGAAGCCGCCGGTGGCGATGACGACGGCCCGGGCGCGGATGCGGTCCTCGCGGCCCGCGCGGATGCGGGTGTGCAGGACGAATTCGCCGCCCGCGCGCCGGCCAATCGCCGTCACCTCCTCGTACTGTCGCACATTCAGCGCGTGATGCCCGACCACACGCCGGTAGTACGCGAGCGCCTGCTGCCGCGTCGGCTTGGCCTCCGGGATCGTGAACGGCACGCCGCCGATCTCCAGCCGCTCCGCCGTCGAGAAGAAGGTCATGTAGTACGGGTAGTGCGTCAGCGACTCGGTGATGCAGCCGCGGTCGACGACGGCGTGCGTCAGCCCGCGCTCCTTCGCGGCCACCGCCGCGGCCAACCCGCACGGGCCGGCGCCGACAATCGCCAGGTCCAGGGGGTCGGCGTCAGCCCTGGCGGCGCCTGCGCTCATCTTGCTCCGCGGTGCGCGAAGGGGCGCCTCGGGTCTGCGAGGGTCCACGCCATCAGCTGATCGGCCGCCCCTGCCGCAACACCACCTCGCCCGGCAGCGCGTCCGTGAACTCGCCGCCATCCACCGTCAGCACCCCGTTGACCATCACGTAGTCCACTCCCTCGCTGTAGAGCGCTGGCTCGAGCACGGTCGCGCGGTCCTGAATGCGGTCGTAGTCGAAGATGACGATGTCGGCCTTGTACCCTGCGCGCAGCAAGCCGCGGTCCTCCAGTCCGATGATGCGCGCCGGCAGCCCCGTCATCGAGCGGATCGCGAAGGGCAGCGAGATCGCGTTCAGCTCCTTCACGTAGCGCGCGACTTTGCGGGTGAAGGCGCCGAAGTGCCGCGGGTGCGCGCCGGGGACGGACGCGAAGCCGGGGACGCCGTCGATCCCGCTTACGCCAGCGTCTGACGCCGTCGCGGTGTACTCCTGCCGGTAGTAGTTGACGACATCCATGTCGTGCATCCCGTAGCCGCGCGTCCGCGCCCCGCCGAGCAGGCCCGGGTAGCCGTTGAGCGCCATGTGCACGACCACCTCCTGGTAGGTCATGCCCATCTCGGCGCCCAATTCGGCGAGCGTCCTGCCCACGAAGTCGCGGTCCGGGTAGTCCACCACCACCACCCGGCCCGCCCCGCCGTTGTGGTCCACGATCCAGGCGATGTCCCGCTCGATGAGGGCGCGGCCGGCGGGGTCGTTCCAGCGGCGCGTCAAGTGCTCCCGGGCGTCGTCGAAGATCCCGTCCCTGCCGTAGACTGGGCTGTCGCGGCCGCCGCTCGTGTCCACGCTGTCGTGCACGAGGCTCCACCGGGGGATCATCGGGCGCGCGCCGCCACCGAAGGTCTCGTACGGGTAGACATCGAGGTAGACCTCCAGCCCCTCGGCCCGGGCCGCGTTAACGACCACCGTGTCGTGGGCGGAGCGCCCGAAGCTGGAGCGGCCGCGCGCCTTGTGATGGCTCGCGACGACGCGGATCCCGGTCTCGCGCGCGATGTTGATCGTCTCCTCAAGCCCCTGCAGGCCGTCCACCGGCCAGTCGTCGACCATGCTCGGGAGCTGCCAGAGCGGCATGATCGCCTCGCTGCGCTGGTGCGCGACGTAGAATCCGTCGTAGGGCGCCACGACCGAGGCGAGCGCGACGAGCTCGTCCGAGGTGCTAAAGCGGGCCGGACGGTACTCGATCCCGCCGCCGAGTCCCCACGCCCCCGCCTCCATCCCCTGCCGGACCATCTCCTGCATCCGCGCGACCTCGCGCTCGGTCGCTGGCCGCTCGTGGTCGGTGCCCATGACGTAGCCGCGCACCGTGCTGTGGCCGACCATGGGGACGAAATTCATCGCGTGGCCCTGGGACCGGAGCGCCGAGATCTCCGCGGTGATCGGCCAGCGCGCGTTGCGGCCATCGGCGCCCCCGATCACCGTGGTGAGACCCTGGCTGTTCAGGCTCCTGGCCCGCCGCGGCTCCAGGTACATGGACGTCAGGGCGCGGTCGGCGTGCGAGTGCAGGTCGATGAAGCCGGGGCTGACGTACATGCCGGTTGCGTCGATGACTCGCCGGGCGGTAGCGCCGGGCATGCGGCCGATGCGGACGATCCGGTCGCCGTCGATGGCGATGTCGGCGCGGAACCAGTCGTTGCCGGAGCCGTCGATGACGCGACCGCCGCGGATGATGATGTCGTAGTCCTGGGCGGCGGCGGGAGTGGGGGCGGCTGCCGCAAGGAGGGCGGCGGCGAACAGGGCCGCGCAGGCCAGTGGTGCCCTGCCAGTGGACAGGCGGCGAGCGACTGCGATCCAGGCGGCTGCCAATCGGACCCTAGGCGCGCAATAGCCGACGTAATGTAAAGCTGTCTTTACGAATTGTCGTGTCTGCTTTACGTTTTTCATCTCTCGCTCATCATCCTTCCCACGATGGCCCGTCCGGGCATCGCACCGTCCACGTTTTCGCTGTCGCGGACGACAAACTCGCCGTTCACCAGGACATGGACCACCCCGACCGAGTAGGACAGGTTGTCCTCGAAGGTGGCGGTGTCGATGATGCTCTCCGGATCGAACACGGTGATGTCGGCGTCCATCCCGACGTGCAGTCGTCCCTTGCGCGCCGCCTGGTCGGTCATCCCCTCCAGCCGCCGCGCGGGCATGATCGTGATCTTCGCGAGCCCGTCCATAAGGGGCATCAGCCCCTCGTCACGCACGTAGCGCCCCAGGAAGCGCGAGAAGGTGCCCGCGCTGCGGGGATGTGCGCCCGGAGCGTACGGCATCCCGTCCGATGCGACCATCACGATGTCCCGCCCGAGCGCCTCGCGGATCCACTCGTCCTTCATCATGTGAATGATCACCGTACCGCCCTGCTCCCGGTAGCTGCGGAAGGTCTGCTCGGTCAGCCGCTCCCCGGTGTCCTGACGCTGCAGATCCCCGTAGCTGATCCGGAGGTTCTCCGTCCAGCCGGCGTCAAAGATGGCCGATGCCAGACCCGTCGAGGCGGCGGTGTAGGGGTAGGCCTCGGTGGTGACGTCGAATCCGCGGCTCTGGACGCCGCCGATGAGGTCGAGGATGGGCTCGATGTTCCACAGACTGGAGCTGTTGACGTGGACGATGTGCAGCGATGCGCCGGTGGCGACGGCGTTGGCGAGCACCTCCTGTATGGCGCTGATCTTCATGTCGCGCACGTGCGTGTAGATGGGCGTGTTGGCTTCCGCCGCGAACTTGAAGACCTCGAGGATCTCCTCCAGCGATGCGCCCGGGTAGTACTGGTGCGCCATCCCGATCCCCAGCGCGCCTTCGGAGAGGCCGCGGGAGAGGGCGTTCTGGAGCGCGGGGTAGTCCTCGCGCGCGACCGGGTCATAGCGGCCGCCCGCCCCGGCCGAGGCGAGTTCGCGCAGCCCGGCGTCCGGGTCGCTGTCGAGCATCGCGCGGGCCCGCTCCAGCGCCGCGACCCGTCCCGGCATGGCCCAGGCCCGAACCGACATGTGCGAAACGGTCGCGCCGTAGTTCAGGATCGCACCCTCGCCCCTACGCGCGAGAAACGCGGCCGGGCTCGCCGCACCGCTCTCCATCTCGAGCGCGGTGGTGACCCCGTCCCGGGCCTGGAACTCGTTCGCGCGGTTCGTCTGCCCGTGCGCGTGCAGGTCGATGAACCCCGGCGCGACGACCAGCCCCGTGACGTCCACCACGATCTCGCCCGTCAGGGGATCCTCCGAGACCGCGACGATCTCGCCCCCGCGAATCCCCACGTTGCGGACCGCGTCGAGGCCCGTCTCGGGGTCCATGACGCGCCCTCCCGACAGCACGATGTCGTGGGTGTCCTGCGCGGTGAGGGTGAGGGGGGCGAGTGGGGTGCCGGGGGCGGCGAGGGCGATGGCCAGCAGTACGTGGACAAGGCCGCGTGAGCACCGAGAGCGACCGATTGTACGGAGAACAGGACATTTCGTAAAGTCGGCTTTACAGTGCGACCGAGGGTTCTCCTGCATTGCGTTCAAGGATGTCCTCCGCATTGGGGTGAGAGCGTGGAGACTAGAGGTAAACGGAAGGGGGTGGTGCCGCAACGGGGACCGATGGAGATGTTGCCCTTGTACCCGCACGGCTCTTATGATCCTAGTTTGTCCGCGCGTCCGCGTGCCCAGTTCACATTGCCGGGACTCGTCCGACCACCATCCCAACCATCAATTGCGGCGTGAATCCCATGATGCGACTTAAGCCACAGAGCCCGTTGCTTCCCGCTGTGGCGTTGCTCACTGCCACTGCATCCTGCGATCGCCCCCAAGAGGATGTTGCCGCCCCTCCCGCCGTCACCATCCGCGACTCGGCCGGCATCGAAATCGTCGAGAGCCACGCGCCCGAATGGGACGAGGGCGACGCGTGGGCGGTGGCCACCGAGCCTTCGGTCGTGATTAGCGGCTACAGGGGCGCGGGCCAACCCCCTGACTCGAGTCACCTGGTGTGGTCGGTCGCCGACGTTGCTCCCCTTTCGGACGGCAGGATAGCCGTGCTTTCCGGCAGAGAAAAGAAGCTGTTCCTCTTCGAGCCCTCCGGCGAGTTCGCGGGATCGATCGGGCGTGAGGGACGCGGGCCCGGCGAATTCGCGTACCCGCAACACCTGCAGGTCCTCCCGGGCGACACGCTCGTGGTTTGGGACTTCATGTACGGTTCGGTCGCCCATTTCACCCCGTCTGGGGAACTGCTCAAGAGCTGGCGGGTCGATGTCGGCAGGCTGATGACCTCGCTGGAGAAATGGAACAGGCGTTTGCCCGAGAGCATTCAGTTGCCCTCAACGGGCGGCTCCTTCTTTGTGGCCGCTCACCTTGCACCCCTTGGCTTCTACCCACCCTCGCCGTACAGGTCGCCGATCGAGTACTACAGGATCGATTCACTCTATGTGGCTCATCCGTTCGGTCGTTGGGACGAGCGTGAGCACATATACGAGCCAGGAATACCCGCGTCCGTACCATTCCCCCCAGAAGCGCATCTGGTGGTGGGCGGAAGCCCGGTCTCTGTGTACATCACCAACGGCGACGACTACGAAGTCCACCAATTCTCCGATACCGGGACGCTCCGCAGAATCGTCCGGCGGAACGCGGATCCGATTCCAATAACGGCCAGCGACATCGAGAGGTGGAAGGAAGGTTGGGAGCGCCGGAACGCGGAGTACAGCTGGGAGCCTTGGGACGCTGTGATGGCGGAGCTCCCACCCCGCGAGTTCCGGCCGGCCGTGGTAGGGCTTCTCGTGGATTCGGAAGGCTATCTTTGGGTGTCGGACCGGAAAGACGCCACAACGAGCGAATGGAGCGTCTTCGACGCGACTGGGCGCTGGCTGGGCACCCTGGAGCTCCCGCTGCAGCGCGTCGAGTGGATCGGGGAGGATTTGATTCTCGGAATCAGGGAGGATGCTGATACCGGTGTGGAGGTGGTGGAGGGGTATCGGCTGAGTCGGTGAACCCCCTCACCGCCACAGCGCCCCGATCGGCACCGCGAACAGTCCGTCGCCGAACGAGGTCGTGTGATCGCCATCGTAGAGGAGCACCCCGATCCGGAACCGCTTCCCCGCCACGCGCCGGAACCGCCGCAGACCGGTGAAGTCACTGGACCGCAGCGAGGCCGCCGCCTTGACCTCGACCCCGTAACAGCCACCCGACGCGGTCTCCATCACGATGTCCACCTCGACCTTGTCCTTGTCACGGTAGTGGTGGAAGGTCACGGGCTCCTCCGCCCAGAGCGCCTGCTTCCGCAGTTCGTTGTAGACGAATGATTCCAGGAGCGAGCCCAGCAGCGCGGGACTCCCCACCAGCCTGTGCCGCGTGATGCCGCGTAGCGCGCACATCAAGCCGGTGTCGACCGCATGCATCTTCGGGGTCCTGACCATCCGTGTGAACTCCGCAGCATGCCACGGGGAAACTCGCTCCACGAGGAACAGCTGTTCCAGGAGAGCCAGGTACTTTCCGGCGGTCACGCGGTTCAGGCCGAGCCGACCCCCGAGGTCGGTCAGATTCACCAGCTGTCCCGACAGGATGGCGGCCAGGCGCAGCAGCTTGGTCATGGCTTCCGTGCGAGCTATCCCGGGCAGATCATGCAAGTCGCGCTGGATGAGGGTGTTGACGTACTGCTCATACCAGGCGCGCTGCCGCCGTTCGCTCGTTCGCTGCAGGGGCTCCGGGAAACAGCCTGCCACGATCCGCCGCACCAGATGATCCCTGACCCGCAAGTCGTCAGCGACGGGTGGCTCGCACCGCAGCAGCGCCTGGAGGAACGTCGGCTCCCGGCCGACTATCTCACACTCCGACAACGTCGCCAGCCGAACCGCCTCCATTCTTCCGACGAGGGCACCGGACACCTGCGGGCGCAGAAACGCGTTGGCCGACCCGGTAAGCAGAAAACGGCCGGGGCTGCGGTTCTCATCCACCTCCTGTTTGATGGCGAGAAGAGTCTCGGGCACCCTCTGCACTTCGTCGAGGGCAATCCTCTTCGGCGGAAGATTGCGGATGAAGCCGACGGGATCCGCGCGGGCCAACTCCGCCTGCGCGCCGTCGTCGAAGGTGATGTACTCCCAACTGGTGTCGATCATGTCCTTGACGAGGGTCGTCTTCCCCACCTGCCGCGCGCCCATGATGAAGACGACGGGCGTGTCGGCGAGCGCCTCCCGCACGGGCCGGGCGGTGAACCTTGGGAACATGATGGCGGGTTTCCGGTCGAGGGAAGTTGATAACAGCGGCGAGCGGCGGCCAATTGTCGATTGGAATGCCGTCCAATCGTTAGCAATATATCGGCCAATTGTCGATCATGATACCGTCCAATCGTTATTCACGGGTGCTTGGTGCGCCCTTTGGCGGCACTTGGCCGTGCGAAACGGGGCACGCGACGACCGGGAGTTCGAACGACTGGATCCCGAGCTGCGGCCGGTCGGTTTCGGCGGGGGCCACGGTGCTTCAGCGGACCAGGGCGCCTGACGTGTTCCTCATCGACACCGACGTGCTCTCCGCGCTGCGAAGGCGCGATCGCAATCTGGAAATCGCCCGCTGGCTCGCCGGCCAGCGCACCACGGACCTGTACCTGAGCGTGGTCTCCGTCGGGGAGATCGAACGGGGGATCGCCGGGGTGAAGTGCAGGGATCCAGGCTTCGCCGAGCGGCTGGAAGAGTGGCTGGACGCGCTGCTCCGGATCTACGGCGACCGCGTCCTCACGGTCGACCTGTCCGTCGCGAGGCGGTGGGGGCGGCTGTCGGATGAGATCGGCCATAAGGGGGCCGACCTGGTGATCGCGACCACGGCGCTGGAACACGGACTGACGGTCGTGACGCGCAACACCCGTCACTTCGCGGCGGCGGGCCTTCCGGTGCTCGACCCCTCGGCCCCGGCGTCCCCGTCGGCACCGGCCACTCCGCCGGCCCCGACGTCCCCGTCGGCATCGGGTTCCCCGTCAACACGGGCGTTCCCGCCGACGTCATGATTCCCGCGTTCTCCCCAGCCGCGTTGAAACCCAGAAGAAGAGAATCGCGGTGAAGGCCAGCGCGAGCACCGTTCCGAGCCGTTCTCCCTCGTCGACCCCCAGATACCACGCCGCGCTCAGGATGGTCGCGCACGAACACAGCACCAGCACCCGGGCGTCCCTGGCCAGCCCGTACCAGAGCCCGGCCGCCCCAGCCGCCGCAATCACCGCCGCCGCGCCCAGGGGAGGCAGTTCATACACCCCGAGCGTGGTTCCGAACCCGAGCGGGATGGCGAGCAGGACCGACGCCGCGATGTGATGGACATAGCGGGCGCTGCGTAGCGCCGCGGGGGCCCGGTGGATGCCCCACAGCGCCAGCGCAGTGACCACCAGCAGCCAGACGTCCAGGGCCAGAATGGCGTTGTCGTCGAGTTCGAGGGGCCCGACCGCCGTCATGCCGACCATCGGATAGCCCGCGTAGAGACTGACCGCGAAGGCGTAGAGGGCCCCGCGCGGGACGGACTCGGCGCGCCCGGGATGCAGCAGGAAGCCCAACACGGCCAGCGTGGCCACCAGTGCGCCGTCGAGGATCCAGATCACGATGTCGGCGTCCAGATCGAAGGCCCGAAAGAGAAACGCCGCCAGGAAGACGTAGGCGAGAGCCGCAGACACCGCGGGCATGACCGCGTTGCGGCGCACGAAGACCGGGATGGTCGCGGCCGGAGTGGCCAAGGCGAGCAGGCCGACCGCGATGCCTCCCGCCGTCGTGTTTCCCCAGGCCTCCGTGGAGTACATGAAGGCGGCGAGGAGCAGGATCAGCCCGCTGGTCTGAAGCGCGTAGGTTACCGGCACGAAGCGCCGCGCGTTTTCGAGGCGCATCCCGAGCAGCAGGGTCCCGACCCCGGCCCCCGCGATCACGCCTGTGCGCACCCCGGGACCCAGATCGGGCCAATTCCAGGCGAAGAAGGTGACCGCCGCGATGACCAGGATGATGCCGGCTGTTCCCGAGACGGCGTACTGCAGGAACCTGCGGCGCCTGGCTTGCTGGCTACTGTCGTGCTCGGCTTGCAAGCGTTCGACTAACTCGGCGGAGATCAGCCCGCTTTCCTGCCACCGCTGGAGTGCGGAATCGATGTCGGATTTGCTCATGGTGGCTGATCTCCCCCTGCCGGGAATGTCCGGCTCTGCCGTCGCATGGTGCCGGGCTACTTGGGGACCGTGGAGGTCCGAGTGATCCCAGCCGCCCGGCGGAGAGCACGCACGATCCAGCTATTGATACTCATTCGGTTGGCGGTCGCCGCCGCGGCCACATGCGCATGGAGTTCGGAACCCAGGCGGACATTGAGTTTGCCGGAGAACGGCCTCCGAGGTTCCACACCATCCTCTTCGCACCAGTTGAGGTATTCGTCTACGGACCGCTCGAACTCCCTCCGCAATTCCCTTGCATCGGTCGCCTGGAAGGTTGCGATCGGGTAGGGTCCGCTGTTGACGATCCGGCCGTGGAGGACTTCGATGGAGTCATCGAACTCTACGGCCGCGACATACCCCTTGTACCGCATCATGGCTCGACTCCCGCAGATCTCAGGAACGCCGCGATGTCGCGAACCGTTGCCCGACCGGCGTTTGGTCCTGGATGGGGTCGGTGCACGATCATTCTCTCTCTCCCGATTCTCAGTCCAACCCGTGATCCGGCTCTTTCCGTGAATTCCACACCGCAAGCCCGCAGGGCGGCTTCGATATCCCGCCACCGAATGTCCACTGGAGTGGGGTTGGCGAAGATGCGCTCCAGGGTCCGGCGATGCTTGCTTCTCACCGGTCGAAGCTACCGAGGCGCTGGTACTGTTTCAAGTACCACGTGCTGGTGCGGCGAACTTCGACGGATCAACTGGGGTCGTCTTGTCCCGTTTCGCCATTGATCCGCCCCCGGCCCGGGCCCATCCTTCAAGGCATGAAGACTCCGGAGGCAGAGACCCGCCGCGCGCTGGCCAGGCTGCGCAGGGCGCTCGAGAAGGCGAGGCGCGAGGTGCGGGGGCTGCGCGAGGGGTTGGATGAGTCCGAGTCGGACGGCTATCCCGGGGACGACTACGCCGAAATGGAAGAACACCTGGGAGCGGTGACGGATCTCGTGAACCGCGAGCAGGCGCGCCAGCAGGCGAAGGTTCTCAGGGCGGGCGGAATCGGTCCCGGTCGGTTGCAGCGTTCCGCGGAGCCCGTTGCGCGGGCGGAGCGGGATGGGGAGGGAGGGCGGCGATCGTGAAGCGGCGCGATTTCCTGGCCGGCGGCACGAAGGGTGTGTTCGTCGGGCTGGCGGGGCTGGCGGGCCTCGGGGCGAGGCCCGCCACGCCCTTCGTCGCGGCCACCACCCGGCGCAACGACCTCGTCGTCCGCGGCGGCACGATCTACGACGGCACGGGCGGCCCCCCGCGCGACGGCGACATCGCCATCGTCGGCGGCCGCATCGCGCGGATCGGGCGCGGCGTCGCTGCGGGCGCCACCGAGATCGACGCGCGGGGAATGGCGGTCGCGCCCGGCTTCATCGACATCCACTCCCACGCGGACCTCTCCCTGCTGGTGAATCCCCGCGCGGAGAGCCGCGTGCGGCAGGGCGTTACGCTGGAGGTCGTCGGGCAGGACGGCTCGTCGATCGGACCGTGGAGCGACGGCAACTTCGCGTACACGCGGGACCGCTACCGGAGTGACTTCGACGTGGAGATCGACTTCCGGGACATCGGGGGGTTCCTCGACCGGATCGACCGGGAGCGCCCGGCGGTGAACGTTGCGTCGATGGTCGGGCACGGCGCCGTCCGGGGGTACGTTGTGGGCGGCACGGACCGGCCCGCGACCGAGGCGGAGCTGGCGCGGATGCGCGCGCTGGTCGGCGAAGCCCTCGCGCAGGGGGCGGTGGGGCTGTCGACCGGGCTTGAATACACGCCCGGCAGCTTCGCCACCCGGGACGAACTGGTCGCACTGGCGTCGGAGCTGCACGGGACGATCTACCCGTACGCGTCGCACATGCGCAACGAGGACGACCGGCTTCTCGCGGCGCTCGAGGAGGCGCTGCACGTGGGGCGCGTGGCCGGGGTGGCGGTGCAGGTCTCGCACCTCAAGGCGCAGGGGGAGCGCAACCACTGGAAGGCCGAGGCCGCCTTCGCGGCGATCGAGGCCGCGCGCGCCGGCGGCGTGGACGTGCACTTCGACCGCTACCCCTACGTGGCGTACGCGACCGGGCTCTCCAACCTCTTCCCCGCGGCGGCGCGGGCCGGCGGCACGGCCCGGTTCCTCGAGCGGCTCGCCGATCCCGAGACGGGCCCGGCGCTTGAGCGCGCGTGCCGCGACAAGATCGCGCTGCTGGGGTCGTGGGACGCGGTGCAGATCACCCGGATCGGCGGCCCCAACACGGCCGCGCGGGGCCGGCGGCTCGGCGAGCTGGCCGCCGAACTCGGCGAGGACCCCTACGCGCTCACCGTGCGGCTGCTGCGGGAAGCGAACGGGAGCGTGGGGATGATCGGGTTCGGCATGTCCGAGGAGAACACGGAGCGGATGCTCGCCCACCCGCTGGGGATGGTGTGCTCGGATGGGGGCGCCTACGCGCCGTACGGGCCGCTTTCCCGGTCGTCGCCGCACCCGCGCGGCTACGGCAGCTTCCCGCGGGTGCTGGGACACTACGTGCGGGAACGGCGGGCGATGCCGCTGGAGACGGCCGTCCACAAGATGTCGGGGCTGCCGGCGCGCAAGCTCGGGTTCGCGGACCGGGGAGTGCTGGGCGAGGGCGCCGCGGCGGATGTGGTGGTCTTCGATCCCGACCGCGTGGGGGACCGGGCCACCTTCGACAACCCGCACCAGTACCCGGAGGGGATCGTGCATGTGGTCGTGGGGGGCGTGCACACCATCCGGGACGAGGAGCAGACGGGGCGGATGGGGG
>VXLT01000164.1:0-13337 GCA_009841475.1 Gemmatimonadota bacterium
CCTCTTGTCTGGTGGGCTCGGAGATGTGTAAAAGAGCCCGGGGCCAGGGAGAGGGCCGCGGCAGCGGACAGAGCGGTCAAAACGCGGACAGTCATGGTCGATTCCGATCAGGTTATGAGTTGGTGTCGCGGTGTGGTATGGGATCCACGGCCGAGTATGCCTTTGCCTGGCGCCCGAGTTCGGTCAGACGATACTTCTGGTTTGCCGCGCTGGGCGCATCCGGACGCGTCATTTCAACATACCCCTGCTTCAGAGCCGGAAGCAGGTAGCGCTGCCTGAGCGACTTGCGGTCCCGCAGGCCCAGCGCGGCCTGGATCTGCCTTCGTGACATCGCGCCCCGGAGCACGGACAGCAACCGCGCGACCGACCTGGGGGGTTACCTGAGGGGTTACCTGAGGGGTCTGCAGTGCAGCCAGGATGGTGTCGAGCATGTACTCGATGAACCTGGTGCTTTGCCCCGCGGCCGAACTCTCGCGAATCGCCCGATAGTAGTCGTCCTGTCCGGCGTGAATCAGGCTTTCCACGGGGACGGTGGCGAACAGGGGGTTCCAGCGGGTCAGGATCAGGGTCTGCCACAGGCGTCCCATCCGCCCGTTGCCGTCTTCGAAGGGATGGATGAACTCGAATTCGTAGTGGAAGACCGAGCTCGAAATCAGTGGATGCTCGTCGGTGTGCGCCAGCCACTGGAGAAGGTCGGCCACGAGGCCGGGAACCCTGTTCGCCGGGGGGCCGATGTGCTGAACCTCATCACTGCCCATCACAACCACCGGAGACGAACAGTAGCGGCCGGGGGCGTCCAGGAGTTCCTTTCGACACTCCTCACGCGGCGGGGGAGTTTCGGCCCGCGGGGCGCCCAACAACCGCCTACGAGCCGGCCAGACTCGTGTACACGGCGCGCACGAACCGCTCCGAGTTGGCGCCCCAGACCGCGTCCAGATCCGCCGTCGGCGCCGCCGCGACCACTTCGTCCGCCGTCCGGCCTGCCGCCACCATGCCGGCGACCCGCAGGCGCACCGTCTCCAGCATGTCGCGGTAGGCGCGCAGGTCGGCGGGCGAAGCGAGGTCGCCGTGGCCCGGGATGATCCGCGTGGCGTCGTCCGAACGCTCCAGCACGAAGTTCGCCGCCTCGATCACGCCGTCGACCCCACCCCCGCTGTCGATGTCGATGAACGGGTAACGGCCGTTGAAGAAGGTGTCGCCCATGTGGAAGACGTTCGCGCGCGGGAAGTGCACGATCGCGTCGCCGTCGGTATGGGCCGTGCCGATGTGGGTGACGCGGATGTGACGGCCGTTCCAGTGGAAGGTCACCGCGTTGTCGAAGGTGACAACGGGGAGCGCGGCGCGGGGAGCCTGCGCGGAGCGCCCGATCAGGTCCGCGAACTCGGCGGGGTTCATGCGCCGGTAGACGTTCTCGTGCGCGACGATCATTGCGCCCGCCTCGCCCAGGTTCTCGTTGCCGCCGGTGTGGTCGCCGTGCCAGTGGGTGTTCAGCACCCAGCGGACCGGCTCGTCGGTCACCGCGGCCACCGCGGCCACGATCTTGTCGGTCAGCGGCGCGAACTGGTCATCGACGAGGAAGGCGCCGTCGTCCCCCACGCTCAGCCCGATGTTGCCTCCGCGGCCGATGAGCATGAAGAGGTCGTTCTCCAGCTCGATCGTCTCGATCTGGACGTTGGCCATGTTCTGCTGGGCGCCGAGCGGCGCGATCGAAGAGGCGGTGGCAGACAGCAGCGCAGAGGCCGCCAGGAGTTGCCGGTGGAAGGCGGTAGCGGGCGGGTGGCGCCCCGGGTTTCGAGTGGGATTCGTCATTGTCCGATGGCTTGTGAATTGGTTCACATTCTGCGAAGACGGATCCAGCCGGTTCGCGTCCGAGTCACTATATCATTAACCATTGGGGACCGGAAACCTGAAGTGGAGGAACCTCGAATGCGTTCATCAACCAAGCCCCGGCACCTCGTGGCGGCCATGCTCGCGACCACACTGTTCGCGGCGGCCTGCGCCGACTCCCCCCCGGCCGACGACTCCGCCAACGGCACTGGCTCCGCGGACAACACGTCCGCCGCGTCCGACCCGGCACAGGAGCTACCCTCCGCAATCACCGGCAACGGCGGCGAGCTGGAGGGCACGGCTCTGCAATACGTCGAGGGCGACGAGCTCACCACTGGCTACCTGGCGGTTCCCGACGGCGACGGCCCCTTCCCCGCTCTGATCATCATCCACGAGTGGAACGGGCTGCAGGACCGGGTGCGCCAGCTCGCCGACGATTTCGCGCACGAGGGATACGTGACGCTAGCCGCGGACCTCTTCCAGGGGCGAACCGGCAGCAACCGGCAGGAGAACATGGCGCTGGTCCGCGAGGCGCAGGCCAACCAGCCGGCCATGATCGCGAACCTGAACGCCGCCGTGGCCTACCTGAAGGGCCGGTCCGACGTGACGGGACGGGTCGGGGCGATGGGATGGTGCTTCGGCGGGGGCGTCGCGCTTTCGTTCGGCCTGGACGGCGAAAACCACGACGCCACTGCAATCTTCTACGGCCGCCTGGTGGACGACCCCGAGGTCGTCGCCCGCCTGGACCACGAGGTCTACGGCACCTTCGCGGCGCTGGACAGCGGCCCTTCGCCGGAGTCGGTCGCCGCCTTCGAAGCCGCGCTGCGGGCCGCGGGCGTCGAGAACGACCTGCATATCTACGACGATGTCGACCATGGGTTCTGGCTCCGCGTGGACGGAGATCCGGACGTGCGCACGGCCCCGGCGGCGGACGCCTGGCAGAGGCTGAAGGCGTATTTGCAAAGGACGCTGGGATGATGGGGAGCGGTATCGGGGGTCGCCGTGGTTACCGGCGGCAGGACGCGCGGAGACGCGAGAGCGCCGCTGTCCGAAACCGGCGACGCGGTGTCCTCTGCCGGCTCCACGCGGTCCCTCTGGAAGGCACAAAACGCCGTCATTCTGCGCTGAATGCTCCGGCACATCTCTTGCGGTGATTATGCAGACCTGACACCAGGACACATAGGGGGCGCCCATGAACAGACTGACGAAACATCGACTTGGACTGAGCCTTCCGGTCGCTACCGGGCTGGCGCTGCTGGTGACCGCAGGTGCGACTCCCACGGCAGCCCAGCAGAGCGCGGACTTTCTTCTCGGCGCGCCCAGGGTGGCGCTCACGATCAAGGCGGGCTTCGCCCAGCCGCGAGCCGGGAGCGGAGGAGACACGGAGAGCCTGTGGGACTTTACGCGGGAACAGCTGACGGTCGACACGCGGGACCTCGGCGGCACGACCATCGCTGGAGAACTCGCCATCCGGGCCGCCGAACGCCTGGACGTAACCCTCTCGTTCGGATACACCCTCAGTGCGACCAGGTCGGAATTCCGTGATTGGGTCGATATGGACGACCTGCCCATCGAACAGACCACCGAGTTTGTGACCTTCCCGCTGACCGTCGGGGTGAAGGCATATCTGCGGGACCGCGGGCGCTCGCTGGGGCGCTTCGCCTACATTCCGCGAACCTGGAACCCCTACGTGGGGGTGGCCGGCGGAGCCGTCTGGTATCGCTTCGAGCAGTACGGCGACTTCGTGGACTTTCAGACGCTGGACATCTTCGACGCCAGACTCCTTTCGACAGGGGCGGGCCCGACGGTACATTTCCTCGGGGGCGTGGAAATGTCGATCAGCAATCATGTGATGCTGACCGGCGAAGGGCGGTACGCTTTAGCCAGCGGGCGCATAAGCGGCAGGGACTTCGTAGGGTTCCCGGACCTCGACCTCGCGGGTTTCCAGGTCACGGTCGGGTTCTCGTTCAGGTACTAGGAGGAAGGGGAATGAACATGGTCAAGAAGAATCTGAGCATCGGTGTATTGGCCGGCTTTGGCGCGGCCCTCGCACTCGGCGCACTTCCGGCCGGCGCGGACGGACAGGCGCCGAACACGCGCATGGGCTGGCAGCCCTTCCTGGGGTGTTGGCAGGCGGACGGCGCAGACGAGGAGCTGGGGATCCTCTGCTTCGCGGCGGTCGGCGACCAGGTCCAGATGTTGACGATCTCGGAAGGTATGATCACGCACCGCGAGCCCTTCCCCGCGGACGGGCAACCGCGCCGGATCGAGCAGGACGGCTGCATTGGGACCGAATCGGCCCGCTTCTCAGGCGATCAGCGCCGGATCTACACGACCTCTCAGGTCGCCTGCCAGGATCAGCCACCCCGCACCGGGAGCGGGATCATCTTCATGCCGAGCGCCGGCGAGTGGGTGGACGTGCGTTCGTCCCAGACCGCGGGCGAGGACGCCACCGCGTGGGTTCAGTGGTACGTGCGCACCGACGAGAGCCAGCTCAACGAGCTCGGCATCCAGAGCGGACGGGCCACGGGGCCGCTGGCGGTGAGGGGCGTTGCCTCGTTCACAATGGCACCGATCACCATCGACGATGTGGTCGACGCCTCGGAGAACGTGGACGATAAGGCCGTCGAAGCCTGGATCGCCGAGGTGGGCCAGGAGTTCGCGGGACTGGATACGGAGGACCTTCTGACGCTCGACGGCGCCGGAGTCTCCGGAGATGTCATCGATGTCGTCGTCGCGGTTTCCTTCCCCGCGCGGTTCGCGGTCAGCGACGACGCTGTGCGCGGTCAGGACGGCTACGTCGGGCTGCGGCCACTGTGGGCGGACCCTTTTTACTACGGCTATGGCCGGTACGGCTACGGTTACGGCGGGTGGTATTCCCCGTACGGGTACAGCTACGGGAGATACTACTCCCCCTATCGGACGGTGTTCGTCGACGTGACTCGCGTCCCGAGGAACATCGGGGGGCGGGCGATCGCCGGGAGGGGGTACAGCCAGGGCTCTTCCGGATCATCGAGTGTCAGCCCCGGGAGAGGGTACTCCGGCTCGGCCAGCATGGGCTCTTCGTCCGGCATTGGGAGCTCTTCGGTGGGCACGAGGTCCAGCGGCGGGAGCTCCCGGAGCAGCAGCACCGGGCGCACGGCGAAGCGGCGCGGCGGAAGCAGCAATTGACCCGGCCGGTCCGGGACCGGGTGCGGTGACGAGTTGATCGAGCCGTACGTGCAGCTCGGCGATACGGGAGGACTTTCGGAAGCGCTGGCAGCGAACCCGCTGCTGGCGCTTGTCCTTTTGTTCGGGGGCGGCGTCGCGATCAGCCTGACGCCCTGCGTCTACCCGATGATCCCGATCACGGCTTCGGTGATCTCGGGGACGGCGCAGGAAGGCCAGTCCTGGCGACGGACGCTGGGACTGACGATGACCTACGTCGTGGGGATGGCGATGCTGTACGCCTTCCTCGGGATGCTCGCCGGGCTCACCGGGACGCTCTTCGGAACGGTCAGCGCGAGTCCGTGGGCGCTGCTGGCGATCGGCAACCTGCTCCTGCTCTTCGCACTGGCCATGTTCGACGTGATCCCGGTCCGGGTGCCGCAGCGCCTCATCGCGTGGGCGGGGTCGCGGGGGGGCGGGTCGTACGGGGCCGTCTTCCTGCTGGGGGCGACATCGGGGATCGTGGCCGCGCCGTGCGGCGCCCCGGCGTTCGCCGCGGTGCTGGCATGGGTGGCGGCAACCCGGGCGGGATTGATGGGATTCGTGTACCTTTTCGTGTTCTCCCTGGGGATGACCGCGCTGCTCGTCGTAGTGGGACTGTTTTCGGGTTCGCTGTCGCGGCTGCCGAAGTCCGGCAAGTGGATGGTGACCGTGAAGCGGGTGGCCGCGGTGATCATGCTGGGGGTCGCGCAGTACTACTTCATTCAGGCGGGCTACAACCTGTGAGGTTCATGGTGAGAGCACTACACAAGTCTTCGGGGGCCGCACTTTGGGCCGTGTTCATTTTCGCGGCCGGGCTGGCCGCGCCCGACCGCGCGGCCGCGCAGGAGGGGGACGCGCAGCTGGGGCTGCCCCCCGGGACCACGGCGCCGGACGCGCAGGTGGAGGACCTCGACGGGAACGAGGTGTCGCTGCTGGAGGTGGTGGGCGGCGGTCCCGCACTGATCGAGTTCTGGGCGTCGTGGTGCGAGCAGTGCGAGCTGCTCCAGCCCGAGATCGACGCCGTGCAGGAGCGGTTCGGGGAGAAGATCAAGGTGGTGGCGGTCGCGGTCGCGGTTTCGCAGTCGGTGCGGCGCGTGCGCCGCCACGTCGACCGGCACGACCCCGGGTACACCTTCGTGTACGACGCGAAAGGCGAGGCCGTGAGAGCCTACGAAGCCCTCACGACCTCGATCGTGGTGCTGGTGGACGGTGAAGGGCGCATCGTCTCCACCGGCGTGGGGCCGAAGCAGGGCCTGGTGGAGGCGGTGGAGGGGATGCTGGGCGACGGCGCCACGCCCGGCTGAGGGCTGACGCCGCGGCCCCCGCCGACCCTACCCCTCCTCCGGCTCCGGCGTCACCTCGTCGATGATGGCGCCCAGTTCCTCGTAGGCGGTCGGGTCCGTCTGCCTGAACTGCGGAATCACCCCGGCGACGACGCCGTCCGGGCCGACCACGATGACGGCGCGGCTGCCCACCATCCCGTTGTCCCGCATCGATCCGCCGAACGCCGCGAAGGTGTCGGCGTCAGTGCCGAACAGGTAGGGGAAGTCCTCGTCCTTCAGCCATGAGGCGCCTTCTTCGGGCGAGTCGTTCGAGATCGCCATGAGCACCACGTTGCGGCCTTCGTTGAACAGCTCTGCGTACTGATCACGGTACGCTCTCATTTGAACCGTTCAGCCACGCGTCCTGACTCTGAAGAAGAACGCCAGCACCACCGTCTCGCCGCGGTAGTCGCTCAGCCGGATCGGGTCCCGGAGGACGCCGTGCCGGGTTGCCCCGGTGAGTTCGAAGTCCGGGGCCATCGCCCCGACCTCGATGAGGCCGTCGCCGGGTTCCTGGGCCGCCGCGCCGGCCGGTGCGGCGAGCCCGATTGTGGCGACCAGCGCCGCCGCCATCAGAAGTTTGCGCATTCGTCTGCTATCTCCGTTGTCCCCGGCCCGCGGTCCCGACGCCCCGTGCGTCCGGTGCCCGGCCGAAAAGATGTGCATGTGAGTATATGAGTATGTGAGTAATGAACCTCAGTTCCCTGCCCCGATCGCCGCCTGGATCGCCTCCACCGTGCGGTCCACACGGAACTGCAGCAACTTCCTGCCGATCTCGATCGTGGCTTCCCTGTCCTCGATGCTCACGCCGTTGATCGACGCCTTCCCGGCCGCGACCCGCTGCGCGTGCCGCACCGACTCCGGGTCCTCGGTCATCATGATCGAGGTGATCACGAAGTCGTCGTGGATGCCGTCGTTGGTGGGCTCGCTGATCCCGAGCTCGCTCTCCATGTACTCGAAGACCTCGCGATAGCGGTAGAACTCGGGGACGAAATGCGCCCGGGCGCTGCCACGCCAGCGTTCGGTCAGGTCGGCCGCCACCGCTGCCATCCCGCCCTGGTTGCCCCCGCTGTCGCCGATGAAGACGATGTCGGTGAAGCCGTGCGCCCGCAGGCTGCTGGCTACGTCGTCCAGCACGGCGCGGAAGGTCTCCTCGCGGAGGCTGATCGTGCCCGGGTAGCGCATGTGGCCCGAGGGGTTATCGATCCCGCCCTCCGGGACCAGCTTGATGACCGGGGCGCAGAGCGCGTTGCCCAGCTTGCGAGCGATCCCCTCGCAGGCGCCCGTCAGCACGTAGTTGTGCTTGCCGGTGGCCAGGTAGGGGCCATTCTGCTCGATCCCGCCCGTCGAGATGATCGCGGTCGTCTTCCCGTCGCGCAGTGCGTCGCGCACCTCCATCCAGGTCAGCTCCTCGATCCAGACCGAGTTGAGGGCCTCGATGGGCCGCTCGGTCTGCATGTCGGCCAGGAGGGCCTGCGCCTGCTGCACCGCCATCTGCGCGCGCCGCTCCGCGCTCATGCCGCGGCGGCCCTGCTGCGCCTGGCTCGCCATCGGCGCCAGGAGCGCCAGCGCGGCCGCGATCAGGATGCATCTCCGGTATCTCATTTCTTCAGACCTCCGTCGTGGGGGTTACTCATCGTCGCGGGTGGGTCGGGCACCCGCGGTGTGGCAGGATCAGGTCAGCCGCCATTGGGGCGTTCCGAGCATCATTGTAGCGCCGGCGCCTTCGGAAGGCGACCTTTTGCGTGGGGCAAGACCGCCAGCCAAACACTCGCCCGTCAAGGGGAGGCCGCCAATGAGAGTCCGTCCCGCACAGGCCGCTGCGGCGATCTGCACCACTACCCTCCTCGCGCTGGCCCTCGCCTGCGCCGCCCCCGCCCCCCCCGACCCCATCCGCACGGCAGACCCCTACGCCCGCGGCTACGCCGACGACGACTTCCCGCGCGTCCAGGAACTCGGACCCGGGGTGTATTCCTACGAACAGCTGCGCTCCGCGGGCGAGGAGCGCTTCACCACGGTGAGCATGTTCGTCGTCACCGACACCGGCGTTCTCGTCGCGGACGGCCAGGGCAGCCCGGAAGAGACCCGCCGCCTGATCGACACGATCGCCACCCTCACCGACCAGCCCATCACTCACGTCGTAGTCTGCTCCGACCACGGCGACCACACAGCCGGCAACTCCGAGTTCCCCGCCGACGCCCGCTTCTACGCGCATCCCACCTCGCAGGCCGTGCTTCAGGCCGCGGCCGACAACCCCATCCGCCCCGCCACCGCGCCCTCCGTCATCGTTCCGACCGAGCTGGTCGAAACCAGCGAGACGCTCCTCCTCGGCGGCCGCGAGATCCGCCTTCTCTTCCTGGGACGCGCCCACACGGGCGGCGACCTCGTCGTCCACCTCCCCGCGGAGAAGATCCTCTTCATGAGCGAGGCGTACCTGAACCGCGTCTTCCCGGCGATGCGCTCGGCGTACCCTTCCGAGTGGGTGGCGATGATCGAGGCGGCGCAGGCGATGGACATCGACACGTACGTGCCGGGGCACGGGTTCGTCGATTCGCCCGAGGTGCTGGCGGAGGAGCTGGAGACGTACCGCCGCGCGATGGTGCAGGTGATCGAGGAGGCGACGCGGCTGCACGCGGCCGGAGTCGCGCTGGAAGACGCGGTCGGGCAGGCCGAGTTCGGGGAGCTGGAGACATGGTCGCTACGGTCCAGCCAGGGAGCGCGCGCGGTCGGCCGGGTGTACATGGAGCTGAACGGGGAGTTGCCGCCGGGGTAGCCGGACCTTGAAGGGCACTCGCCGGCACGCAGACCCCGGCGCCTCGCTGCCCTCGGTGTCGCGCGGGAATCGCCCGCGGCAAGGCCCGCCGCCTGCCCCGGCCTGCCCACACTGGCCGAACCGCCGTCGCCGGGGTATTCTGTTCCGGCGCACGCAAAGGGCGCTGAATCGCTCGAGCGAGCACGCAACGTCATGCGTTCCAACCCAGGACCCTTCCGGAGAGACACGTGAAACTGACGACTCGGCCCCTTGCCACCGCCACCCTGCTCTTCGCGGCCGCACTCACCCTCGCGGCCCAGTCCGCCCTCTCAGCCCAGGAGAACGAGTGGCGCTACTGGGGCGCGGACGCCGCCAGCACCCGCTATTCGCCGCTCGACCAGATCGACGCGTCGAACTTCGAAAACCTCGAGGTGGCCTGGATCTGGAGAGCCGACAACTTCAACGGGCCGTCTCGGGGGACCATGCTGCGGGCCACGCCCATCTACGTGGACGGCACCCTCTACTCCGTCGCCGGCAACCGCAGAACCGCCGTGGCCATCGACCCCGCCACCGGCGAGACGCTCTGGACCTTCCGCGAACCCAATACCAAGCGGTGGGAAGACTCCATGCGCAAGGATTACGGCAAGGGCGTCGCCTACGCCGAGGTCAACGGCCGCCCGATGATCTATCTGGTCACGCCGGCGTTCTTCCTGCACGCGCTGGATCCGCAGACCGGCCGGCCCATCACCTCCTTCGGCGACGACGGGACCGTGGATCTCCTTGGCGACCTCGGCCACTGGGACCATCACCCCACGGAAGGGATTCCATCCGAAGTCGGCTACATCACCAACTCGTCCCCGCCGATCGTGGTCAACGGCGTGGTCGTGGTCGGCAATTCCCACGAACAGGGCTACACCCAGACCCGCAAGGAGAACGTGCCGGGGAACATCCTCGCGTACGACGCCGGGACGGGGAAGCACCTCTGGACCTTCAACGTGATCCCTCAGGAGGGTGAATTCGGACACGAGACCTGGGAGAACGACGCATGGAAGTGGACCGGCAACGTTTCGGCCTGGGCGCCCCTTTCGGCCGATCCCGAGCTCGGGCTCGTCTATGTTGTGACGGACCCGCCGCCGATCGACTACTACGGCGGCTTCCACCCGGGTGACAACCTCTTCTCGACCAGCATTCTGGCCCTCGACGTGCAGACCGGTGAGCGCCGCTGGCACTTCCAGACGGTGCACCACGATGTCTGGAACTACGACAATCCCACCGCCCCCAACCTGGTGGATATCACGGTGGACGGACGTGATATCAAGGCCCTCGTGCAGACGACCAAGCAGGGCTGGGCGTACGTCCTCGACCGTGAGACCGGCGAGCCCGTCTGGCCGATCGAGGAGCGGCCGGTGCCGCAGTCCGACGTGCCCGGCGAGCAGTTGTCCCCCACTCAGCCCTTCGTCACCCGCCCCGCTCCCTTCGAGATGCAGGGGATCACGGAGGACGACCTCATTGACTTCACCCCCGAGCTGCGCGCCTTGGCGCTGGAGATCGTCAGCAACTTCCGCATGGGCCCGCTCTTCAATCCGCCCTCGCGGGAAAACGGCCCCGGCGGTCCAGCCATCCACTGTCCCGGCGCGAACGGCGGGGCCAACATCCCGGGCGGCGCGGCGGTCGACCCCGAGACCGGGATCCTCTATGTCGCGTCAACCCGCGGCTGCAGCGCACCACGTCTCGAGCCGGGCGTGGATGTGGACCCCGACTCGAACGTCGATTGGGTGAGCGTCGGCCCCGGCGGCGTCGGCGGCCCGCAGGGCCTCCCCATCGCCAAACCCCCCTACGGCACGATCACCGCGATCGATCTCAACACTGGCGACCACGTCTGGCAGATTCCCAACGGCACCACGCCGGCCCGAATCCGCAATCATCCGGCGCTGGCAGGCATCGACATCGGCAACACCGGCGTCGGTTCCCACGCGACCAAGCTGGTCACGAAGACGCTCCTCATATACGGCGAGGGACGGAGCGGCGCCCCGGTATTCCGGGCCGTCGACAAGATGACCGGCGAGGAACTTGGCGCCATCGACCTGCCCGGGTCCACCTTCACCGCGCCGATGACATATATGCACGAAGGGCAGCAGTACATCGTCGTGGCCTTGCGCATGCAGGGCGCAAGGTATGGCCTGGTGGCGTTGCGGTTGCCGGAGTAGGGGCTCGCGGAGGGTTACGCACGGCAGGAAAGTAAAGTACACATTACATTTGGTAATGTTCTGCTTACAATGGAAGGCGGGACAATGGCGCGAACGACAACCGCGCTGGCCGCGTTGACCGGTCTCCTCCTGGCCGCGGGGGTGCCCGCCGGCCCGGCGAACGGCCAGGAAGTGCCACTCCTCGTCGGGTCAATTCAACTGGAGACCGAGTTCGCCGGCGATGAGCCTTTCGGCCGCATCTCCTGGCTCACGATCACTGCCGAGGAAGAGGTCTGGGTGCTGGACGGATCCGCCAACGTCTTCTACCTCATTGGAGTTGATGGCCAGGTGGTGACCAGGTTCGGACGCAGCGGGGACGGCCCCGGAGATCTCTACATGCCTTGCTGCCTTAGAGTGGACGCGACCGGTCGTCTGTGGGTGCAGGGCATGACACGACTGGACATCTTTCGGCGGACAGCGGACCAGGTGGTCTTTGAGCAGCGGCTCCTGAACGAGGCTTTCCTGGGCGACAATTCCCTGATGTCCTTCGGCGCCAGACCCCCGGTCCTGCTGACGGAAAGCAACACGGCATTGGTTCAAGCAGCGCGTTTTTTAGGAAACAGCTATTCGCCCGAGATACTCCTGGTGGAAATCGATTCGCGCGGCGAGACCGTGCGGCGATGGGCATACCCCGAGATGCCGGAACCTGATTGGATCATGTACGAGTTTCCCCGCCGCGGCGAGAGTCGGCCCTTTATTCCGCAAATGCTTCCGCATGGCAGCCGATCCTATCTGGCACGAAGCAGCAAGGCTATGTACGCCCTGGTCACTACGACTGCGTATGAGGTTACGGTGCACGATCCGGACGGCGCCGTCGTTGCCCGGATCTCGCGACCGGAAGTTGAGGGGCCGCCGGTGACCGCGTCCGAACGAAACCGGGCCGAGGCCCAGGTGCGCCAGTGGGACCAGAACGCAAGGAGGGTCGGAGGGATCATTCCCGAAGTGACCATTCCCGCGCGCAAGCCGCCCATTGACCGCATCTGGTTCGACGCCGAGGACCGGCTGTGGGTATCGCTTGGCGTCCACGGGGATGCAGTGATGTCGGAGGCTGATGTATACGATACCACGGGTGCACCGCTGTTTCGCGCTCAATGGCCGAGGGGAGTGGAACTGCGCCACGGAGCCGCCCGAGGCACGGTCGCCTGGGGCATCGTGAAGGGTCCGCTCGATGAGCCCCGCCTGGCGCTGATTCGATTCGGTGATCAAGGATCCCGTCAATGACTTGAATCAGGGAGAGCGCTCAGGATGATCCGAACAACAACCACGTTGGCCTCACTGACCGCCGCCTTTCTCGCTGCGGGGTGCCTGCAGGATGCCCCGCCACCCGACCACACCGCCGTCTTCACCGGTGGCGCGGGCGAGTGGGTCGATCTCTCGCACGCCTTTGGGCCCTCGACGATCTACTGGCCCACCGACACGGCGGGCTTCCAGCTCACCGAACTGGCGTACGGCCAGACGGAGGGCGGGTACTTCTACGCGTCGTACGCCTTCTCGTCGGCCGAGCACGGCGGCACCCACCTCGACGCGCCGATCCACTTCGCCGAGGGGCGCATGACGGCGGACGAGATTCCGCTGTCGCGCCTGATCACCATGGCGGCGGTGGTCGATGTCTCGGCCGCGGCCGACGCCGATCCGGACTACCAGCTCGCGGTCGAGGATCTCACCGCGTGGGAGGCCGAGCACGGTGAGCTCGCCGACGGCACCGCACTGCTGGTGCGCACGGGGTGGTCGTCGCGCTGGGACGACCGCACCGCCTACCTTGGCACGGATCTCACCGGGCCCGAGGCGGTGCCGGAGCTGCACTTTCCCGGGATCGGCCCCGAAGCCGCGCAGTGGCTGGTCGACAACCGCAACGTCGCGGCCGTGGGGCTCGACACGCCCAGCATCGACTACGGCCAGTCGACCGACTTCCGCGCCCACGTGATCCTGTACAGCGCGAACATCGTGGGGTTCGAGAATCTGACGAACCTGGACCGGCTGCCCGCGACGGGGGCCGGGATC
>VXLT01000164.1:13437-22256 GCA_009841475.1 Gemmatimonadota bacterium
GCCGGGATCTTCATGACTAGCCCGCCGTCATGACCCGGACCCGCGCAACCCGCACGATCGACGCCCCGGTCGGCGCCGTCTTCGACCTCATCGCCGATCCCGTCAACTACACCAGGGCCGTGCCCGAGATCACGAAGGTCGAGTTTCTCACCGACCAGAGGACCGGCGTCGGCACCCGCTTCCGTGAAACGCGTGAGATGCGAGGCCGGGAAGCCACCACGGAACTTGAAGTCACCGAGTACGTGAAGGATGAACGCGTCCGCATGGTATCGGACGCCGGTGGCACGATCTGGGACTCCGTCTTTACGGTGACACCGATGGGGGACGGACGGGGGACGAAGCTGGACCTGGTCATGGAAGCGAGGCCACACCGCCTTCTGGCGAGGGTTTTCGTCCCAATCAGCAAGGGGATCGTGGCCAAGGCCATCGCTGGAGACATGGATGCGGTCAAGGCGTACCTGGAAGACGCGCAAACGGACCCGAGTTGACCCTCGGCCTGGTGCTGACGACCGGGCCCGGGCATAGAGCAAGACCCCGGCGAGCCCTTGCGAGCCCGCCGGGGTTCTTTTCACGCGATGCGGCCGGCCGTCACCGTCCAGCTGGCTTTGCGCGTTTCTCTACCGCGTCGCCCACAGCCAGTCATAGCTCAACCGCAGGTAGTAGTACCCGCCGTTGAAGCCGTACGGAGTGCTCTCCGGATAGAGCGCACCCACGCCACCCGAGTTGGGGTTCTCGTCCGGGTAGGTGTTGAACAGGTTGTTGGCGCCGAGCGCGATCGTCGCGTTGTCCGCCAGGGGCATCGAGACTTCGGCGTCGACGAGGACGCGCGCGCCGTACCGCAGTTCGGGGTCGCTGAGCTCGGAATCGTAGAAGCCGTCGTAGTAGGTCCCCCGAACCAGGGCGTCCAGCCGTCCCAGCTGCTGCGACAGGCTGAGTACGCCGCGGTAGCGCGGCAGCGCCCGCTCGAGCTGGTCCACGCGCGCGTCGTTCACGACCTCCGGGTTGCGCTCGGTGACCTCGGTGCCGGTGTAGTTGAAGAGCAGGCTCACGGTGGTCGCTTCCGCGGGCGTGTAGTTCGCCACCAGATCGATCCCCTGGGTCAGGGTCGCGAAGTCGTTGGTGAAGAAGCGGAACTCCGCGAGGTTCGCGGCGCTCGTCACGCCCTCGGAAACCAGCTGCGTCACCTCGTGGGGCTCGAGCTTGAAGGTCCTGGTCTGCGCGAAGCGGTCCGAGATCGAGATGCGGAAGTAGTCCGCCGTCAGCCGGAACGCGCCCGCTTCGTACATGACGCCGGCGGTCAGGCTGACGGAGCTCTCCGGCTCGAGCTGCTTGCCCCCCTTGGTCGCCGCCACCGCCGAGGTCGAGGGAATGGTGCCGCGATTGACCAGGTCGCCGAGGTCGATGTCGAAGACCGTCGACACGTTGAAGGCATTCTGCTGCCCCGGCGTGGGGGCACGGAAGCCGGTGTTGGCGTTGGCGCGCAGCGCGATCTGGTCGGTGGCCTGGAATCGGAAGGAGACCTTCCCGGTGGCCTTGCCGCCGAAGTCGGAGAAGTTCTCGTAGCGGCCCGCGATCCCCAGCGCCCAGGCGTCGTCGGGCCTGCCCAGGTTGAGGTCGGCGTAGAGCGCGGTGTTGCTGCGGGTCCAGTCTCCGGCGGCCAGCGGGCTGAAGCCGGGGAAGCCGTTGGACGATGAGCTGAAGCCCTGCGCCGCATACGGCCCGATCTTCCAGGATTCGTCCTGGCCCTGTCCGATCTCGAAGCGCTCCTCGCGCTGCTCGAATCCGGCCGCCACGTTGGCGATCTCGCTGACCTGGTAGGAGAGATCGAGGTTGAGATTGATCTCTTCCTGGTTGTAGAGGCCGGGGTCGAAGTCGGTGGGGGTGTCCGGACCAAGCGCCGCATTCACCGTGTTGTAGATGAAGAAGTCGGCCTGGTTCCTGCCCCAACTCGTGCTGGCGTCCCAGTTGATGCCGCGGTCGGTGCGGCCCTTCACTCCACCGACGATCGAGGCGTCGAAGACCTCGCCGCCGAACTGCGGCGTGAAGCCCCCGGGGAACATCTCCTGGTAGGAGAAGCAGTTCGGGTCGTCGAACACCTGCTGGAGCGCGACCGGATCGGGGACGTCGTTGGTGATCGTCACGACCGGGCAGTCGGCCGATCCGAGGCCCTTCGCCTGCAGCACGTCACCGATCAGGAGGGATTCCCCGCCATCGCCCGAGAAGACGCCGCCGCGGGTGTTCGGATTCCGGAAGAAGAAGCCTCCGTCCACCCGCTTGGTGGCAACGTTTCCGAAGGCGTAGACCTGCTCGTTGTCGTCGAAGTTGTAGCCGGTGTTGAGCCAGACCTTGAGGTCGTCGGTGACCCTGGGGGAGCCCCAGACCTGGGCGGTCGGCGTCCGCACGGCCGTGTTCCCCGCGTTGACGAGTGCTCGCGCATCGTTCCGCTGGATGGCGCGGTCGGTCGGCTCCTGGTTGCCGTACTCCACACTGACGTTGGCGAATCCGAACTCGCCGAGCGGAATCCCGAAGTTGCTCGCCACCGAGACCGCTTTGCCGTGACCGGCCCAGCTGCGCTCCGCGCCATCGACGAAATCGTCGCCATCGAAGTGCTGGCCCTGCTTGACCTGGACGGATCCGCCGGAGCGGTCGTTCTTCAGCTGGAAGTTCAGCACGCCCGCGATGGCGTCGGACCCGTACTGCGCCGAGGCGCCGTCGCGCAGCACCTCGACCTGTCTCAGCGCGATGCCCGGGATGGACCCGATGTCGGGCCCCTGGGCGCCATCGGAGAGCCCGGCGCCCAGCCAGGTGATGACCGCGCCCCGGTGGCGGCGCTTGCCGTTGATGAGGACCAGCGTGTGGTCGGACGCGAGGCCGCGCAGATTGGCCGGCCGCGTGATCGTCGCCGCGTCGCTGATCGGCTGGATGTTGACGTTGTAGGACGGGACCACGTTCCTCAGCAAGAAGTCGATGTTGGTCTCGGCCTGGCGGGCGATCTCCCCGACCGGGATCACGTCCACCGGAACCATCGATTCCGTGACGGTTCTGGGCCGCGTCCGGCTACCCACCACGACGAGTTCGTCGAGGGCGAAGGCGGCGACGTCGAGCGACAGCTCCAGGTTCGTGGTCCGGCCGCTCGTGACCGTGACCTCCTGGGTGAGCACCGCGTAGCCGATGAGCCGGACCTCGAGCGTGTGCGTGCCGGCGGCGACACCGGACATGGAAAAGGCACCGGCGGGATTGGTGAAGCTGACGATGTCAAGCGCGGGGATCGCGACCCGGGCGGTGCCGAGCCCGAGTCCGCTGTCCGTGCTGCGAACGACGCCGTCGATCGTGCCCTGGGCGAATGCCGTGGTGGGCATCGCGGCAAGGGCCAGAATCAGTAGTCCTCTTCTTAACATTTGTTGCTCCGTGGGTGATTTCGGTGTGAAGCCCGCCCACATGGACGACGCAACCCGGCAGCGATATACCACATGGCTTGCCCTGCATGTGCCCGATCGTTGGGCGAGGCAAGAGGATGTCCACAGACTGGTGGCAATGAGGCGGGAGACAATCGTGCGTGTGACTGAAGATGGCGGACTGGTTCAGCCCGTTCGGGCAGGGTTCAGCCCTTCCGGGCGGTGGCGCGGGCCCGGACGGGCGAACGCGCCACAGGTTGTAACCTAGTCTATACGAGTGGGCGCCGATACTCTTTCGTCGATGCCCCTACAGCGACCCCTTCGGCACCACCCACTCCACAGCCTGGCCGGTCACCGCCGCGATCCGGTCGAAATCGGCATCGTAGTGAAGCAGCACCATCCCCGCCTGCTCCGCAGCGGCAGCGATGATCAGGTCCGGGATCGGCACCCGGTGCCGTCCCCGCCGCTCCAGCAACCCCTGCACCTCGATCGCCCGCTGGAAGGTCGCCTCCGTCAGTGGGACGTGCCGGTAGGCCAGGGCACGGCGCCGCCGCGTCCTTGCGTGCTCGCCGGCGTTGCGGGTCGTATACAGGATCTCCAGGTCGATGATCGCGCAGGTGGCGGCCTCGCCCGCTTCCAGGATCGGCACCAGCCTGGCCTGCACGCGCGCGTCCGGCATGCGGGCCAGCGCGCTCTTGTCGATCAGGTAGGGCATGGTCGCAGGGGTGGCCCGTCAGTACCGCCAGGTCGTCGCCATCACCTTCTCGTCGGCGAGGTCCAGCCCCTCCATCCCGATCAGGGCCTGGATCTCCCGGCGCCGTGCCTCATGCCGCTCCACCTCGCGCAGCGCTTCGTCGATCGTATCCTTGATCGACGAAGTCCCCAGAAGGACTCGCACCCGCGCGATAAGTTCATCGTCGATTTCGACCGTTGTCTTTCTCAGGGGATTGCTCATTGGAACGGTGGCGTATGTACGAGTAGATGCAAGTAGTATATACGATTCCACAGAAATTGGATATACTCGTGCCGGGGCCCGGCCAGGGGACTGGATTCGCGCACCGCCCCCGATAGATTACTGTAGTCACACAACCCGAGGTGCCGAAGAATCATGAAGACTGCTGTCGCGGGCGCGACCAGGCCCGCAACCGATATCGAACGGCCGCCCTTCAAGGTGGCCGACCTTTCCCTGGCCGAGTGGGGCCGCAACGAGATCCGCCTGGCCGAGCACGAGATGCCGGGGCTGATGGCGATGCGGCGCGAGCTGCGTGCCAGCCAGCCGCTTGCCGGCGCCCGGATCATGGGCTCGCTGCACATGACCGTGCAGACCGCCGTGCTGATCGAGACGCTGGTCGAGCTCGGCGCCTCCGTCCGCTGGGCGTCGTGCAACATCTTCTCCACGCAGGACCACGCCGCGGCGGCCGCCGTGGTCGGTCCCGACGGGAGTCCCGACGACCCGCGGGGCCCCGCCGTCTTCGCCTGGAAGGGCGAGACGCTGGAGGAGTACTGGTGGTGCACCGAGCAGGCGCTGTCGTGGCCCCGGGGATTCGGTCCCACGATGATCCTCGACGACGGCGGCGATGCCACACTGCTGGTCCACAAGGGCGCCGAGTTCGAACGGCTGGGCCGGGTTCCGGACTTCGACCCCGCCGCCGACAGCGAAGAATACGGCGTGATCCTCGATCTGCTGCGCGCGCACCAGCGGATCGACGACGGTCGCTGGCAGCGCATCGCGGCCGACATCGACGGCGTCTCGGAGGAGACCACCACCGGCGTCCACCGGCTCTACGAGATGGCGAAGAACGGCACCCTGCTCTTCCCCGCCATCAACGTCAACGACTCGGTGACCAAGTCCAAGTTCGACAACATCTACGGTTGCCGTCACTCGGTCATCGACGGGCTCAACCGCGCCTCGGACGTGATGCTCTCGGCGAAGGTGGCGGTGGTGATGGGGTACGGCGAGGTCGGCAAGGGGTGCGCGCAGGCGTTGCGCGGACAGGGCGCGCGCGTGATCATCACCGAGATCGACCCGATCTGCGCGCTGCAGGCGTCGATGGAGGGCTTCCAGGTCGCGCGCCTCGAGGACGTGGTGGAGACGGCCGACATCTTCATCACCGCGACCGGCAACCGCGACGTCGTCACGATCGACCACATGCGTCGCATGAAGAACAAGGCGATCGTCGGCAACATCGGCCACTTCGACAACGAGATCGACATGGCCGGGCTGGAGGCGTCGGAGGCTGTGCGCAAAACCATCAAGCCGCAGTTCGACGAATGGACCTTCCCGGGTGGGCGGAGCATCCTCGTGCTGGCGGAGGGGCGGCTGATGAACCTGGGGTGCGCGACGGGCCACCCGAGCTTCGTGATGTCGGCGAGCTTCTCGAACCAGGTGCTGGCGCAGATCGAGCTGCACCGGCGGGCGGAGCAGTACGAGCTGGGCGTCCACATGCTGCCCAAGGCGCTGGACGAGAAGGTGGCGCGGCTGCACCTGGACCACCTCGGCGTGCGGCTGACGGAGTTGACGGAAGAGCAGGCGGACTACATCAACGTAGCGGTTGACGGTCCGTACAAGCCGGAGCACTACCGGTATTAGTGGGACTGGTGACTGCGCCGGGGACTCTTGGGACGCCAGCGCGGCGACGCCGCCACTTGCCTGCTCGCGCGCCCGTCCTCGCCGCGTCCCTGCTCACCGCGTCCCTACTCTCCTGCGCCGGGCGGGCCAACCCGCTTCTGGGCGAATGGGTGTCGGTGGGCTCGGAAGATACCCGGATGACCTACATCTTCGAGGATGGCGGACGTGCGCGCTGGATCCTCGAGCTCAGCGAGGGCCCCGACACCTTCGAGGTCGCATACGAAGCGCGGTACGGCTCGGCCCCCATCGAACTCGACGTGGGACCCTGGAGGAGCGGACCGCTGGCCGGCCAGACCCTCTACGGGATCGTGCAAATGCAGGGGCCGGACCGGTTCCGGGTGGACTTCGAGCCGGCGAACCCGGACGGCGACGGTTCCGAGCGGCCCGCCACCTTCTCCGAGCAGGCGGTGACCTTCGTCAGGCGGGTTAACTGAGGCGGCCCGGTCAACCCTAGCTCCGCCGGCTGACCTCGATCTTCCGGCTGAGCGCCTCGTCGGCCTTCGGGAGCCGGACATTGAGCAGGCCGTTGTCGAATTCGGCCGTGATCCCCTCAGCGCGGATCGTGCGCGGCAGGGTGAAGGACCGCCGGAACGACCCGAAGGTGCGCTCGACGAGGTGGAACTTGCCGTCCGCCTCGCCCTCTTCGCGGGACTCGCGCTTCTCGCCCGAGATGGTCAGGACGTTGTTCTCCAGGCTGATCTCGACCTGCTCCCCGGTCATGCCGGGAAGCTCGGCGGTCAGCAGGATCTCGTCGTTGCGCTCTTCCACGCTCACCGGGGGCACCCACTCGGAGCCGTAGGTCAGGTTCCCGAAGTCCGCGTCGCCGAAGATGCGGTTCATGCGGTTCGCAAGCGCATCCAGGTGGTTCCAGGAGAGCGGTCGGTACGTGTGTTTGGTCAGTGACATTCTTCAATTCCTCTTGATCACAAGGTGATTTGTTCAGTTCGGCCCTTGAGCGGCCACCAGGGTGAATTGCACGGTGTGTGCCAAGGCGGATCTGCCATTTTGGCAGGTTTTGGCGGTGCGGAGGCCAGCGGCTGCCGTTTTGGCAGGTTTTGAGGGCGCGGATGATTGGGGACTGCCATTTTGGCAGGAGGGGAGCGCTGGGCGGGGGGAGATTCTGCCAAAATGGCAGGATTGCGGTGGAGCGAATCACGGCAGGAAGTCGTCCAAGTCTAACCGGGACTGCACGATCTGCGTTTCCTGCCGTTGCCCTTGCACTTGGTTCCGCCGTACCGAAACAGCGAGAAAACCGTGTCGAATGGCGGGAGTTCGCCGAGTGGCCGCGCGGCAGCTTCGCAACTGCGGGGGGGGGCTTTCCCATCCGTGCACGACACGCGTCAATCGCCTTGGAGAAAGCCGAACCGGGCGACGAGCGAAAGCAGGACAACCGCGGTGGCCATCCCGCCGGACTATCTGGCCGCGACAACGTGGAACTGCATCCTCCATGTCAGTTCCGGATCACGCGTACCACCCTGCCGGTCGAGTCGACCACCATGATGGGCTCCCGAAGGATGTCGTCGCCCAGCTCGAGGATCCCCCGGCCGACCGCGCCGCCCGGCGGCAGCTCCGTCAGCGCGTTGTCTCGAAGGTACAGTCCTCGCAGCCCTGCGCCGTCGCCGGCGGGGAGGGTGGCCGCCCATTTCAATCCTGACCTCGGCGGGAGCGCGCACCTCGGCTCGCGTGCGCCTCGTAGTACGCTCGCAGAATAGCGTTGATCCGGGTTTGGTATCCTCTGCCCTGCGCCTTCAGCCACGCCAAGACATCTCTGTCCAGACGGACAGTCACCTGCTTCTTCCCGGGAGGCACCACCACGCGCGCGGTGGCGAAGAAATCAGCGTCGAGTTCGGGGATATCCGAGTAGTCGATATCGTCATCCTTCATCCGGTCGATCCGTCTCAAGTCGCTCTTCGTACGCTGTTCGCTCACGGCTATTCGCCTTTCTCATCTAGATGACCCGAGTATTCTCTCCGCGCGGCGTGTGGGCAACCACCACCAAGCGTCCGTCGAGGTGGCCCAACGTGATGTAGCGTTCCTCACCGTAAGCGAATCGCCTGTCCTCGAACGTCAGGCACCGACCGTCGAACACCTCGGGCGCGTCCTCGAAGCTGAGGCCATGCTTTCTGATGTTCTCGTCGTTCTTGTTCCGATCCCACTCGTACAATGGTCTCGAACCTTCCCGCGCTCCTCGTTGAACCCGCACGTGAGTACCTACATTTGACACTACTAATGTAGTGCCGTCACTTCAGTAAGGCTAGCTGTTGCTACGGCCGCCGCACCGTGTCGTGCTTATCGCGTTACGGAGCGCTCCCCGCTCGGGGACGACCGGCTCGGGAAGCACTTCGCACCCCAGGTCGAGGGCGATCCCCCTCACGGCTTCCATCAACACGCCTTTCACGCCGATCAGCCCTCCCACCATCGCCACGGCGGGGCGACCTTCCCAGCCCGGCGACGGCTGTTGCGCGGCCACCCCCTCGAGCACGGCCACCAGGTGCTCGCGGATCGCGCCCAGCGCGCGGTGGATCACGCGGGCCGCGACCGTGTCCCCCTCCCTGGCCGCGTTGGCCACCAGGACCGAGAGCGCCGCGATCTCGCCCTTTGCGGCACGTGCCGCCCATCCCACCAGGTCACGCGGCTCGGCCTCACCCGTGGCTTGCAACAGCACGCGGGTGAGCATCGTTTGCGGCTCTCTCCCATCGCTCGCTCGCACCACCCCGCACAAGCCGTCCAGCCCGATCCGGTAGCCGCTCCCTTCGTCGCCCAGGAGTTGCCCCCAACCCCCCACCGTCACCACC
>VXLT01000015.1 GCA_009841475.1 Gemmatimonadota bacterium
CCCCGCTTCCCCGCCCCACGCCGGGACGAAGCTCTCCAGGATGGCGACCCCGGCGCTATCGGTCTCGACGAAATCGGCGGCTCCGGCCCGGCTCTCGCAGGCGGTCGAAGGGCAGGTCAGAAGCAGCACGGTCGCCACGGGATTGAGTCGAGCCATCGGTGGGTCCTTCCATTGCGGGGCCGGACCAAGACCCTACGGCGGCGGCAACGTTCTCGCAATCAGACTCAGGTTCCCCCTCGCTGTCCAGTTCGCAACGGTCGCTGACGGCGTACAGGCTTGGAGAGAGAGCGTCGTGGCCGGCGCAGTGGTCAGCACCGCCAGGGTCAGGGCGGTGTGGACGACTCAGTTCAGGACCCCTCCACCAGCTCGTAGACCGCCACGCTCTGCTCGTCGAACTCGCCCTTCTCCAGCAGCAATACCCAGCCCGGACCCGCGTCGAGAAGCGTCCGGCCGGACGGCATGGTGACGCGGTGGAGCCACGTCCCGTCCGGGCCAAGCAGGTGGAACTCGTCGCCTCCAAGGTCCCGCCAGGAGTGCGGCACCACGAGCACGCTACCGTCCGGTAGCGACAGGAGCCCCTCCGACACGTAGGCGGGAGAGCTCTCCGGCAGGTCGTCCCGGATATCCGGCCACCGCTCCCTTTCGAATTGTCGACGCTCCGCGGCGGTTTCGTACCGGGCCAGGTAGGCGTCGCGGTAGCGGTTCAGGTGCTCGCGCGTTACCTCGAGGTCCGGGCCTGCCCACCGCGCCATGCGAGTGACGCGGCCGTCCCAGTCGACGTGTTCCAGCTCGTAGTCGTCCGCCGATCCGTACCAGACGCCGGTGGCCGTGACCGTGAACGCCATGTCCTTCCCCCACGTTCTCGGGCCGGAGCCGCCGCCGTAGTTGAAGCGCTCGGCCCCGGGGATGCCCCTGGCCAGCGCGAGCACGCCATCGTCCCGCTCCAGGCTCAAGTCCACCTTCCAGCGATAGAACTCACCAAGCGGCACGGTTTCGACGTCATCCCACTCGCTTTTCGGCCACTCGTCGAACACCAGATCGCCGTTCGGCGCGCAGGTGGGGTCGTTGTAGGGATTCACAGCGGCCGTGGCGAGCACGCGCGTGTCGATTACGCTCCCGTCCGGGCCGAGTCGCGTGATCCGGTCCTGGCTCCAGTCGAAAACGGTGACCGTCGCTCCCGGACAGCCCCGCATCAGCCGGATCCCCTTGTACTCGCCCGGCCCCTCGCCCCGGCGTCCGCTGGTCCACACATGCCGCCCGCGGGCGTCGAACACCCGGATCTCGAAGATCGACTCGTCCGCAACGATGACGCTCCCGTCTTCCAGCCGAATGGCGCCAGTGATGTTGCCGAAGAGGTACTCGTCGGGGCCGTCGAGCAATCCCACCCGTACCAGCGGCTCGTCGGCGAGCACAAGGTCTGCCTCGCGGGGGGAATCGCTTTCGACGATGGTCTGGGCGGTCACGTCAGTTATGTCGCAGGTCAGGGCGGCCACGGCAAACAGTGCGGCGGTGGCGAGGCGGGTGATGGTCATGCTGGCGCTCCGGAATTGGGAGGAAACCCGGGAACTCTCGTGACTATAGCAAGAGACATTCGCGATGGTCGCAAGGTTGCTTTCGAGCGTGACCGGCACGAGCATGAGGCACGAAGCGCCATTGGGTGCCCGCAGATCAGGAGGCGGAAATGACGAGCCCGTGGATAAACCCGCGTGAGCACCGAGAGCGGCGAGGCGCCGCGTTGGCAAGGCGCCTTGAGAGGCGAATAGCACCGCTATTGGGCCGAAAGGCAACGAAGAGCGGAGCCTTGGGGATACGAAATGTAAAGAGAACACGACAATGTGTAAAGCAGACACTACAGTGGGAGCCAGGTCGGCGAAGCACCCAACGCGGATGCATCGCCGCTCGAATGCCGCGGGGGTTTTGTCCACGGGCTGCCAGGACTCCCATCCCTGCCGCATGCGTGGTCGCACTCTCCCTCACTGCGGTCGCCTGCGCGCCGGACGCCTCTGTGGCCGACAGCCAACCGGATGTCGTCATCGACACGATCGGCGATATCGTGGTCGTGCGCACGCACTCGGGGAGCGTGTGGGGCGTGGACGCCACCCTCGAGCCCGAGGTGTCGATCGGCGAGGTCGACGGGCCGGAGGAATACCTCTTCGGTGCCCTGTCATCGATCGCGGTCGACGACGACCACAACGTCTATGTGCTCGAATGGAACGCTCAGGAGATCCACCAATACGACGCCTCCGGCGACTACGTCAGGAGGTTGGCCCGCCCTGGCGAGGGGCCGGGAGAGCTGTCGGCTGCCGACCGGATGGCCTTCCTGCCCGATGGCCGCCTCCTGGTTCCAGACGGGATGAACGGGCGCGTGAACCTCTTCGGCCCCGGAGCCAACCAACGGGACCAGTGGCCCCTGCGGAACTTCCACGCCTACGGCGCCCATCGGGTCTGGACCGACAGTGCCGGCCGAACCTACACCCTTCACCTCGACATGTCCGCGGCCGACATCGCCGCAATGAATGAAGGCCTCCTCATCGTGCGCGGACCGGATGGAACGCTTCTCGACTCCCTTCCCAGCCCCACCGCCGACTTCGACCGCGCCGAGGTCAGCGCCATCTCGCAGCCCAGGACCCCGGGAGGAGCCAGCGGCCACCGAACGGCGTACGTGCGCGGCCCTGTGGGCGGGCCACCCGCACGGAGGGATCGTGAAGGCTATCTCCAGCGAGTACCGCATCGATCTGCACCTTGGGGAGCGCGTACTTCGGATTGAGCGCGCATTGGACCCGATTCCGGTTTCCGCAGCCGAGCGGGACTACCGCCGCGACTTGATCACCGAGGACATGCTCTGGATGGATCCGGACTGGGAGTGGAACGGACCGCCGATTCCGGAAGCCAAACCGGTGTTCAGGGGGCTGCATAGTGGAAAGGACGGACGGATCTGGGCGGAGCTGTCGTCCGAACTCCGGGACGCCGCGGACCCCTCACTCGGCGAGAAGGTGCGCTTCGACGTCTTCGAACCGGATGGAACCTACCTCGGCGTCGTGAACGCGCCCACGGACTTCAGCACGTTGGTCAACCCCGTATTCGATCGCGATTACGTCTGGGCCGTGACCCGGGACGAACTCGATGTGCAGCGGGTGATCCGGTACCGCATCGTGCGGGAGTGACGGGACGGACCCGCCTCACCCACCCTGGTTCGGCCGGTGACGAGTTGCCGATCGGCAACCCTTCCCGAAAGGCGTTTGGTCCGAAGGACAACCATTTGCAGATCGGAAGCGCGCCCATGACAACGACTGAAGAGACCTGGACCCGAACCCCGCGGACCTCTACCAGACCCGTGACCCTCCCCCTCCCGGCCAGGTGCGTCGTCGCGCTCTCCCTCACGGCGGGCGCCTGCGCGCCGGACGCCCCGGCAGGCAACCCGCCGGATGTCGCCATCGACACGATCGGCGACACCATCGTCGTGCGCACGAACTCGGGGAGCGTGTGGGGCGCGGACGCCACCCTCGTCCCCGAGGTGTCGATCGGTGAGGTCGACGGGGCGGAGGAATACCTCTTCGGTGCCGTGTCATCAATCGCTGTCGACGACGAGCGCAACGTCTACGTGCTTGACTGGCAGGGTCAAGAGATCCTCCAGTACGACGCCTTCGGCAACTACGTCAGGAGGTTGGCGCGCCGCGGCGAGGGACCGGGGGAGCTGGCCGTCGCCAACCAAATGGCCTTCCTGCCCGACGGCCGTCTCGTCGTTCCGGACGTTCGCAACGGGCGGATCAACCTCTTCGGTCCGGGAGCAAACGAGCGGGAGGCGTGGCCTCTGCGGGACTATCTTCCCTCTTTCCCGTATCGCGTCTGGACCGACACCGCTGGGCAAACCTACACACTTCACCTCGCAGTGTCCGATCCGGCTGCCATGTTCAAGGGCGTCGTCATCGTCCACGGGCCGGACGGAACGCATCTCGATACCCTCCCGAGCCCCACGCCCGATTTCGAACGCGCCGAGATCAGCGTCACATTTACAACCCCGTCGGGAGGCATGGGCCTCCGAACGGAGCCGTTGCCCTTCAGTCCGGAGGCCCTGTGGACGCGTCACCCGCACGGGGGAATCGTGAAGGGCATCTCCAGCGACTACCGCATCGATCTGCAGGTCGGAGACCGCGTCCTCCGGATCGAGCGCGCCATCGACCCGATTCCGGTCTCCCCCGCCGAACGGGACCACCACCATACCTCGATCACCGAGGATCTCCGCTACGTGGATCCCGACTGGGAGTGGAACGGACCCCCGATTCCGGAAACCAAGCCGGTGTTCAAGAGGCTGCACAGCGGAAGGGACGGGCGGATCTGGGTGGAGCTGTCGTCCGAACTCCGGGACGCCACGGACCCCTCACTCGGCGAGAAGGTGCGCTTCGATGTCTTCGAGCCGGATGGAACCTACCTCGGTGCGGTCAACGCGCCCGCGGACTTCAGGGCGTCGATCAACCCAGTGTTCGACGGGGACTACGTCTGGGCAGTGACCCGAGGGGAGTTCGATGTGCAGCGGGTGGTGCGGTACCGGATTGTCAGGGAGTGAGCCCTCCTCCCAACTGCGGCAACAACGCTTCGCGCACCCACACATAACCGGGCTCCAGTTCCAGCGCCCGCTCATACGCGGCGCGGGCCTCGTCGGACCGACCCAACGCGGCATGCGTCTGCCCGAGCCACGCGTATGCCTCGGCGTGACCCCAGGCGGGCAACGGCGGTTTCGGCGCATCCTCCGCGAAAAGCTCGATTGCAGCAAGGAAGTGCTCCAGCGCAGCCTCGTGCCCACCCCCGAACATGCTCGGTGTGTGGAACGCCGAAATCCCTTCCAGCAGCCTGACGCGAGGGTTGTCGGGTCCCAGGGCCTTCGCGCGGCCCATCGCCGCGCCCGATCGCATTCCCAGGCTCATCGCCGACGCGGCGCCATCGATCCGCATGCCGAGAGCGGACGATAGCAAAGCGTGCGACTCGGCGATCGGCTGGAGCTCGATCGATCTCTCGAGAAACGATTCGGCCTCTTCAAGCGACGCGTGGGCCGCGCGCATGTCGGTCTCCATCGTTCGCTGGGCGAGGAGGTAGAGAGCATAGCCCATGTAGTGGTTGAGCAAGGCGTGGTCAGGAAAGGCGGTGACCGCCCGGCGGGCGAGGATCACGGTGTGCCCCAGCGCATCGTCGTCGCCTGCGACGCTCGCTTCGTCGAGCCCCGTGCGCAGGCGCTCCGCGAGTTCGACGGGATCCAGAGTCTGGGCGGCCAGCCCCCGGGGCGCGCCAAGCTGGTAGGTGCTGGAAAGCAGGACAACGAGGGCAGGCAGGAGTACGAAGGCACGAAGCATGGCGGGGGACCGCGGGACAGGAGCGGCCGGCATGAGCCGCGGCGTAACGTGAGTGGGCTTACATGGACAGGACACGATTCTCTCCTTGTTTGAAGTTCAAAATGGCAGTGTGGTCGTGACCCCGAAGTAGATGCTGCGCGGGAACGGGGTCTCGAGGGGGATGCGCTCGGAGTAGTCACGGCTGTAGCGGTACTCCCGGACGTTCGAACGGTCGAGCGAATTCATGATGGAGACGAAGAAGACGGTAGTGTTGTCGGACCAGTAGCTCTGCAGCACACTCGCCGAGAGATCGATCCTGGCGTAGCGGGGCAGCCGTTCGGACAGGGGGGTGCCGTAGACGGGTTCCCACAACCCGCGGTCCGGATCGAAGGCCGCATCGCGCACGGGAGTGAAGGGCACACCGGTAGCGGCCCGGTAGGCCACGCCCGCATCGAGCCAGTTGCCGACGCCGCGGTTGAGGACGAGGTTCAGAGTGTGGGTCGCATCGAACGGCGACGGGGCCAGGCGGCCGCTATCCGGGTCGGTTCGCTCGGAGCGGATGAAGCTGTACGCAATCCGCCCGTCGAGACCGAGGAACCCCAGTTCCTCCTTCACGAAGACGTCGAATCCGCGGGCTGTTCCGGTCCCTCCGCCGCGCGCGCTACCGGTCCGGGTCCGCGCGGCCAGCGCCGCGTAGCGCTTTGCATACGCCTCGACGCGCACCAGGCGGATGCCGTCGTTCCAGGTCGCCCCGCCGATCCAGTGGTGCGCGGACATGGCGGGGAGGGAGGAATCCCCCAGGGTCGGCTCGAAGAGAAGCGGATCGGGAACCTGGTGGAAGACGCCCCACGCTCCGGCCAGGGTCAGCTGTTCGGTGAGTCGCCAGGTGGCCGACAGGCGGGGATCCACGGTTGCTCGTCCCGTGAACGTCGATCGGTCGGTGCGCAGGCCGATGAGCACACGAAGCGCGTTCGAGGGCTGCAGCTCGAATTCGCCGAACCCACCCAGGCGAACGCCGGACTGCCGGCTTGAGAACACGGTGGTTGCCGCGTTCGGCGCATTGTCGTGGGACGCCACCGGAACCGACCCGGCAAGGTCCGCGTCCCGGTGCTCCATTTCGGCCCCCGCCGCCACCGCGACCCCGGGCCGCACCGGGACCTCCATCCTGGCGCGGGCCTGGATCGACCGGTCGTCACGATCAAGACGAAAGGCGCCGAAGTCCTCGTCCTTGCGGGATCCGCTGGTAGCCAGTCCCCACTCGAAGGCCACCGCACGGACGTGATCCAGACCCGAAACGGCGAACAGGTCTGCGCGCGCGTCGGAGCGGTAGACGCCGGAATACGAGGGGTCCCGGATCCGGACGCCAACGCCATCCGTCTGCACCAGTGCGAAGACCTTGAGGCTCCCTCCGTCCCGGTACGCCCACTCGCCCCCACCGCTGAGATCGCTGGACCGGGGGACCGCGTCGAACTCGTCTCTCCTCCCATTGAGTCGCATGAGGAGGTCGGTATCGGAGTGGGTGGCGGTCGCCCGAAAACCCACGGACTCGGACAGATCGATCTGGAGACCACCCGACACGCCCCCGATGGCCGCGGTAACCCCCAGTTCACTCGACGTGGGCCTGTCCACGCTCCGCAGATCGGCGATCGCCGAGAGGGCATCGCCGTATTCGGCACCGAAGCCGCCCGCCGAGAAGTGGATGCCGCGCAGCTGGAAGGGGTCGAAGCGGCCGAACGAGATGGTGCGGTCGGTGTCCAGGCGGAACGGGGAGATGACCGTCGCTCCGTCGAGCAGCACCCGCGTCTCGGAGATGTCGCCGCCGCGCACGAACAGCCCCGCTCCCTCTCCCACGCTCTGAAGTCCGGGGAATGTCTGGATCGCACGGAAGGGATCGGCCGCGGCACCTGGCGTGCGCACGACTTCGAGGTCGTCCAGAGTCACATCGGGGAGGTTGCCCAGACGGAAGGCACCGGCTTCCACAGTGATCGGCTGCAGGACGATGGGAACGAAGTGCATCGCGATGGCGAGGGGGCCATCAAGGGGGAGATCGACTGCCAGCCGGACTTCGAGGTAGCCGGGCTTTTGCACCACCACGGTCGCCGGGCCGGTGGCGCGGGTGTTGAAGCTGAACCCGCCCGCCTGGTCCGTAAGAGAGCCCTCAAGCGTCTGAAGCAGGAAGGCATCGGCTCCGGCGAGGGGCTGCCCAGCCGCATCCGATACGGTTCCGGCAACGGTGGAGGGCTCCTGGGCAGCGAGGTGAGCGGGTCCGATAATCAGCGCGAATGCCGCGATGCAGACGAGCCACACGGCGGCGAGGCGACGTGCTGCCGGGCGCCGGGCATCGCGGCGAATCCTGGTGAAACCGGCCACGAGGCTACCCCGCCGCGCTCCGCCGCTCGTCGGAAGGCGGCGTGCGCAGCAACCGTTCCACGCTGTCGACGTACCTCCGAAAAGCCTCCCGGCCCGCGTCGGTGATCCGGTACCGTGACAGCGGCTTGCGGTCGACGAAGTGCTTGGTCACTTCGAGATATCCACCGTCTTCGAGCCTGCGCAGATGCGCGCCCAGGTTGCCGTCGGTGGCCTTGACCTGCTCGCGCAGATAGGTGAACTCGGCATCGTCGACGCTGACGAGGATGGCCAGCACCGACAGCCGAATCCTCGAATGGACGAGCGGGTCGAACTGGCGGTAGTCGTAGTTCTTCATGCGATCACGTGAAGCCGGGGGGTTGTACGGCGACTCGTCCGAAGCACCAGCCCCGGCACAAGCATGAACAGGATCGGCGCGCAAACGAACACGAGGTTCGATCCCAGAGAGGGACGGACCAGCAACGCGCCGCCCAGAATCCACCACGCGCCCGCCAGCGCCCAGTAGGCGGTCCGGCTGAATAGAGGAGCCGACGCGAAGAAAGCGCAGCCGATGATGACGCTCTTGGCCCCCGGCGCGACCGGGGACGGCATCGACCCGGTTCCTGCCCCGAGGAACCCCACCAGCGACAGCGAGAGCCCGCACCCGACCCAGATCGCAGCGAGCACCCGATTCACGAGCGAGTTGACGGGAGCGCTCTTTCTCAAGCGGCGCGCGAGCAGCCAGGACCCCGCAAAGCCGATGCCGACCGCCACGGCCCAGATGACATTGATGGACACGTAGAAAGCACCCTGGCGCACCAGGTAGGCCAGACTCGCGGCGGCAGCCTGGAGGAACCCCCACAGAATCAGGTGCCCGCTATGGTCGACCTCGACCTCGCGCGCGCCCTGCATCACGCGGCGGATGAAGGCCAGGTCTTCTTCGGGACTGGGATGTGGGGTGTGTTGAGTCATTGTCGGCCTCGTGAGACGTGTGTAGAGTACTCTGCTAAACAGAGTATACCGATGAAGACCGAACGTCAAGTCAATTCAAGTGCCACCAGGCATCGACGCGCTCGGCGATACCGTGGTGCGGTACCGGATCGTCAGGCCGCCCGCAGACTGATCCGACTTGACAGACACGACGCCGTGTCTTAATTTGACGACATGATGTCGTTTCATGTGTGTCAACGAGGAGACCGACCATGACGATCCCCGCACTGCCGAACGCCGAACTCGCGGTCATGGAGGTTCTGCACCGCATTCTGGAGGAGGAGATATGACCAGCCTGCTGCTTCAGATCGGCGCGACCAAGCTGGCGGTCTCGGTCGTCCTTGCGGCCGCGGTGTGGATGGTGCACCGGCGCGTGGACCGGCCCGCCGTGTCCTACCCGCTGTGGTTGATGGTGCTGGTGATCCTGCTGGTGCCCGCAGTCGTTTCGCTTCCGGTGCTGCCGGAGGAGGGCGTGGCGGCGCCACCGGCGCCGGGGGTGGCGCTCGCCGAGCCGGGGGTGGCGCCAATCGCGCCGGGGTCCGTGCTGGCCACGCCGGGGTCCGGTGCCCCTGGCGCCGAGTTCGGGGCGGCAGCCTCCGATTCTGAGGCGGGATCCCGACTCGGCATATTCCTGCAACCTGCGCTTGCGATCCTGTGGTTTGCGGGCACGGCGGGGCTGTTGGGGTGGACGGCGGTGCGAACGATCCGCTTCCGGCGCACCTTGAAGCAGGCCGTGCGGCCGGCGCCCTCGTGGCTGCACCGGCAGGCCGCGGAGGTCGGCCGGGACCTCGGCCTGTCCCGGATCCCCCAACTGTGCACCACGAGCGCCCGCGTGACGCCCATGGTGTGGTGGAGTGGCCGGGTCCGGATGTTGATCCCGTCGTTCCTCCTGACCGACCCGGGCAGCGAAGAGCTCCGCGCCATCCTGGCCCACGAATTGGCGCATGTCCGGCGCCGGGACCACCTGGTGAGGTGGCTGGAATGGCTGGCCTGCTCCGTCTTCTGGTGGAACCCGGTTGCGTGGTGGGCCCGCCACCAGCTGCGGATCGCCGAGGAGTCGTGCTGCGACCAGCTAGCGGTGGCCGCGGGGAGGTCGTGTCCGAGGATCTACGCCAGGGCGCTTCTGAGCGTCGTTGCCAACGCGTCGGCAGCGTCCGGCTTTCGCCCACCGCTGCCTGCGAGCGCCGCTGACGGTTTCGGGCGCGCAACAGTACTCGAAAGGAGAATCAGAATGATCGTTTCCGCCGGTACCCGATCCCCCGCTCCCCGCTGGCTGCGCGCGGCCAGCCGTCTGGCGGTGGCAAGCATGCTCCCGCTCGGCCTGATCTACTGCAGTCACTACCGACCGACGCCCGCTGAAGCGGAAACAGCGTTGGACCCGGTCGTAGGAGCAGCATTGGACCGTATAGATGACCCGTCCGCTGCCGCAGACGAGACCGCGGAGACCGCATGTCTCCTCTCTCGCGGTGACGCGAAGTACCGGGACATCATCCGGGAGGCGGTGGAAACCGGGGCGTTGAGCGAACGTCGTGGCCGGCAGCTGAATCGCTGGCTCTGTGACGGCGACACTTCGGCCGTAATTGCGCGCGCGGACCTCATTTCGCTTGTGGAACTCAGGAGTCCGGAAGTGAAGGCCCACTTTGAGGAGATGAAACACCTTCTCATCGAGATAGGCCGGAATCCCGACTGGGACGAAGGGATCGCGGAGTGGAGCCGTCTGTCCAGGGAACTGCCCGACAAGATGCTCGCGGCACTGGCGAGGCAATGAGACCCCATGAGACACTACCCAAGAGCGATCGCCGTCGTTACCCCCGTGCTGTTCGCACCGGTCCTGTTGGCACCCGTCCTCCACGCCCAGGACCGCTTCCTGGCCTGGGACTTCACGGAAGTCTGGCGCGTCGGCGGGCTCGATGCGCCGGAGTGGGCGCAGTTCACCCGGCGGGACGACGTGGCCTTCGACGGCGACGGCAATCTGTACGTGGCAGACCCGGAAGCGGACCAAGTCTTGAAAGTCGACGCGGCCGGGCAGCTGGTCATGACGATCGGTCGGCCCGGTGAGGGGCCCGGCGAGTTCGAGGGCCTCTACGGAATAGTTGTGTGGCGCGACGGAAGCATGGCCGCAAACGACGGCGGCCGCGATGTCTTCCAGCTCTTTGACGCCGACGGCAACTTCCAGCGAATGGTGCGTTGGAGTGCGACGACAGGGCTCACGGACACCAACGTGACCCGCACCATGCGCCCGGGCCCGCGTCCCGGGATCATCTACGCCCAGGGCAGGGACGCAGGCCTGCGCGCGGTGTTCGCTGCGATGGAAGCACTGGCCGGAAACGAAGATTCCGAGAAGATGGTCGACGAGCGTACGATCGAGGCGCTCAATCTGGGCGGCGATCTCGTCGTCGGCGAGGTGCTGCTGGAAACGTGGCGGCCCACCCGGCCCGAACTCGCGGAGGTCGACCTGTCGGATACGGACGCCCTCATGTCGGTCCTCAACAGAGCGCCGCATTTCGAGCCCGCTCTCCGCTGGGACGTGATGCCCGGCGGCGCGATCGCGTACGTGGATTCGTCGGTCTACGAAGTCCGGATCGTGCAGAACGGAAGTACGGTAAACACGCTGACGCGCGCGATCGCGCCACTACCCGTCACGCGCGCGTTGGCATCCGACATACGCGACCAGATGATCCGCGAACTGGAGGCTCGTGAACCAAGGGCAATCCCGGGCCCGCTGCCACAGGGAGTCGACCCGGCAGACATACAAAGAAGCAGTCGGGAGGCCGCGCGCAGACAGATAGAGAACATGGAGTTCTACCCAGAGGTCCCGGTTGTCGCCCAGGTCCGTGCCGCATGGGACGGCTCCATTTGGGTCCAGCGCCGCGATCCGCTGGACGAGGACACCGAGGGCGCGGTTGACGTGTTTGGTCCCGATGGCGCCTATCGGGGCACGCTCGCCGCGGGAGGATACGGAGTTCCAGACGCGTTCGGGCCGGATGGATTCGTCGCTTACTGGGAGCTCGACGAAATGGACGTGCCGAGCATCGTCGTGTACCGGTTGCCGGCGACGCTGCGGCGGTGATCCGACGGCTGTCGACGGATTGTCACTCCGCGGATTCGCTCGGCCGTGGTCGCGCATCTGCTCGTGCGGTTCGATGAGGAGGCGACGGAATTGATGGCCGAGCTGTCGGCGGAGCTGCCCGCAGGTGTCATCGAGCAGGCGCGGGCGGAAATCGAGCAGGCCCAGGTGCAGGCGCGTGACGAAGTCGACAACACGGAATTGTACGCCGAGATCCCCGTGTTGCGGGGACTGCGGGCCACCTGGAACGGCTCCTTCTGGGTTCAGCGGCGGGGCGATGAGCCGTGGGACGACCAGGGGCCAATCGATGTCCTGGGGCCCGACGGCCGGTACCGTGGAACGCTCGCTGCGGGTGCTCCGGGGATGCCGATGGCTTTCGGACCCGATGGTCTGGTCGCGTTCGTGGAGCGCGACGAGCTGGATGTGCCCACGATCGTGGTAAAGAGGTTGCCGGAAGAGGCGCGGTAGCGGGGGAGTCCGGTCCAAGCAGGCACGCGCCGGGCAAAACGCTCCAGGTCCTGGACACCCCCGATGAAACCCTGGGGGACCTTTCTTGCGTCATACCAAGTGGAAGTCCAAGCGCACGGAAGTCGCGACTGCGGGCTTCCCCGGCCCACCCGGCGAATCGGGGACGGGCCGGACCAACACAAAACGCCACAGGAGGGTAGATACCATGAAGACGGCAATCACTCGATTCATCACCGCGAGCGCGATCGTGCTCGTGTTCCTGGCCTCGGCCTGTATCGGCCCCTCGCCGACGGATCCGGGCGGCTCGAACCCGGCCCCCACCGTTCTCGGGGATCCGCCGGACGAGGTGGTCAAGAACTAGCCGGGACCCCTTCCAGGAAGGGGACGGAAAAGCCCCCCGGGCGCGCTGCTCGGGGGGCTTTCCCGTTGTCGCTCTCGACGCTCTCTGCCCTATAGTCGTCACGAACCCCCCGATCCGTTGGGTGGGGCCGGGATCCGCGCCGGGAATCGGCTCGTCAGAACATGCCGGCCACGATCTCAACGATCGCCTCGAACACCTTCTCGGCGGCTGTCCCGACCGCTTCCGCGGCTCCCGGTGCGGCCTGCACAGCCGCGACCACAGCCCGTCCCGTCGCATGCGCCCCCAAGAACACGAGATCCGGCGTCCAGAAGAGCGTCTCGACGAGGACATCCGTGCCCGCCTCGCCCGTCTTCTGCACGAGAGCTCCGCCCTTCCCCCGCTTCGCGACGATGCGGTCGCGTTCCAGCTTCCAGATCTCTTCGAGCTCGTGGTGGTCGAACCACACGCCCTTGCACCGCTTGCATACGTCGAGGGTGAGCGCGTCCTGCCGCACCTGAAGCATCTTCTTGTCGCAGGTCGGGCAGTTGAGCCGTGTCTTCGCGCCGCAGGCACCGCACTTGGGCGCGTCGCGGTCCAGGAAAGCACGGCATGAGTGACACTGCGCGCGGTGTGGTTCATCGCGGGCAGGTATCCTGGACCAAAGCGCCTCTGGCCGCTCGAAGCTGAGGCGCTGCACTTCGCCCAGCTCGAACCACATGCCGCCGCAACGCGTGCAGTGGTCCAGCGTCAGTCCGCCCGAACCATCCGCTCCCTTCCCGACCGCCGTCTTCTCCATCTTCACCCCGAGACAGACGGGGCACGGCCAGCGCGTCTCGGTCACGGGTGCCGGGACCTCCTTGCCGCGTGCCGGTTCGCTCATGGCTCGAGCAGCCCCCGCGCGGACTCCTTTTCGGAGAGGTGTCGCACGTCATGGAACGCATACACCAGAACGCCCGAGTCCGTGATCTCGATTTCCGCCAATTCCCGCCTCATCAGTTCGTTCAGAAGCTCCTCGGCCGTCGTGGACGGCACCGCCAGTTCCCCTGCCACCTCAACAGCGGTGAGGCGACCGCCGTACCGCTCCGCCATCTTCAGGATCTCGGCCTCCAGCGTGTCCCGGCGCAGCTCCTCCCGCCGGCCCTCGATCCGGCGTCCAGCCCCGAAGTGTCGCGCCAGCAGCCAACTGCCGCCGGCCGCGGGCAGTCCCGCCGCGATCAGGAGCGCGAACAGGGTAGCCGGCGCAAACGGATCCACGTCCGCACGCAGGAACCCGGCCACCATGAACAGCGCCACACCCACCAGCGCGACGCCTCCCGCAAGTCTGCCCACAGTTCAGCCTCCGATCCCGGGCCGGGGCGCCCCACCTGTTGTGACGCGCTCGACACCCGTAGAGTCTACCGGTCCTCCCATTGTCACCGGGTCGTCGGCTTCTCGCAAACAAAGAACTGTCTACCCGGATACCTGGGAAGCTCCTCACCAAGATCCGTGCCCCCGTCATAGGTCCTGACTCCAGCGAACCCCGCCGACTGGAGAGCCTTCACGATCTCCTCTTCGCCGTAGCACCTCTGAAGAAGGGTCAAGTCAGAACGTTCCCACCCGCCTTCCCTGCGAAAGAACACTGTGATCTCCAACTTCCCGGTTCGTTCGTCGGGCAGGTGACTGCTCCTCGCAACGCAGGCATGGTCATCCTCAACGTAGCCGTGAGATCCTCGCCATCTCGTTCTGAATCCTTTCTCCGTGTTGAGGTCGAACGCGAAGACGCCTCCCCCGATCAAAGCGCGGTACACGTTGTCGAATACGCTCCTGAGTTCCTCCAGACTCATGACATGGTTCAAGCTGTCAAACGTTGAAAGGGCCGCGTGGAATCCACCATCCGTTGCAAAACTGCGCGCATCATCGGTTTTAAAGGTTGCATCCGGGGCATTCGTGCGCGCGATCGCAGTCATTGACTCGGACCCATCAATCCCCGTGACCTTGAAGCCTTGTGCGCAAAGCGCGTGAGCCAGTTGTCCGGTACCGCAGCACAGGTCAAGAATCCGGGCCTCTGAAGGGAGGGCATTCAAGACCAGGTGCTCCAGGACCGGGACCAGGCGCGTGGCGAACGAACCCCAGTGCTCGTTGTACATCGACGCAAAGGCGTCATAGTCGGAGTAGCGTTCCGTCACTGGCCAGCCGCCCCAGGTCCCGCGCCGAGCAAACCGCCGACCGAGTTGTCCGTTCTCGATTCCATTCGGGCAGCTTCTCGATTCGTGGCGAGCATTCAGATACCAAGCGAGGACTCAGAGTATGAGTGCGTCCCCGTTTGGGCAAATGCGGAGGACGAGGGTCCGACAGACCGGGCGCGATTCCCAAGGTAAACGCAACGCACCGTCCCGTCGTCTAACCACTAACCCGATTCGGAGGACGACGGATGAAGTGCATCGCCATGAACACCCTCGCCGTTCTGGCAGTCCTGCCTGCCGGGCGGACCGTGGTCGCGCAGGCTACATGGACAGCGACATTGGAGGCCGAGTCCGAGCCAAGTCTGCCTATCGGACGGGTGGTCAACCTCGTCGTCGATTCGCAGCTCAAGGTCTATGTGAACGACGGCTACCTGGACGGAATCGCGGTTCTGGCTCCGAATCTGACCTTCGAACAGGAGATCGGACGCAAGGGCGAAGGGCCGGGCGAATTCGACTGGCCAACCTCCATTCAGATCCTTGCCGGCGACAGCCTCTTTGTCTTCGACGGTGGCCTGGCCCGCGTCACCGTGTTCGAGCCATACGCCCGGACCGTCGCCCACACGGCCACGCTGCCCGCCATCAACAATCCTTCGCGCCTATGGAAGCTTCCCGGTCAACGCGGGTACGTGGGCTCGCGATGGCTGCCCTTCTACGCCACGCAGCGGGAGGAAGACCAGGGTCGGTCCGAGGTCGTGTTCCGGCTGGGGAGGGACGGCAACCCCGAGGCGGATTCGCTCTTTGCATTCCCTGCCGCCGAACGCCTTGTCGTAAGGGGCGAAGGGTCGGTCATGGTCGGACCTCATCCCTTTGGTGGCGAGTCCTTCCTGAGGCTCCTGGGCGCCGACCGTCTCGTACACGCGAACTCGCGCGTTCCATCCGTGGTCGTTCTCGATCTCACCGGCAGTGTGCAGCATTCCTTCGCGGTTCCGGCGACGCCGGTTCCGGTCAGCGCTGCCGAACTGAGCGGCGCAATCGAGCGCGAAGAACACGACGCCTTTGTTCGCGTCCTGCGACAGGGTGCGCCGCACATGTGGCCTGCCCTGACGGGTCTGGCGGTTGATGACGAGCAGCGCATCTGGGTAGGCGGACGATCTGAATCCGGGAGCGACGAATGGGAGTGGACCGCGTTCACGCAGGAGGGCAGAAAGGTTGGTTCGGTCATGCTTCCTGCCGGATTCGTGGTCCATGCAGTGAGGGACGGCCGGCTTTTCGGCGTGTTCAACGACGAACTGGACGTGCCGCACATTCGGGCGTACCGGCTGGTGCGGTAGGACTGCGCGATCTATCGTCAATCCTGTCATCAATCGCAGTCGTCCTACCGGAGATTTCGCCTCATGCCGTCCAGGACCGAGCCATCGCAGGGCTTTTTCCATCCCATGAAAGCGGTTCTGATAACCGCCACTGCGGCACTCCCGGCCCTCACCGGGGCATGCGTTCAGGAAGACCCGGCCGGCGAGGCCATCTTCGCACCCGAGGTAATCGGCACCGCCGCCCTGCCGCTGAGCGAGAGCGAGGAGGTCGCGCTGCTTGCGGATGAACGAACCGCGTGCGTGGTCGATTCCTACGAGACGCAGGTCCGCTGCGTGGACGTGGAGGGCGCCGTCGTGGGAGTCTTCGGCCGTGAGGGCGAAGGTCCCGGCGAGTTTGGCTACCCGGGTGATCTCACTCGCGGCGAGGAGGGGACGGTTGGCGTCCATGACGGGGATCTCGGCCGCTTCACGGTCTTCGAGCCGTCGGGCTCCCATGTATCGGAAGTGTTGGTGGCAGCCGACTACTATGAGCCCTTCCGGTCGTTCGGCACCGTCCTCTCGGGCGTGTCGCTGGACGTCTTCGCGATGCTCGGCGGCGGGAACTCCGGCCCGCTCATGACGCGGTTCGACGTGAACGTCGCGACCGGGGAGGTGCTGCGGGAGGAAGCGTCACCGAGCGGGCCCTGGGATGTCGCGTGCGGCGAAGTCATCTACGGAATCCCGGACCGGGGCGAGGGGTGGGTCTTCATGGCCTGCGAAGGCCATCTCATCTTCGTCGGAGACACCGGCGACGTCACGGTAGTGCGTGCTCCGACCTACCTCGCGGAACTCCCGGACGAGCGAGACGTGGCCCGCCGCGAGGAGTTCTTCATGTCCTTTAACAGGATGAATGGCCGCCCAGCCTCCGAGGGGGTTGAAGAGAGGCTGGAAGACTACCGAGCTACCCCGAAGGACTACCGCCTGGGCACAGAGCACCAGTTGGTCGACGCTGCCAACCGCTACTGGATTGCCACGCAGCGAGACACGCACGATTGGTCCTACCTGGATGTGTACGAGAACGCCGAGTACGTCGGGTCCGTGAAGGTCAGGGACCGCCTGAGAGGCTTCGACCTCCTGGGCTCGACCCTAGTGGTTCTGGCCGAGCGGCAGGTCGGCCCGGACGATGCTGACGGGATTCCGGACCGCGCGCTGGACTGGTACGACCTGGAGGATTTCGGGTTGGGCCGGTGACACCGGCGCGCTCGAACAGCGCACCGACGTGCGCGACTGACGCGAAGCGGACGAACGACCGATGACGGCGCCTGTTGTAGCCCTCTTCATCGGCCTCGGCGGGCTCGCCTGGCAGCCGCATGCAGCGACAGCACAAGCGCGCGCCACCCAACAACGGGACAGCGCCGGAATCCGAATCGTCGAGAACGCCCGCCCGGAGGACGGATCGCGTCTGGGCTGGCGGATCGGGCCACGTCCGGCGGTTTCGATCGGGAAGGTGACCGGCGAAGAACCCTACCTTCTGACCGGCGCATCTGATGCTACACGGCTGTCGGACGGACGGATCGTAGTCGTCAACCGCCTCACCCGGGAGCTAAGGGTGTTCGACGAGGGAGGAATCCACCTGGACACCTGGGGCGGAACCGGTGAAGGACCGGGCGAGTTCACGGCCGTTACCATTTATCACATCGCTCCCCTGGCGGGCGACTCCGTGGTCGTGTGGGGCATCTGGCATGACCCCTTCATGACGGTTTTCGATCCGGCCGGGAACTACGAGCGCAGCTTTCGCCCGGAGAGAAGCGAACCGGGTGTGGCGGGCGGCCTGATCGCCGTGGCGGTTACGCCTGGCGGCGCCATTCTGGCCGGCCCCAACCGGGTCAGCAATCGCTCGGTCGACGACCAAGTAACGGTCGAGCTGTGGAATGCGGACGGCGAACTCCTGGGCTCCCTGGGCACCCACGCCGGCAAGGAACGAATCCACGATGCAGAGAACCTGGCAACCTACGATGTCATCTTCGGCCGGTCGCTGCTCCATCAATCCTGGGGCGACCTGATCGTCGTCGGCCCGAACACCCGCTACGAGATCAAGGCGTACGCGCAGGATGGCTCACTGGCCCGGATCGTCCGCCGTGATCATGTGACGCGCGCGCCGACCCGGGCACATGTCGCGGCATACGCCGAGGCATCGGTGGCCCGAATTCCGACGGCGGAAGAGCGGGAGAGTGCGCTCAGAAGCCGTTTGAGCAGGCCGGTCGCCGACCAGTTCCCAGCCTTTGTTTCCGTGATGAGCGATGCGCAGGGTCACATGTGGGTCCAGGAATTCGAGCCTCCGGGCGAGGAACTGCCCGGCGTGATCTGGACCGTGTTCGATCCTGAGGGACGGGCGCTGGGCTTCGTCGAGACCCCGGAGGAACTCGAGATCTACGAGATCGGGGAGGACTACATCCTGGGGCGCACCACGGATGAACTCGACGTCGAGTACATCCAGGTGTGGCCTCTGGACCGCTCGGGGCCGTGACGGGAGACTCAGCGGAACTCGACGATATCCGGTCCGTGCCCTCCCGGCGGGTCAGTGTCCCGTTGCGGGCAAGTCCCGCTTTGACAACATTTGTTTACGGCTCTGGCCTTCGCTGGTTGGCCGGCCTGCCGGACGCCGGACCCGCGACCCCCCACTCGAAGCGGACCGCAAGCCATGAAGAAGAGGAGCAGCGCACCGAGCCCGTTCGGAATGGCGGCGCTGGACCTGTTCGCGTCGGCCCTCGGCGCCTTCATCCTGATCGCGGTCGTCATCTTCCCGATGATAGGGAAAGCCGTGCCGGACATCCCGGCCCCGCCCGCTCCGATCATCATGGCGGTTCCAACGCCCGACTCGGTCGTTTGTCCGGTGTGTCCCACATGCCCGGTCGTCGCCGCCGTGACGAAGCCGATCGACTGCCCGGTATGCCCCACATGCCCGGTTCCGGAACCCGTTCCGGTGACAATCTGTCCCGAAGTCGCCTTACCCGACTCGGTCATATGCCCGATCTGCCCTGCGGTGCCCGCGCCCGTCATATGCCCGGTCTGCCCTCCGGAGCCCGCCCCGGTCATTTGCCCGGAGCCCGCCCCCGCGCCCATCCAGGTGGACGCTCCGCACTTCCGGTTCCCCCACCTCGACATCATCATCGCGCTGGACATCACCAACAGCATGAGCGGGCAGGTCGCCAACCTCAAGGCGGAGGTTGAGCAGCTCGCCGTACTTTTGAACCGGATCTCGCCCAGCTTCGGGATCGGGATGGTGGCGTTCGGAGACCGCCGGTGGGAGAGCCCGCTGTTCCTGTTCCCGTTGCGGGAACTCTCCGGTCCGGCCGCGAACCGCGACGCGTTCCGCATGTTCGTGAACGGCCTCTCGGTAGGCATGGGAACCGGAAGCGGTACCAACCCCGACTCGCCCGAAGCATTCTATGACGCGCTTTCGGCTGCCTCTCGCATGACCTGGCGGCCACGATCCGAGCGAAGGGTCGTCGTGATGGTGACCGACAACCCGGCGTACAGCGACGAGATCGATCCATCCATACGGGCCGCGACCGGCATCGGCGGGCCCGAAGGGCATCGCGTCTCCACGGTCTACGTCAAGACGGGAAGCGGGAACCAACCCGCCACCGAGGCCTTTCTCCGAAGCGTCGCCGAGGCCGGCGGCGGCCAGTACGTGCAGGACGTGGGTGGCTCGCTGACGGTCAACCTGCTTCTGTCCCTGTTCTGACCGGCCAGGCGGCCGGCGACCGGCGGGGCCCCCTCAAGCAGATCCGCGTCGCTGATCTTTGCACGCCGCCGCCTGTCCAGGCGCCGCCCCGCTACGGCCGTCCGGGACCCGATTCCTCGTGCAGCCTGTTCGACAGATTGCCCAGGCAGTACTGGCCGATCCTGTTCAGGGCACCCTCCTCCTTGCCCCGCATGATGTGCATCGCGAACATCAGCACCGCCGACTGCAGCAGCGCGAGCAGGGTCGTGTAGAACGCGACTCCGAGGTCTCCCGTCAACTGCTCCATCATCTCGGGTCCGATCGTTCCATCCATGATGCTGGCGCCCGCGAACATGACCCCGGCGGAGCGCATCGCAAAGGCGATGCCCAGTACGGTCCCGATGAAGCCGAGCGTCGGAATCAGCCAGATTACGTAGCGCAACATGTTGTACCGCAGCTCGATTTCATGCTGGTAGAGTTCGAGCGACACGTTGGTCATCGAGTTGACCTGGTCCACCGACCCGCTGTTGCGGAACTGCAGAAGCGCGCCCGTCAGCAGGCGTTGCAGCAGGTACCGCCTCTCCGGGTCGGACTCGACCACCCGATTGTAGATCGGGGCCAGGTCGCGTTTGCGCAGAATGGTCTCGTCGTCCTCAGGCAACAGCCCGAGGTAGATCTGGTCGCCTTCCCGGCGGCCGGTAAAGTGACGCACCACCAACTCTCCGGCAGCCGCGCAAAAGGCGAGCCACATCACGTTCTGTATGGTGAACGGATAGGGGAAGATCCGGGTGTTCCGGTCGACCAGCAGTTCGGCGGCCATGCTGTCGTCGCCGGCCGGAAACAGGTACGACAGAGCCCCCACGAGGAGGATCCCGACCAGAAGGGAGGCGAACAGGGTCACGGCCCTGAACGGTACCTGCTCGTCCCTCTCCGCGGGCCGCTGCGAGGTGCGCGCCCACCCCGAGGGCGGCTCGGAAGGCGGGTCCGAAGGCGGCTCCGAAGGCGGCTCCGAAGGCGCGCGCGCGTTGTCGTTGTCGCTGTCGCTCATTGCCGCCCGCACTCGGGAAGGCGAACCCCGCCCAGTTGCGGATTGATGCCGGACTCGAAGCGCATCAGCGCCTTCGGTATGCATCCCGACAGGCGATTGTTGCTGAGTGTCAACCGCTTCAGGTTGGTCAGGTTGGCCAGTTCGGCAGGAATCTGCCCGGAAAGCTGGTTGCCGCTGAGCGCGAGGAGTTCGAGGTGCGCCAACTGGCCCAGCTCGCGCGGTATCCGGCCGGCGATCTGCGTCCGGGACAGGCGCAGCCGCTTGAGACTTGCCAGGTTTCCGAGTTCGGGCGGGATGATCCCGGTCAGCGGGTTGTTGTACAGGTGCAGGTCCTCGAGGCTCGACATCTCACCCAGCTCGGCCGGAATCGCGCCGGACAGCTGGTTGTTTTCGACGAACAGCGCCTTGAGCTTGCTCAGCGACCCCAACTCGGCCGGAATCGGGCCGGACAGCTGGTTTCCGCCCAGGTTGAGGAGCTCCAGCTCCGCCAGGCGTGCGAGCCGCGTGGGGATCACGCCCCCCAGATTCCGACCGTTGAGATCGAGTTCCACGACGTTGTCGCCACGGGACCGCACGCCCGTCCAGGACCGCCGGTTCAGGGCGAGGCGCCAGTTCAGGTCGCCGGTGGTCCCGGCCAGATCGCTCCTCGCGGCGAGCAGCAGCTGGGCGTCGGTGAGCCGCTCTTCGGCCCGTCGCCGCGCTGCCTCCATGCTTTCGGCCTGTTGTTGCTCCCGTTCAGCCGCCCGCTCGGCCGCGGCCTGCCGGGCCTCCTCCGCCTGCCGCTCCTGCTCCGCCCGGCGGGCTTCCTCGGCCAAGCGTTCCTGCTCCGCCCGGCGGGCCTCCTCCGCCTGCCGCTCCTGCTCTGCCTGCCGGGCCTCCTCTGCCAGACGGGCTTCCTCCGCGATCCGGTCCATCTCCCGGCGGGCCTCTTCCGCCAGACGTTCTTCCTCTGCCAGACGCTCCTCTTCCTCCAGCCGTTCCTCCTCGGCCCGGGCCTCCTCGGCCAGCCGCTCCTCCTCCTCACGCCGGGCAGCGTCGAGGCGGGCCTGTTCCGCCAGCCGTTCATCCCGCGCAATCCGGCTTTCCTCGGCGAGCCGCTGCACCTCGGCCTCCAGTTCCTCCCTGCGGCGCGCCTCCTCCGCCTCCGCCTCCGCCTGCCGGCCCGCCGCCACCAGTTCCGACAGGCTGGCGCGGTCCAGGTATCCCGTCGCCTCGATCCCCCGGTCGGTCTGCCATTCGCGGAGTCCCTGACGGGCTTCGGGTTCCAGCACGCCGT
>VXLT01000218.1 GCA_009841475.1 Gemmatimonadota bacterium
GGCCTCCCCAATCCCCACCACGTCCGCCGCGCGTGAACTGCGTCCCGAGCCGGTAGTTGATCTGCAGCATGAAGTACCGGCCGAGCGAATCCGTGCGCGACTCCTGGATGAAGTTGGAGTTGTTGCTGATGCTGATCCCCCGGTTCTGATTCAGGAGGTCCCGGGCACGGAATTCGATCTCGACCCGGTTGTCGAGCATCCGCCGCATCACGGACGCGTCCCAGCGAGCCACATTCTCCACGTCGCCGAACGGCGTCGGGGTCGAGCCGTAGAGGTTGTCGTCATAGACCTGGTACCTCAGCTCCGTCTCGATCACCCAGGCGCTGGTCGGGTAGATGTTCGCGTCCAGGCGGTAGGTGCTGTTGACATAGTCGCGGTTGAGTTCCTCGTTGAGCGAGTAGCGGGCGTTGTTGAAGTTGAAGGTGGCGCCGACCTCCACATCGACCCGGTCCCTGTTCCTGTTCTCGATGCTGAACTCCACCGTGTTGCGGATCGACTGGTTGTCGTTCGCGACCAGGTTGATCAGCTCGGTCCCCTCCGAATAGCTGAGGCGGTACTCCAGGTCCACGTCCACGCCGAACCGCCGGATCGGAGTGCCGTAGTTGGCGCCCACGTTCCCCGACCACGATGCCGCCGTGTTGATCGGCGAACGGGTCTGGACCCCACGATCGTCGTAGAAGCGCGACTGCGCGATCGTGTTGTGGGTGTAGGTGTAGTTGAAGAAGGTGAAGAGATTCCGGAAGCTGAACTGGTCGAAGAACCTGTACTCCCCGTTGAGCCGGTGCGTGTACTCGGGAACCAGGTCGGGGTTCCCGGTATAGATGTTCAGCGGATTGGTGTTGTTCACGAACGGCTGCAGCTGGGTGAGCGACGGTTCCCGGGTCGAGGTGTTGTACCGGAAGTTGACGTTGTGGTTCTCCTTGACCTCGATCCGGAAGTTCATGTTCGGCAGAACGTGGGTGTAGCTGTTCGCGATCCGCTCGTCCCGGTTCTGGATGAGCCCGTCCAGGTTCGAACGCCGGACCTCCAGGCCGCTCACGAACCGGTAGCGCTCGTTGTTGCGGTTGAAGCGCGTACCGGCGTTGTAGTAGGTGTAGGCACGCTCGAATCCATTGCTCCGGGGCGCGTTGAGCACGCGGGAGCCGTCCACGATGTCGTAGACCGGATTGTCCCTGTCTTCGCCCGTCGCGTTCGCCCGGCCGAAGAGCTCCAGGATCTGACCCTGGCCCAGAGGCTGGGTCAGCGAGAACCGGGCGCTGTTGTTCCAGCTGCGGCTGTCACGGAGCTGTTCCTCCAGAGTGTACTCGGGTTCCATCGACCCACCGGATCCCCCATCTCCGCCGCGCCCCCCTCCACGGCTGACTCCGACCAGTTCCGAGGAGAGTTCCGTGAGCTGGTCGGAGTCCGAGATCCGGCTCTGGAATTCGGCTACGAGCGCACGGCCGGAGGTGCCCAGCCGTTTGCGCCAGGTCAACTGGGCGTCGCCACCCAGGTCGTCGCTGTCCACCAGCTGGTCCGTGTTCGCCGAGTTGAGAAGGCCGCCCGAGGTGTTGTGCGTCTCCTGATTGCTGAAGCTGGAGCTTCCCGAAGTCGTGAGATTGCCGTTGACCCGCAGGCGAAGCTGGTTGCCCTCCGCGAGCTGCATCTGCCCGTTCAGGTTGACCCTGTGATTCCGGTTGTTGGACTCCGAGCCGCTCAGCCGGTCGACGAGCGACGAGAGATCGGAGCCGAACAGCGTCTGCTGCTGAACCGTGCTGTTCCGCTCGTTGTCCGATTCATTGAAGGTGTAGGAGGAACGCAGCCAATCGTCGTCGGTGAAATCGTTGCTGGCATTGACGGCCACGCTCATGGTCTCCGTGAAACCGCCGCCGCCGCCGCCGCCCCTGCCGCCTCTGCGCTGGTTGACGTTGTTTGCGTTCAGGATCAGCGCGTACTGTCCCGAAGGCGAAAAGCGGTTCAGGTTGAGAAAGCCGTCGTAGCGCGCGTCGTCCGCGGAGGTTCCACCGATCCGGGGCTGCGTGTTGACGTCGCTGCCGAGAGCTCCGTTGGTCCTGCCGAAGTACCCCACCTTCGCTTCCTCGCGAAGCTTGAGATCGAGCGTTCGCTCCTCGTTCCCGTCGGCGATCCCGGTGAACTCGGCCATGTCCGACTCCTTGTCATAGACATCGACCTGCTGGATCGCGTCGGCCGGCAGGTTTCGCGTCGCGATCGTGCCGTCGCCGCCGAAGAACTCCCTGCCGTCTACGAGGACATTCTGCACCGCCTCGCCCTGTGCCGTGATCGAGCCATCGTCGTCGACCTCGATCCCGGGAAGGCGCCGCAGCAGGTCCTCCACCGTCGCATTCGGCGGCGTCTCGAACGCGGCCGCATTGTAGCTGAGCGTGTCACGCCGGTTGATGAAGGGCACGTGCTCGATGCTCACGACCAGCGGATCGACTTCGACCGCCAGCACGGACATCGTGACCCTCCCGGCCGCGACATCGACATCGGTGACGTCGAAGTCGCGGCGAATCGTCTCGTAGCCGATCAGGGTGACCTGCAGGATGTACTCGCCGGCCGGCAGTCTCGTAAGGGTGAAGTTCCCCTCCCCGTTCGTCAGGGAGAACCTGACGAGCACCGAGTCCTCCCGTGCCAGCGCCACCACCATGGCGTTCGGCAGGCCCGTGCCGGCCGAGTCGGCGACCGCGCCCTTTACCTCGTACTGTTGCTGTGCCTGCGCGGGCGGGACGATCGCCAAGAGGGCCGCCGCGCAACCCAGGGTCGCGAGGAGCGGCATCCATGCTCCCACCCGCTTCGCCGGCCGACCGCCCGTATTCGGGTTCCATGTATTCACTGTCTGTGCTCCCTTATCGCCTTCCGTCCCCGCCAGGGGGCCGTCTCATCCTTGCCATCTCTTCCAGCCGCTCCTTGACGATTCGCTCGAACTCCTCCTGCGAGATCTCGTCGCCTTCGTCGGGCGGGGTGATCAGTCCTTCCTCCAGCTCGCCCAGCAGCACCTCGGTGGCCTGGTACTGGATCTGTCCGTCGTTCACCGACAGCACCAGGATCATCCCGGGAAGTCCCCCGTAGGAGGCGGGGCCACCGAAGACCGGGATCTGCGGCGTGAACCACGCCTCGATCGTCGTTGCGCTGTCCTGCTGCGCGGTGGCCTTGATCACCATGTATCCCAGGTGCTCGGCCTGCTCGGAGGTGAGCTGCCACTCCAGCGAGGGCCGCTCCCGGGTCACCCGGAAGGTACGGCCGAGGAACCTGCGCGCCTCGACCATGGTGCCTGCCTCGGGGTCCACGAACGACGCCCTCAGTTCGGTCGCGGCGTACGGATCGGACCCGGTGGCACCCCAACCGAACCCGCCCCTGCCCCAGCGCCCGAAACCGCCGCCACCACCGTCCCCGCGCGGACGGTCGGCATCGCCACCTCCGCGGACTCGCTGGCCCCCTCCTTCGCCGCCCCCTCCCCGGCCCGGACCGCGCTGCGGTGGAACCATCAGCCAATGCGAAGGGCTGAAGTGGACCGCTACCGTGGCGGTGCGGGGGGGCGGAGTGAACTGCTGCCCGCCGCGGAAGCCCGGAGGCCCCCCCCGCTGGCCACCGCCGCCTGCCGGCATTTCACGCTTCACAACGTGCGTGTAGGTGATGGTGCCCTCCTGCGCGGCCGCGGCCGCGGGAGTCAGAAGGAGCGCGAAGCCGATGGCGGCGGAAAGGGCAGCGGTCCCGCGATCGGGCTTGCCGCCTGCGCGAGCGCGACCCCGCGTGGCTGCCGACCGGGACGGGCGAATCAGTGGCATGTCTCCGCGTCTCTCCCTCCTTGAGTGCCTCAGTCGTAAGGACCCACCGAGCGCCGGCCTCGTTCACCGGCCCGCTGGTGCGCCCACGTTATCTAGGACACCTCAAGTGCCCCGAGCGTTAGGCGAGCAGAAACGCAGGCGACGGACTCGCTATCGCACCGCAGCCGGTGAAGCCGCCGGCCGACCGGGCGTCAGCCGATCAACCCCCCGATGAACCCCCGTCCCCCCAGCCTGTAGGATGCCCGCAACATGAAGAACTGGCCCAGCGACTCGGTCCGCGATTCCTGGATGAAGTTGGGACGGTTGGAGATGGTGACACCCTGATTCTGGTTGAGCAGATCGTTGGCACGGAGTTCGATCTCGACCCGGTTGTCGAGCAGCCGCCGCATCACCGAGGCGTCCCAGCGCGCGATGTTCTCCGGCTGGCCGAAGCGGGACTGCGAGGAGCCGTAGAGGTCCCGGTCGAAAACCTGGTAGCTGAAAGTAGACCGGATCGTCCAGGCACCGGGCGCGTAGAGCGTGCCGTTCGCGAAGTAACGGCTGTTCACGTACGACCGGTTGAGTTCCTGGTTCAGCGAGTAGCGGGCGTCGTTGAAGCTGAAGCTGGCTCCCGCGCGCACATCGAACCGGTCCCTGACCCGGTTGTTCAGGCTGAGCTGGACCGTGTTGGTCGTGGACCGGTTGTCGTTGGCGACCAGATTCACCAGCTCGGTGCCCTCGGAATACGTGACCCGGTACTCCACGTCCATGTCCACCCCGAGCCTGCGGATCGGCGTCCCGAAATTGGCTCCCACGCTCGCCGACCACGACCCGTCGGTATTGATCGGGGAACGGGTCTGCACTCCCCGATCGTCGTAAAACCGGGACTGGGCGATCGTGTTGTCGGTGTAGGAGAAGCCGCCGAAGGTAAAGAAGTTGACGAAGCTGAACTGGTCGAAGAACCGGTAGTCGGCCTTCATGCTGTGGGTGTACTCCGGCTGCAGATTCGGGTTGCCCGTGTAGATGTTCAGCGGGTCGGTGTTGTTCACGAAGGGCTGCAGCTGGGTCAGCGACGGTTCCCGGCTGGAGGTGCTGTACCCGACGCTGAGGTTGTGGCCCTCCTTGACCTCGGTCTTCAGGTCCAGGTTCGCGAGCAGGTGGGTGTACCCGTTCTCGATCCTCCGGTCACGGTCGCTGATCACCCCGTCTAGGCTGGAGCGCTGCACCCGCAATCCGGTCGAGATCCAGTAGCCGTCGCCGATGCGGCTGAACCGGGCCCCGGCGAGGTAGTAGGTGTATGCACGTTCGAAACCCGTGCTGCGCACCTGGTTGAACACGCGCGCGTCGTCGACGATGTCGTACACCGGATTGTCCCGGTCTTCGCTCGTCGAGTTCCTCTGGCCGAAGACCTCCAGGGAGTGGCCCTCACCCAGGGGCTGGGTCAGCGACAGGCGCGCACTGTTGCTCCAGGTCCGTCCAAGCCGGTTCTGTTCCTGCCGCGTTTCGTCGGGTCCCGCGGCTCCGACGGACCCCGGGCGGAGGCCCGTCACCTGCGAGGTGAGGTCTCCGCCGTACTCGTAGTCCGAGATCGCGCTCCGGTACTCGGCGACCACCGAACGTCCGGACTCGTTCAGTCGCTTGCGCCAGGTCACCTGCGCATCGCCTCCCAGGTCGTCTCCGTCGGTGAAGTAGTCGGTGACTGCCGAATTCAGCATGCCGCCGGCTGCGTTGTGCGTCTCCTGGGTGGTGAACTGCGACGTCAGCGAGGAGCGCAGGTTCGCATTGACCCTGACCCGGAGCTGGTGCCCCGGCGAAAGGGCGAGCTGTCCGTTCAGGTTCAGACGGTGGCCTCCGCTGTTCGATTCGCTCCTGGAGGACTGGTCGAGAACGGAGGCGACATCCGATCCGAACAGGGCCTGCTGTTGCACCGTGCTGTTTCGGACGTTGTCCAGCTCATTGTAGAAGTAGCTCGACCGCAGCCAGTTGTTGTCGCCGAACTCATGGCTGGCGTTGACCCCGCCACTCATGGATTCGCTGAAGCCGCCGCCACCCCCGCCCAGCATTCCGGACAGCATATCCACGCCGCCGCCGAACATCATGAGATCGCCGATGACCATTTCGCCGATGCCGGCCGAAGAGAATCCGGCATTGCCCACGTTGTTCGCGTTCAGGATCACCGCGTACTGCCCCGTCGGGGAAAAGCGATTCAGGTTCAGTGCGCCATCGTAGCGCGCGTCGTTCGCGGCCGAGCCTCCGAGCCGCGCCTGATTGTCGATGTCGCTGCCGAAACCCCCGCTCGCCCGTCCGAAGTATCCGACCTTGGCCTCCTCCTTCAGCCTGAGGTCGACGGTACGCTCGTCTTCCCCGTCGGGGATGCCGGTGAACTCCGCCATGTCGGATTGCTTGTCGTAGACATCGACCTGCCGGATGGCGGCAGCCGGGAGATTGCGCGTCGCGATGGTCGGATCCCGGCCGAAGAACTCCCTGCCGTCGACCAGGACGTTCTGCACGTCCTCGCCCTGGGCCTTGATCGAGCCGTCGGCCGCGACCTCGATCCCGGGCAGCCGGCGCAGCAGGTCCTCGACCGTGGCGTTCGGCGGCGTCTGGAACGCGGCCGGATTGTAGCTGAGCGTGTCCCGCCGGTTGATGAAGGGGACGTGCTCGATGCTCACCACCAGGTCCTCCACCTCGACCGCCATCACCTCCATGACCACCCGGCCCGCGTCGAAGTCCGCGTTCGTGGCGTCGAAGTCGCGGCGCACGGCCTGGTAGCCCAACTGGGTGACCTGCAGGATGTACTCCCCGCCAGGCAGCCTCGGGATGCTGAAGTGTCCGTCGCGGTTGGTCATGGAGTATTTCACGAGCACCGAATCCTCGCGCGACAGCGCCACCACCATGGCGTTCGCCAGTCCCATGCCGGCCGTGTCCACGACCGTGCCTGTCACCTCGAACTCCGGCGGCGCCTGCCCGGCCCGCTCCTGGGCCTGTGCGAACGGAACCGCCGCGAGGAGGGTCATCGCCGACCCGAGCGCCAAACCCCTCCAGCCGGTCATGGCCTCATCTCCCCGTTCCCGATAATGCGGATCCCGCGGCCTCGCGTTTTGCTGATCTCCTCCAGCTTGTCGGCAACGATCCTGTCGAATTCCTCCCGCGTGACCTCCTGGCCCTTGTCGGGTGGGCGAATCAGGTCTTCTTCAAGTGCCTCCAGCACCACGTCCGTCGCCTGGTACTGCGTGTGCCCGTCGTTGATGGAAAGGACGAGGATCATCCCCGGGAGTCCCCCGTAGGAGGCCGGTCCGCCCTGGACCGGGATCTGCGGGGTGAACCATGCCTCCACGGTGGTGCTGTCGTGCTCAGTCGTGGCCTTCATCACAGGGTAGCCGAGGTGCATCGCCTGTTCGGTGGTCAGCTGCCAGTTGTACGAGGGCCGTTCCGCGGCGACCCGGAAGGTGCGGCCAAGGAACTCGTGGGTCTCGACCAGGGTTCCCGCTTCGTAGTCCTCGTAGACGTTCCGCGCGGCATTCAGGCCCCGGGCGGAGCCCCCGAACATGTTCATCGAGACGACCATGTCCGACATGAATGCGGCCGGAACCTCCTTGATCACACCGCCGGCCAACCCCTTGACCGAGATTGCCATGTTCCCGGCCCGTCCTTCCGCGGGCAGATCCTCGGCCGGAATCATCAGCGACCCTGAAGGGGTGAAGTGCAGGACGCGCGTGCTGGTCGTCGCCTTCGGCATCTGCGCCTTCATCTGTGCCTGCATCTGCGCCAGCTCGGGGGGAAGCTCGAACTCGAGTTTTACCGAGTGGGTGTAGGTGATGATGCCCTCCTGCGCGGCGAGCGTGGCCGGGGCCGCGAAGGCGGCGAGGACGAAGGCGGCCAGGGCGAGGCCGGGCAGGGCGGCCGGTGCAGGGCCGGACCAGGCGGCCGGGGCAAAGACGGGCGCGCGTGCGAGGAGCTTATGGAGGATTCGGGATTCGCCCGGATCGGTTCGGCGGAACATGCTTGTCTCCGTTCTATTCGGCGGCGGTGCTGACGCTTGCAAGGTCGGTCGCTGGAGGGCCGGTTTCAATCCTGAATGTACGTCGGTCCCCCGCTCTGTGATTCATCGCCGCGTGCCGCGGTTGCCTTCCTCGCCCTCTTCCCACCCCCTCTTCGGGCGCCTCCCGGATCCGGGTTCGGCGGGATGACGGCGGCCAGTTGCGCCCCGTAGACTGCCGCGCTGAAGACGATGCGGCAGTCGCCTAAGGGCTCTGCGGTTTCATCCCCGGCAGAATAACGTGGCGGTCCCCGTGCGGCACGTCGGGGCGGCGGCGTGGCCGACCGAGTGCGGATGCGTGTGGGCGGCTGGGCGGTGACGGAGGTCGGGGCGAGGGCGCAACGGACTCGGTTGCGGTCCGGCCGCCGGGGGTTTGGTCCGCCTTGACGGATATATGGTTACCATATACCATATATACCATGAAGAAGATCAAGACGACGGTGTATCTGAACGCGGGGGACTACCGCAAGCTCAGGTCGCTCGCGACCGAGGAGGGACGCACAGCCGCCGAGTTGGTGCGTGAGGCGGTGGCGGAGTACGCTGAGCGGGCGACGGGACGGCTGTGGCCGAGGTCCATCGGGATCGCGGACAGTGGCGATCCGCACTTCGCCGAGAACTGCGAAGGCTACCTCGATGGTTTCGGCGAAGAGGAAATCGACTATCCGCCGGAACGTCTCCCCGGTACCGACACGCCCGATGCGATCGGCCGTCGCAGGATGCCGGAGTAGAACGGTTGGTGATCGTCGCCGACACGAGCGCGATCCTGGCCCTGATGGACAGGGGGGATCCGTTTCACACGACGCTGCAGGCCACTTTCGCCGCCGGTGCAGGCGATTGGGTAGTGCCGTGGGCCATCATCCCCGAACTTGACCACCTCGCGCGCAAGAGACTTGGCGCAGCCGCGGCCGGCGCCATCGGTGCCGACCTGGCCGAAGGCCGGTTTCAGATCGAGTGGGGCGCCCCCGGTGACCTGCGAAGGGGTCTTGAGCTTGACCGCGCCTACCGCAACCTCTCGCTGGGCCTGGTCGACGGAGTCGTTATGGCAGTGGCGGAGCGGCTGGAGGCCCGGGCGATCGCAACGCTCGACTTGCGTGATTTCGGGGCGGTCACGCTGAACGGCAACCCCGAGATCTGGCCGCGGGACCTGCAGGAGGGGCCGGACCCCGACGCGGCGCGCCCGATCTGGCCAGGCTAGCGCTGTTGGCCCGCTACGCCCCCACGATCGGCCAGGGCGCCCAGTCCCTCCACCTCCCGCGCGTAAAGTCCGGGAACTCCACAGGCGCGCTGCCGTTGGCCACGCTGATCTCGGACAGCTCGCACACCGCGCTGAGCGCTGCCGCGTCGTAGACGTTCATGTCGAGCGGGAGCCCTTCGCGGAGGCACTTGATGAGGCGGTAGTCCTCCATGAAGTCCATGCCTCCGTGCCCGGCACCAATCGCCTCCTCGTCCAGCGCTTCCCACAACGGGTGTTGGAACTCCTCGTAGTAGGCCGGGGTCTCCTCCCACCGGTGTCCCGGGCTGCGCCCCTCGATGTAGACTCGTTCGGGGTAGCCCTGGAAGATCCCGCGCGTGCCCTGGACCTTGTTGATGCGGTCGTAGGGGCGCGGGAGGTTGGTGTCGTGCACCACGTAGATGGTCTTGCCGAGGGCGGTCTGGATGAGGCTGCCGTTCACGTCGCCGAGCGCGAAGGTTTCGGCGCGCTTGGGGTGTCCCTCGGGGTAGTTGGCGATGGCATACTCCTGGAGGCCGCGCGAGGGGCTGCTCATCGAGACCAGGTGGGCGAACCGGTCGCCGCGGTTGATGTCCATGCAGTTGGAGACGGGGCCGAGGCCGTGCATGGGGTAGAGGTTGCCGTTGCGCGTCCAGGAGTGGTTGCGGCGCCAGAGCCCCTCGTTCCCGTCCTCGAACTTGATGCCGCGGAGGTCGTGAAGGTAGCCGCACTCAGCGTGCAGGATCTCGCCGAGGAGTCCCTGCCGCACCAGGTTCAGGCACAGAAGTTCGGCGCGGCCGTAGTTGACGTTCTCCATCATGGAGCAGTGGCGGCCGGTTCGCTCGGCGGTCTCGACGAGCTGCCAGCAGCCCTCCAGCGTATAGGCGGCGGGGATCTCCGTGGCCGCGTGCTTCCCGTTCTCCATCGCGGCGACGCAGACGGGGACGTGCCAGCGCCAGGGGGTCGCCGTGTAGACGAGGTCGAGGTCCTCCTCGGCGCAGAGGCGCTCGAAGTCGGTCTCGCCGGCGGTGTAGATGGCGGGGCGGGGGTGACCGGCCTGTTCGATGATGTCGGCGGCGCGGATGGCGTGCGGTTCGCGGATGTCGCAGACCGCGGTGATCACGCAGCCGTCGATGCGCACGAGGTTTTGGACGTGCGCCGTGCCCTGCAGCCCGACGCCCACGAACCCGATCCGCACCTGTTCGAGGGGCGGGGCGGCGAAGGGGTCCTGCGGCGGGGAGCCGACGCTGCGTGGCACACGTGGGGCAGCCGCGACGGTAGAGGCCGCGCCGGGATCGCCGCATCCGTGCAGGGTGGTAGCCGCGACGCCGAGGGCCCCGGCCTTGAGGAAGTCCCTCCGGTCGAGTCCGCGCCGGTCTGGTCGATCCTTGGGGTTGGTGCTCATCGTCCTGCCTCCGTCGTCATTGGCTTGTCAACTGTCTCGTGGGCTGTGGCGCGCCCGTCGGGGCACGGGGTTGCGCCCCCGTCGGGGGATGGAGTTGCGCCCCCGGCGGGGATGGAATCGCGCCCCCAAACGCGCACCGCAATCCTGGGTCAGCCCATATCGTACTTCAGCGCCGGGTGCAAAGCCAACAGCGCGGCGAGACCTGCGGCGGGCATTGACACCAGCGCGGCCATTTGCGGTCCGGTGAAGTCCGCCAGCGCGCCGGTCCCCATCACGCCGACCGCCCCCACCGTCCACGCCAGCCCCATCACGATCCCGGAGCTCGCCCCGGGGGCCCGCGGGAGCATCTCCTGGGCCATCACGACGATCGGAGGCAGCGTCGCCATGCCGAGGAAGCCGGCCGCCGCGATTGCGATCAGCCCGGGCGCGGCCCAGGGTCCCAGCCAGATCGCCAGCAGGTGGACGGGCAGCGCGAGAACGCACAGGCCGAAGAGCAGGTGACGCCGGTCCATGCGGTCGGCGAGCACACCGCCCGCCAGGGTGCCGAACGCCTGTGCGACCAGGTAGAGCGAGAGCGCCGCCGCCCCCAGCGCCTCCGAACCACCGGCCTCGGCCACGATGATCGGCTCCATGGTCAGGAAGACGCGCTGCACGAAGGCCATCGCCGAGCTCACGCCAAAGATGATTCCGAGCGGTCCGGCGAGACGGCGCAGAACCGTGGACGGCGGCGGGGCGGGCGGGGCGCCCCGCGTCTCGCCGCGACCGCTGGGCAGGCCGCGAAAGAACAGGGGCGCGAGCAGGATCGCCGGGATCATCGCCACCCAGAGCCGCTGCATCCCGCCCCAGGCGACCAGGCCCACGGCGACGAGGGGTCCCGCGGCGTAACCCAGTGCACCGCCGAACGAGAACACGGAATAGCGCTTTCCCCCACCCCTACCGGCGCCAACGCGCACCGCGTACGAAGCTCCGGGCGGGTGGAAGGCCGCGCCCCCCAATCCCCCCAGAACCAGCATGAGGAACAGAATCCAGAAGGAAGGCGCGAACCCGATCAGCGAGACGAAGACCGCACCGGTCACCACGCCCCCCACCGCGAACACCCTGCGCCCGAAGCGGTCGGCGAAGTATCCGAAGAAGGGCTGAGGCAGCGCGGTGGCGATCGCGAACGCCGAGCTGAGAGCGGCCGCAGCGGCGATCGTCAGCCCGAGGCTGTCCATGATTCGCGGGAGCAGAGGGGGGACGAAGGAGGCGTAGGCATCGTTGATGCCGTGCGCGAGGGCCACGATGATCGCGATGCGGGTGGCGGAGGTGGTTGGCGAGGCGGGACCGGCCGGGCTCGCCCCCGCCGATGAACCGTCGGCAGTATTGATCGAAGTCGTCCTTGTCGATCCGCCTGATCTCATCTCGCCCCGTCTGGATTAAGCCGCACCGCTCGGCGGTTCCACAGCCGCCCGGCGTTCAGCTGAGCTGAGCCCCATCCGGCCTACGATTCAGGAAAGCCGCCAATGAATTCTGGAAAGTCGCCACTCCGGGCTCTAGTATAGTCAGGCTCCGATTCCCGATTTCGAAGCTCCGTGCCAGATTGAATACCCCGCGCACCGGCTCGAAACACCCGTGTGCGGGTCCACCTAAACGTCAGGACTGTACCGATGAGACCGATCGCCAACGCGAAGCCGTACCGCGCCGCTCCGGCGCAATTCGCCGCGCTGCTCACCTTCTCCATCACCCTCCTCGCCGCCGCCGGCTGCTCGGGCCCCTCCTACGCAAACGCGCCCGGCCTCCAGGTCGATCCCCCCACCCCCGATCCCCGGGTCGGCCTTGCCGCCGGGATGTTCGACGCGGGCGAGGCGAGCTGGAACCTGGAGCTGCTGTCGACCACGCCCCCGCCGGAGGAATTCCTGGGAAGCTTCAACTCGGACCTGGCCTTCACCGGCAACTACGCGATCCAGGGCAACTTCAACGGGGTGCAGGTGTGGGACATTGCGGATCCGGCAAACCCGGTTTCGGTGGTCACCTACTACTGTCCTGCATCGCAGAGTGACGTGTCGGTGTACGGCAACCTCCTTTTCGTTTCCGGTGAGGACAACAGCGCCCGGCTGGACTGCGGCGACGAGGGGGTGCGGGAGGCGGTCAGCCACGAGCGCCTCCGCGGGATCCGGATCTTCGACATCTCCGATATCGCCGATCCGCAGTACGTGGCAAATGTGCAGACCTGCCGCGGTTCGCACACACACACCGTGCTGGAGCACCCGGGCGACGACGAGAACGTCTACATCTACGTGTCGGGCTCGTCGACGGTGCGGCCTTCCGAGGAGCTTGCCGGGTGTTCGGCCTTTTCGCCGGACGAGGATCCCAACTCGGCGCTCTTCCGCATCGAAGTGATCCGAGTGTCGCTGGACAATCCGGAGGCGGCCGCGGTGGTGAGTTCGCCGCGGATCTTCCAGGATCTGGTCGCGCCGCCGAGGCACGGCCCCGCGCCGGGCGACATCCGGGCGAGGGAGGAGGCGGAGGCCAGGATGGAGGAGAGACGGCTGGCGCGCGCGGAAGAGAGGCGGCAGCGCGCCGACTCGGCCCGGGAGCGGGGCGACTTCGTGGCGGAGCTCGAGGAGCGGCTGATCGTCCTGGCCGCGGCCGAGGCGGCCGAGAGGCTGGACAGCATCGTTACCGCGCGGGGGGGCGACGGCCCGCCCACCGCAGCCGACAGCGCCGCGCTGAGCGAGGCTCTGGATGCGGCCACGCGGGCGTCGATGCCCGCCATGATGATGCCCATGGGCGGCCGCCGTCCTCCCGCCGGCGACGAGCCGCGCCCCGGCCCGAACCAGTGCCACGACATCACCGTCTACCCGGCGATCGGACTTGCGGGGGGCGCGTGCCTGGGCTACGGCCTGCTCCTCGACATCACCGATCCCGCCAATCCCGTCCGCCTGCAAGCGGTGGCGGACTCCAACTTCTCGATCTGGCACTCGGCCACCTTCAGCAACGACGGCAGCAAGATCATGTTCACCGACGAGTGGGGCGGCGGGCTGGCCCCGAAGTGCCGCGTGGACGACCCCGTGGAGTGGGGCGCCAACGCCGTCTTCACGATCGAGGACGGGGAGATGGTCTTCCGGAGCTACTACAAGCTCCCGGCCGCGCAGACCGATCAGGAGAACTGCGTCGCCCACAACGGCTCGCTCATTCCGGTGCCCGGACGCGACATCATGATTCAGGGTTGGTACCAGGGCGGCATCTCGCTGATCGACTGGACCGACCCGGCCAATCCAGTCGAGATCGGATACCACGACCGCGGCCCGCTCAACGCCGAGCGCATGGAGCCCGGCGGCAGCTGGTCCGTCTACTGGTACAACGGGGTGATCGTGAACTCCGAGATCGCCCGCGGGCTCGACATCTTTGAACTCGTCCCCAACGAGGCACTGACGCAGAACGAGATCGACGCGGCCAATTCGGTGCAGCTGACCGAGCTGAATTCGCAGGGGCAGCCCATCTTCGAGTGGCCGGCGACCTTCGCGCTGGCGCGGGCCTACCTGGACCAGATCGAGCGCTGGCACGGGCTGCCGGCGGAGGAGGTCGAGGCGGCGCGCAGTGGGCTGGCCGACGCCGAGAGTGCTTCCGGAGCGGAGCGGCGCGATGGGTTGCAGGCGCTGGCGGCGTCGCTCCGCGAGCAGGCGGCCGGAGCGGGGGACCCGGACAAGGTCGAGAAACTTGCCGACGCCGTGGAACGTCTGGCCGGGTGAGCACCGGCCGAGTGATACAATCGAAACGAACACTGACAAGGAACAGACAACATGACGCCGACACGCAACGTGGCTGACTATTCACCAATTCGAATTCGCCTCGCTGGCCTCGTCTCGTTCGGGGCTCTGCTGCTCACGATCCCCGGTTGCGGGACGCGGGTTTCGGTGGGCGGACCCGGGCCGGACGCGCGGCAGACCACCGTCACCGTTCCGGTCGGGTACCTTTCACCGCCCGGCCTGCAGGTAGACGCGCCCACCCCGGATCCCCGCGTCGGCCTGGCGCCCGGGATGTTCGACGCGGGCGAAGCGATCTGGAACATGCGCATGCTGTCCACGACGCCGCCCCAGGACGCATTCGTCGGGGGGATCAACTCCGACCTCGCGTTTACCGGGGATTACGCCATTCAAGGCAACTTCAACGGGATCCAGGTGTGGGACATCTCCGACCCGGCCAATCCGGTCTCCGTGGTAAGCCACGTCTGCCCGGCCTCCCAGAGCGACGTGTCGGTGTACGAGCACCTCCTCTTCGTCTCCGGCGAGGACAACAGCGCCCGGCTCGATTGCGGCACCGGGGGGGTCCAGGGGGCTGTCAGTCACGAGCGGATCCGGGGCATTCGCATCTTCGACATCTCGGACATCACGGCTCCGCAGTATGTCGGGAACGTGCAAACCTGCCGGGGCTCGCACACCCATACGGTGCTGAAGCACCCCGGCGACGACGAGAACGTCTACATCTATGTCTCGGGATCGGCTCCCGTGCGGCCTGCGGAGGAACTCCCCGGCTGCTCGGCGCTTTCCCCCCAGGAAGACCCCAATACGGCCCTGTTCCGCATCGAAGTGATCCGCGTGCCTCTAGCCGATCCCGCGTCGGCGGCAATCGTAAGTTCACCGCGGATCTTCGAGGATCTGGTCGCGCCGCCGCAACACGGTGCTTCCCCGGCCGACCTGAAGGCCGCCGAGGAAGCCCGCGCCCAGGGGAACTTCGTCATTGAGATCATGGGGCAGATCCAGGTGCTTCCTCCCCAGTTCACGACGCCGATGCTGGACAGCATCGTCGACGCGCGTGGAGGGGAGGGTCCGCCAAACGCGGCCGACAGCACCGCCCTGCGCGACTACTTCGACGAAATGGTCGCGGAGATGATGGCCGGTATCTCTCCGGGCGGCGGCGATGGCCCCGCACCCGGCCCGACCCAGTGCCACGACATCACCGTCTATCCCGCGATCGGGCTGGCCGGCGGTGCGTGCGAGGGCTACGGCTTGCTCCTCGACATCACCGATCCCGCCAATCCGCGCCGACTCGCTGCCGTGGCCGATTCCAATTTCGCGTACTGGCACTCGGCCACCTTCAGCAACGACGGCAGCAAGATCATGTTCACCGACGAGTGGGGCGGAGGCATGGGACCGAAATGCCGCGCCGACGACCCGATGGAATGGGGTGCCAACGCCATCTTCACCGTCGAGGACGGCGAGATGGTCTTCCAGAGCTACTTCAAGATGCCCGCCGAACAGACGGAGCTGGAGAACTGCGTCGCGCACAACGGGTCGCTCATCCCGGTGCCGGGGCGCGACATCATGATCCAGGGATGGTACCAGGGAGGCATCTCGCTGATCGACTGGACGGATCCGCAGAATCCCGTCGAGATCGGATACCACGACCGCGGTCCGTTCATGGCCGACCAGCCGTTCATGGCCGGCAGCTGGTCCGTCTACTGGTACAACGGGGTGATCGTGAACTCGGAGATCCAGCGCGGACTGGACATCTTCGAGCTCGTGCCGAGCAGCGCGCTGACGCAGAACGAGATCGACGCGGCGAATTCCGTGCAGCTGACGCACCTGAATTCGCAGGGCCAGCCCATCTACGAGTGGCCGGCGACCTTCGCGCTGGCACGTGCATACCTGGACCAGCTGGAGCGCTGGCACGGCATGCCGGCAGGTCAGGTCGGTTCCGCCCGGGGCGCACTTGGCAGGGCGGAGCGCGGTTCGCCCACCGGGCGCCAGACCATCCTGAACGCCCTCGCGGCCACCCTCGACACGCAGACGGCCGACGCCGCCGACCCGGACAAGGTCGCGAAGCTGGCCGACGCGGTCCGGCGACTGGCGGACGAAGGATAGCGCCAGGCGATCAGCCGGTAGTCGGTCCACGACCCGCCAGCCCTGCGGACGCTCGGTGCCCCCGAGGGGCTGGCGTGCGCCGCGGGGGCAGCAGGCCAGCGCCCGGGGGACCGTGCGCCAAGGGACGGGTGTCGCCGGGGGACGGGTGTCGCCGGAGGACTGGACTGGCGTGCAGGCACCGGGCCACCCTATGATTCTCCACATTCACTTGACTCACCTGGGGGGCGAGCGATGCCCCGCAGTCCAGCCATGATATGCCCATGATCAGTAGAACACTCTTCCTGACCGCGGTGCTCGGCGCCGCCATCCAGAGTTGCCCCGGCGGATCGGGCGGCGCACCCGCGCCTCCCGCCGAGCCCGACGCAGCCGAGACGCCCTCCGCCGAACCCGGCCCCGAGGCCACCCGCCCGGACGCGGCTACCGCGGCGCGCCTGGAGGCCATCTACCGGGCCCGCGCGGACAGTGCCCTGATGCACTTCCACGACGCCGATGTCCACTTCATGACCGGAATGATCAACCACCACGCTCAGGCGCTGGCGATGTGCGGGATCGCGCCGGACAACGGCGCCAGCGAAACGATCCAGACGCTCTGCGCCCGGATCATCAACGCGCAGCGGGACGAGATCAACATCATGCAGATCTGGCTGCGCGACCGTGGGTTAGAGGTGCCCGAGATCCACGTCGAAGCCGGCCACCTGACGATTCACGGTCCCGCGCACTCGATGCACATGCCTGGGATGCTGACCGACGAGGAGATGGAGGAACTGCGGCAGGCACGCGGCGGCGACTACGACCGCCTGTTCCTGCGCTACATGATCAAGCACCACAAGGGGGCGGTAACCATGGTCCTGGAGCTGTTCGCCACGGACGGTGCCGCCCAGGACGATTTCATATTCAAGCTCGCCTCCGACATTCAGGCCGATCAGGGCTCCGAGATCGACCGGATGGAGCAGATGCTGGAGGCGCTCGGTGGAGCGAATCAGTAACCAGTCAGGACGAGTATCATGACACAGACCGATCTCCCCAGGGGCCGCTTTCGCGCGGCCGCATCCCTCTCCGCCTTCGTCTGCGCCGCAGCGCTCCTCGCCGCGCTGCACGGCTGCGAATCGCGGCCCGGCGGCCTCCAGCTCAACCCGCCCACCCCCGACCCGCGGGTCGGCCTCGAGGCCGGCATGTTCGACGCGGGCGAGGCGATCTGGAACATGCGCATGCTGTCGACCACGCCGCCGGAGGAGCCGTTCGTCGGAAGCACCAACTCCGACCTCGCCTTCACCGGCAACTACGCCATCCAGGGCAACTACGACGGCATCCAGGTGTGGGACCTCTCCGATCCGGCGAACCCGACCTCGGTGATCACCTACGTCTGCCCGGCTTCGCAGAGCGATGTTTCCGTGTACGGGAACCTTCTCTTCGTATCGGGCGAGGGGCGTGGAGGACGCCTGGACTGCGGCGACCAGGGCGTGCCCGAGGCGATCAGCCACGAGCGCCTGCGCGGCATCCGCATCTTCGACATCTCCGACATTTCCAATCCGGAGTACGTCGCGAACGTGCAGACCTGCCGCGGCTCGCACACGCACACCGTGCTCAAGCACCCGGGCGACGACGAAAACGTGTACATCTACGTCTCGGGATCGTCGTCAGTGCGACCGCCAGAGGAACTTGCCGGCTGCTCGGGCCTGTCGCCCGAGGAGGATCCGAACTCGGCGCTCTTCCGCATCGAGGTGATCCGGGTCCCGCTGGACGACCCGACGACCGCCGCGATCGTGACCTCGCCGCGGATCTTCCAGGATCTGGTCGCGCCGCCGCGGCACGGCCTCTCGCCCGCGGACTACCGGGAGATCGAGGAGGCGCGGGCGGAGGGGGCCTTCATCATGACGCGCCGTGGCCAGGAGCGAGTCATGCCCGACCGGCTGGCCGCACTAATGCTGGACAGCATCGTGGAGGCGCGGGAGGGCGACGGCGACCCGACCGCCGCCGACAGCGCGGCGCTGCATGCGCTGCTTGAAGAACAGGCACAGGCGGACGCCGAGGCCATGGCCGCGGAAGAGGAGGAGGAGGACGAAGGCCCGCCCGAGCCGCGGCCCGGCCCGACCCAGTGTCATGACATCACCGTCTACCCCGCGATCGGACTGGCCGGCGGCGCTTGCGGGGGCTATGGACTGCTCCTCGACATCACCGACCCGGCCAATCCCTTCCGGCTTGCCGCAGTGGCCGACTCCAACTTCTCGTACTGGCACTCCGCCACCTTCAGCAACGACGGCAGCAAGGTCATGTTCACCGACGAGTGGGGCGGCGGCGGCGCGCCGAAGTGCCGGGTCGACGACCCGATGGAGTGGGGAGCAAACGCCATCTTCACGATCGAAGACGGCGACATGATCTTCCAGAGCTACTACAAGATGCCTGCTCCGCAGACCAACCTGGAGAACTGCGTCGCCCACAACGGCTCGCTCATCCCGGTGCCGGGCCGCGACATCATGATCCAGGGATGGTACCAGGGGGGCATCTCGCTCATCGACTGGACCGATCCGACCAACCCGGTCGAGATCGCCTACCACGACCGCGGACCCCTCAACCCGGAGCGCATGCAAAGCGCGGGCAGCTGGTCCGTCTACTGGTACAACGGCGTGATCGTCAACTCCGAGATCGCCCGGGGGCTCGACATCTTCGAGCTGGTGCCGAGCGAAGCGCTCACCCAGAACGAGATCGACGCCGCCAATTCCGTGGTGCTCGTGGAGCTCAACTCCCAGGGCCAGCCGATCTTCGAGTGGCCGGCGACCTTCGCGCTGGCGCGTGCCTACCTGGACCAGCTGGAGCGCTGGGGCGGGCTGTCCTCGCGGCGGATCAACTCCGCGAGGGGTGATCTGGATTCGGCTGAGGAGGCGATGGGCGCGGAGCGGACCGACATGCTGAACGAACTCGCGGGTTCACTCGCGGACCAGCAGGAGGGCGCGGCCGACCCGGACAAGGTTGGCAAGCTCGTCGACGCGCTGCAGCGGCTGGCTGCGGAGGGATAGCCGAACCGAAGGACCCCTGCCCCGCCCGGTTACGGCGTCAGGCCGGCGCCGTTCACCAGGCGGGTGCGGGGGACCGTCACCAGTTGGGACCGATCGTAATCCCGACGCGATAGGTAACGAGGTTTGCGTTGCTCGCGATCGGGTCCGCCGTCCAGCCGCCGCCTCGAAGCTCGCGCAGTCCACCCTCGGTCAGGTATTCCGCCAGTCCGTTGTGGTTGTAGACAGCCGACAGGTCGAGATGGACCGACACGTCGCCCTGGTGGACCAACACAGCCAGCCCGCCGCCGCCACTCAGCGACAGGTTCAGGTCGTCGAAGTTGGTCGTGCTGGCGATGGGTTCGTCGTCATGGTCACCCTTGACCGACGTCTGGGTGACGAAGTAGGACAGGCCCACGGTGCCGTAGATGTAGGGCCGGACCGGACCGCTGGAGAGGAAGATCTGCGGTCCCACGCCCGCCGCCAGAATCGAGTTGGTGGTCTCGACATCCACATCAACGAAGGGAACGGTGGGGCTCAGCGGACGTCTGATGGTTTCGGCGCCGTAGATGATGAAGCTGCCTTCGGCGCGCAGGGCCGCATACCGCTGGTCGCCCAGGTACAGGAGCCCTCCGAGGCCTCCTCCTCCTCCCAGCCCCACATTGTCGTGGAACTCGCCCAGCGGAGCCGCCAACTGGCCCCAGAGGAACCCCTCGCCGGCGATACCGTCCGGCCGCGCCTGCGCCGTCGCGTCCGTGGGGATTGCGAGCAGAGCCGCCAACAGCACGGCCGCTGCCCCCGAGAACAGGGTCGCCTTTCGCGCACCCCCAGGCACTCCCGCTTCACGCCCCGGTGATCTGAACGGCTTCTTCGCGGTCATTAAAGTCATTCGCTTACTCCCCTTGTCTTGGCATCTATCTGTCGCCGGTCCAGGACCACCCCTGGCAGGGCGCCCGTGAGCCGGCCGTCGTCCACGGTGAACTGGCCGTTGACGATCACGTGTACAATACCTGTCGGATACCGGTCAGGTTCCATGATCGTTGCGGGCGCCGACAGTTCGTCGTAGTCGAAGACGACCAGATCGGCCTTGTAGCCCTCGCGCAGGATCCCCCGGTCGCGCAGCCCGATGATCTGCGCGGGGAGCCCCGTGGACGAGCGCACCGCGAAGGGAAGGGTGATCACCCCGCGCTCCTTCACGTAGTGCGAAATCTTGCGCACGAAAGCGCCGTAGGAGCGGGGATGCTGGCCGGGGCGTGTCTGCAGCGAGACGAAGCCGTCGGTAGAGGTCGCCGTGTACTCCTGCCGCATGTAGTTCTCGACATCGAAGCGGTGGCCGGCAACCGGACGGAAGCGGACCCCCGCGGGCGGCAGCTGGGCGGATTCGAATGCAAAGTACACCAGCTGATCGAAGGGGGTGCGGCCGGCCTCCTCCGCGATTTCGGCCAGGTTCCGGCCCACCGTCCCGGGAAAGTCGGGGGCCGCGACGACGATGTGGCGGTCCGCACCGCCCTGAAGCCTCAGGATGTACTCGGTGTCGCGCTGCAGTTCGGCCGCGAGGACGGGATCGGAGAGGTTGGCGCGCAGGTTGTCCAGCGGGCGGCTCATCATCAGTTCCCAGTCGCGCCAGAGCGGCGAGTCGGTGCCGCCGGAGCGGTCGGTCCCCGGCGGCGCGTAGGCCCAGTCGGGGATCACGTCGACGGGGCCGCCGCCGAAGGTCTCGTACGGGTACTGGTCGAGGTAGACGTCCACCCCCTCGCGCCGGGCGGCCTCGATCATGAGGATGTCGGTCGTCGAGTGGCCCCACGTGTCGGTGCCCTTGGCCTTGATGTGGGTCCCGACCACCCGGATCCCCGCCGCCCTCCCGATCTCGATCGTCTCGCGCATCCCGTCGGTGCCGGTGAGCGGCTGGGCGTCCACCATGGAGGGGAGCTGCCAGAGGGGAAGCGGCGACTGGCTGCGCTGGTGCGAATAGTAGAAGCCGTCGTACGGTGCCACCGCGCGCGCCAGGGCGATCAGCTCACCGGTGGTGCTGAACCGGCCCGGCCGGTACTCGGGACCGGCGCCGAGCCCCCACGCACCGTCCTCCATCGCGCTGCGCACGAGGGCTGCCATCTCGGCGATCTCCGCGTCGGTCGCGTGACGCTCGTAGTCGTCCCCCATGACGAGCCCGCGCACGGTCCCGTGCCCCACCATCGGCACCACGTTGGTGGCCACCCCCGGCGTGCGGTACAGCTCCATCTCGGCCGACATCGGCCAAGTGGGATTGCGCCCGTCGGGACCGAAGACCGAGGTGGTGATCCCCTGCATGACGAGGTTGTGTGCGCGCCGCCCCTCGATGTTGTCCGACGCGAAGAGCCGGTCGGCGTGTGAGTGCATGTCGATGAAGCCGGGCACGACGTGCATGCCGGCCGCGTCGATCACGCGGGCGGCGGTGGCGCCGCGTAGTCTGCCGATCGCGATTATTTCGTCGCCGACGATGCCGATGTCGGCGTTGAAGGCGGCGCTCCCGGTGCCGTCGAGCACCATGCCGCCCCGGATGAGGAGGTCGAACTGCTGGGCGGGGGCGGGGGCGGGGGCCGCGAGCAGGACG
>VXLT01000307.1 GCA_009841475.1 Gemmatimonadota bacterium
CCCCCCCCTCCTCGCGGCCATCCCCCCGCGGGGGCGGGCCCGCCCCCCCGCGGAGGTGGTGGCCGCCGCGCCATATCCGAGGCCGATTCCGGGGGTGCCGCGGGAGCGCAACCTGAGCGGGATCAGCTTCGCGGTGGCGAATGTGGCGGGGATGCTGGCGCGGGTGGTGGAGGGGTGGGAGGGTCCCTTGACACGCGAGGCGTGCCTGCAGGCACTCCGGGTCGGGTGAGGGTGTGGGGACCACTCCCGGACCGGCACCAGGCGCTGGTCATGGCACCATGGCGCCCTCAAAGAACGGCAGGAATTCGTGGGCCAGGCCGGCCAGACCAAGCCCGGTGGCTCTCGCGTGGGCCTGGGCGGCCAGGTCCGGCTCCGGCGTTCCGTTCCTGCGTGCCAGCCGGACGACTTCCAGGGCCAGGCGCAGCCACACCATCGGCCGGATGCCTTCGTTGGCGGCAACAGCTCTCCCAAGCAAGGCCAGGGCCCAGGGTATGTCGCCCCTTCGGGACGCCAGGCGCGAATGGAAGACGATGAGGTCCAAGGGCGCGTCTTCCAGTGAATCGGGCAGGGGGGACCGCCGCTCGACCTGACTGGCCAGTGCGAACTTGCCCGACTCGAGAAGGAGGTTGCCTTCGAGGCCATTGAGCGCCAGCACCATCCGACGGGGGATGGGCGGCGCCGAGGATACGCCTTCAGGCTCGTCGGCAACGGTGCCAGGGCGCCTCCGAAGCGAGGCGTGGGCGGCCTCGGTATCTCCCTTTGCGATCGCCAGCTTGCCGCGGACCAGAACCTCAAGCGTTCGAATCTCCGGACAGTCCATGTCCACGACCATGTTCCATGCTTCCTCCAGCGTAGCCCCGGCGGCCTCGTGGTCACCGATCATGGTCTGCCATTCGGCGAGGTGGAGAAGGGCCATGGCGAAAGCGCCGCTGTGGCCGACTTCGCCATGAACCCTCCTGGCCTCCTTCAGCGTCTTCCAGCCTTCCTCGGTGCCCAGCCGGCCCGCGAGGGCAAGCGCGGCCACCAGTCGCTGCAGGGCCAGAGCGAGTTCGTCCGGCAACTCGGCCTCGCGCGCGGCTTCGACGGCCTGGCGGCCAAGGCGCACGGCGGCTTCAGGGTCCCTGCGCGAGGCGATGGTGGAGAGCGCAGCGCATAGACGGGAACGAGCGGCTCGATGAGACACGGGCTCGAGCTTCCCGATGCGCGCCTGTTGTTGCAGAACCGCTGCGCGATCACCTGTCCTGTCCAGCAGCTGAACGGTCGCGTCCAGAACGGCGGCGCGCAGACACGCACCATCTCGTCGTCGTGATTCGAGCTCGATCGCGGAGAAGTCGTCCAGCGTCGGGGCGATTGCGGCGATGCCCAAACGGTGCCGGGCATCGGCGACTATCAATCGGAGCTCTCCCAATTCGTCCTGGATGAGTCCGCCGGGGTCGCGAAGCAACTCCTCCCCACGTCGCCGCGCAGCCTCCAGCCTTCGACACCGGTGGTTCAGCCTGGCAAGCTCCAGCGCTGCGCTCCGGCGCCGCGCTCCATAGCCTGCATTGTGGGCAAGCGAGAGAAAGTACAGCCGCTTGCCGACATCCGAGCCGGCCGCGTTCTTCGCCGCCCGGGTCGCGTACTCGTGGGCGATGTCGTGCTTTCCCGCCCAGTAGTAGTGCAGAGCGATCCGGTCGAAAGGCCCACGACGGAGGCTGTTGTGCAGCAATTCGGCCACCCGGGTGTGCAGCAGGGAACGTCGGGCAGGACTGAGCTTCTCGTAGAGGGCGACGCCGAAGATCCGGTAACGAAACTCGATGCCCGTGTCGGTCCAGTTCAGCAGTCGACAGGCGTGTAGCTCCTCCAGTGCGTCGACGCATTCCGCGCGGGTGATGTCCGTAAGGCGGATGACCTCCGGCAGCGTCACCATCGTTCCCGAAACACACAAGCACGATGCCACCGTTTTCGAATGGTTCGAGAGGCCACGCATGCGCCGACCGAGCGCCCGGTGGGCGGATGGCGGAGCAGACAGCTGCTCACGATATACGAGACGCGGGGATTCGGTCGGCCAGCTTGCCGCCAGGTCGACGAGAAACCTCGGGTTGCCTCCCGCAAGATCGACAATCCGTTCGATCGCGGCGTCGGGCAGATCGTTCCTGCCCGCCTGCTCGACCAGCGACCGGGCCAGTTCGGCGTTCAACCCATCAAGCTGCATGACCATCGCCTTCGGATCGAAGGACAGGATGTCGGTCTCACCCGTGGTGCGCGTTCCCGGGCTGTCCTCCGGCCGGCAGGCCACGACGAGGGTGAACTGCTCGCGACCCCATCGCCGGACGAGGAAATCGAGGGCCGTGACCGTGCCTTCGTCCGTCCAGTGGAAGTTGTCCAGGAAGAGGACTGTGTTCTGTGTTTTCGCCACGCACTTGAATAGCTCGAGGAGCGCCTCACAGGTGCGTCTGGACAGCCTTTGGTTCGCTGGATGATGCAGGGTCGGCAGGTATGCACTCTCCTCTTGCAGACCGGGTAGCAGGGACTGGATCGTCGTCCTCCAGGGATCCGGGATTTCGCCGAGAAGGCGCTTGACCCATTCACCATTCAGCGGCTCGATCAACAGGTTCAGCTGGATCCGGGATTCCAGCTCGGCTGCGGCAGCCCTGGTTACCCGGCGTCCCCTGAGACGGGCACGCCGCAAAGCGCGCTCAACGAGCCGGGTCTTGCCGAGTCCCTCGTCGCCGACGACCGCGATGGTTTGCCAGCCCTCGCGCGATTCCTCCCGCATGACGGCTTTGGTGAGCAGGTAGTCGTCTGCGTCTCTGCCCACGCAGCGAAGGTTCGGCCCGGGGTCCACGTTCTCGTATGCGTCATTGGACGCCACGGTGGCTTCGGATCGCACGCGCTGCAGGAGGGTTGCCGTGTCCGGTGCCGGCTCCCAATCGCCGGATCGCGAAGCCCGTTCTGCGAAGGCTCCGTATGCGGTCTCGGCCTCGCGGACGTGGCCACTGTCGGCGGAAGCGCGCATGACTCGGCGGAGATCGGCTTCCCCTCCCGGGTTGAGCCGCAGCAAAACGTCCCCCGCACTCCGTGCACGGACTCCATCGCGAGCCGACTCGGCGCTGTCCAGGTACACGCGGGCTGCCGTTTTCAGCCGATCGAACTGTTCCTGCTGCTTGTCACCGATCCAGTCGGAAAACGATCCGGTTCTCCTGGCGGCAAGGGCCGAGAGAAACCCTCGGTCGATCATCTCGAATGCGTCCTCGAATCGCCGCGACTCGATCATCCTGTTGAAATCGTCGAGATCGCATGAGACTTCCTGACGGTTCACGCAAAGGTGTTCCCTGTCGAACTCGAGGATCCTGGCGCGGCAATTCCGGTTCAACTGGTATACGAGCTGGCTCAGTCGGTGCCGGATGGGCTTGTTCGGACCCGGTCGCCAGAGCAGGTTCTGGGTGATGGCACGCGGGATGCGCTCCGCCCCCCAGGCGAACGCGATGGACAAGAGGCAGTCCTGGAGGGGGGAAACCCTCACCGTGCTCTTGCCCCGCCAGAGCGCCGGGCCTCCGAACAACTCCAGGCGGAGCTTGGGTTGGTAGATTCCTGGCATGCCGGTTCGCGTACGCGTCGCCTAGACCGTCGCCGCCCGGGTCCGGTCGGCCCGATCTTCAGTCCCTTCGCGCGACCGGCGCTCGACCGTGATGGACGGGCGGGAATTGAGAACCGCGGGAGCGATGCTGCCCATCTCGGCCTCGCGCTGGATCCAGGTCTCGAAGACCCACTCCCAGCCGGCCAGGTCGCGGACTTCAAGAGGCCGCAGGCCGCAGAGCCGTTGCATCTGGTTGCTCAGTGAGAACCCGTCGGGGTAACCCAGGGAACAGGCGACGTTGAAGAGCGTGCCGTCGGAGTTCTGGAGCTTGATCGTCGCACGGAGAATCCTGGATATCTGCAGCCAATGCGACGGAACCGGGATCCGGCTCTTCAGGAACCGCCGGCCGAGCGCCCTTCGCGACAGATAGAGGTTCCTTGCGAGCCCCGAGATGGTGCGGACTCGCGCGCTGAGCTCGACCGTGCGGCGAAGGATGCTCCGCGTCACCGGATCGACGGCGAACCCGCGCCAGTCCAGGTACTCTGCCACGCTGCTCGCGAGGTTGACCGGCGGGCGGCGAATGACGCTTGCTATTTCGTGTGGACGGGGCGTCTCGTGGAAGGGCAGCACAGCTTGGGGACGCGACTGCTCGATCATCCGCAGCAAGCGGATCACGGGCAGGTGGTCGTAGTCCTCGGGGAGGATGACGGCCAGAGATACTCCAGCCGCGCGGTTGACGACGAAGTCCGATGCGCTGGCCCAGTGCCTGCTGCCCAGATTCCAGGCCACCACCCAGCCACCCGCGAAGGGCGGGACGGGGCCCGCGAGGTCGACCGGGGTCAGGCGGTCGTAGGGCGGGCCCAGGAGGAGGGCCGCATCCCGGGAAGATACCGGCTTGGTCATGAAGACAGCTCCTTTGCCACGGCGGTAGGTAACTCCCGCAGGCTACATAGCTGCCATCATCAACCGGTCATCACCGCCCCACCCCACACTGATCGCAGAAAAAAGACACCGGAGGGACTCCGAAAAAGCCCCATTCTGCCTCTCTCGCGACTTGTTACACCTCAAGGTTGCGTTGGATGCGCAACCGAAAGGATCTTTAGAAAGGTATCGTATTCAGCCCGAAACGGTACCACCCACCCCCCTACCCGCCCAACGGCGCGATCGAGACCAGTGACCGACATAGCCCCAGCCACCACCTTCGAGCCGGATCCCTCCCTCACCGCCGCCCTGCGGCGCCTGCGTGGACGCGCGACCCTGGGAGACGTGGTCTCCGCTACCGGAATGCCCGAGCACGAGGCCGAGACCGCCCTCAAGAGCCTCCTCGAGACGTTCCGCGGCCACCTGGAGGTGTCGGATTCCGGCGACCTCCTCTACCAGTTCGACCCCAAACTCATCGCGCGCGACCGGGAGCCCTTCGGGGTTCGCCTGCGCAGGGCCGCGTGGTCCGCCTTCAAGACCGCCTTCAAGGTGTGGACGGCCGTGATGCTGGTCGTGTACTTCGTCGTGTTCGTGGTGCTGATCATTGCCGCCATGGCGGCCAACCGGGACGACAGGGGCTTCGGGGGCCGCCGGGGCGGGTTTGGCCTGGGCGACTTCTTGCTCCTCCATTGGCTGCTCGGCGGCCGGGGCTGGGATCGGGGAAGCCTCTACTACGGTCACCGGCACGCCCGGCGCCTGCCGAAGGAGGCCCAGCCGCCATTCTACAAGAAGGTGTTCGCCTTCATCTTCGGTCCCGAGGAGCCGCGGCCCACCCAGGTCCAGAAGGACCGCGGCGTCCTCAGGCTCATCAGGGCCCGAAAGGGCGTTCTCACCACCGCCGAGCTGGTCGAGCACACCGCCCTGACGCTCGACGACGCCTGCGAGGAGATGGGCCGCCTGACGGGCGCCTACGGCGGCGACCCGCGCGTCTCCGAGGGCGGCGAGGTGGTCTACGCATTCCCCGGGCTCATGAAGAGCGCCCACGGCAAGGTGCGCGCCACGGAGCCGAATCCGGCGTGGATGCGTCTGGAGTATCCAAGGAAGCTGACCGGCAACAGTGGCGGCGCGAACCTCGGCATCGGGGCGATGAACGGGTTCAATCTGGTTGCCGGGTCCGTCATCGGGCTGGGCGCCGGGGTCGAGACGGCAGTCGTGGGGGCCGGCGCCGCCGATCCGCTCATCTTCTTCGGTCTGGGGGTGGTTCCGGTCGCCTACAGCGGTCTTTTCTTCGCGATCCCGGTGTTGCGTTCGCTAGGCCTCCGGCATGAGAACCGGGCTCGGCTGCGACGGAACGTCCGGCGCCTTCTGCTCGGCCTGGTATACGGCCGCGCAGTTGGTGCGGTACGGTGGGTTTCGGTCGCCGAGGCGATCCGTCATGTACAGGCCCGGCTCAAGGACCAGCAGGTTGGCGGCAAGCTCGTGACGGACGAACTGGGAAGGCTGGCGGCCGAATTCGACGCCGACGTGGAGGCCGACGACAGCGGGTTCCGGTATCGTTTCCCCGTTATCCGGGAGAGTTTCGTCGAGGCCGAGCTGGTGCGCCGCAACCTCCGATTGGAGGACCAGAAGCTCGGGCCGATCGTCTACGCGACCTCGGACACGGCTGTGGAGGCATCCAGGCGGGACATGGATGCGTTCGACCGGGAGCTGGCGAGGGCGGAGGTGAACCTGTCCCGGTACCTGCCTTCGCCCGATGGAGTGGGCTACGAGGAGGACTTCGAGGTGGTCATGGACGAGCGTCGGGTGAAGAGGAGTCCGGTCGGGCGCCGCCCCTCGCGGCAGCGGCCTCCGCTTCGACGACGGTGAAGATGTCGGCCCACATCTCGATGGGCTGAGCCCCCACCAGCGGCATTCCGTTGATCACGAAGGTGGGGGTGCCGCGTACGCCGATGCGCGCCCCCGTGAGGAAGCCGCTGCGGATCCGCGGCATGGGGCGCTCGTCGGCGATGCACTGGCGGTATTCCTCCGCGTCGGCACCGGCCGCCACGGCCAGGGCCTCGAGCGAGGCCGTGGGATTCGACCGGTTCTTCCACTCGGACTGGCGCTCGTAGAGAAGGTCACGCATCGGTGCGAAACGGCCCTGCTCGCCCACGCACTCCGCAGCCATCGCGGCCGCCTGCCCGTTGGAGAACATTCCGCTCACGAAGGTCACGTACTTCCACTCCACCTTACCGGTCTCGATGTAGTTCTCCAGCAGCGCGGGGAAGGTCTCTGCGTGGAAGCGCTTGCAGTAGCCGCAGCCGAAGTCGCTGAATTCGAGGACCTTTATGGGGGCGTCCGGCGAACCGGAGTTGAAGCCGATCTCGGTGATGGCGAGTTCCTGGGCGGGAAGCCTGACTCCCGCCGCGCCGCCGGAGAGGACCGACGGGGGTACGGACTGGGTAGGCGAACCGCTTCCATCGTTCGCGCTGCCAGGCCCGGGTTCACCGCGGCCGCCTCCGCATGCCAGTGCCGTAGACGCCAACACCGTCCAGGCGATGCCGCGCCCTGTCCGTCTTCCGCATTCTTTCATTCGATCTGCTCCCTGGTACCTGCCCGTTCTCCCGTGGGCCCCTGCAAGTATAGATATTATGGGCGCTCGGGACACCGTGGGCGCTACCTTGGTTCACCGGGCTGTTGGCCGCGGGCCCGCCCGGGAGCCGCGATACCGGCCGCCACCAAATGCCAGGCGAGTGCGAATGCGTGCGAAATCACGAATCATCGGGAGCCTCGAGACGGTCTACACGGAGGCCTACGAAAAGGCCGCCGGGACGGATGACCGGAGCCGGATGGAGGCGTTGGACTTCGGCTTTCAGCGGGACCAGATCATGCTGGAGGTGATGCTGGATCTGCGTGACGCGCTCGCCACTCTGCAGGAGGAGGCGGCGCCGGACGAGCCGAGCCTCCTCGACAGGGCCAAGGCGATCCGGGACCTGGCGAGGCTGCGGCCCCGATGAGGCTGGCGTCCCGGTGAAGATCTACACCAGGCGGGGGGACGCGGGCGAGACGGGGCTTTTCGGCGGTGGCCGCGTGTCCAAGGACGAAATCCGGGTCGAGGCCTACGGTTCGGTCGACGAACTGAGCGCGGCGATCGGCGCGGCGCGGGTCCATGTGACGGACGGCGGCACGCGTGACCGGTTGAGCCTCGTCCAGCGCGACCTTTTCGCGATCGGCGCCCACCTCGCCACGCCTTCGCCGCGTCCGGGACGGCGGCCGCCCGAACTTCCCGAGTTGCCCGCGGACCGCATCGCGGAGATGGAGGCGTGGATCGACGGTGCGGCCGCGGCGTGTCCCCCGCTGCGAAACTTCGTGCTGCCGGGGGGAAGCGCGGGGGCGTCCCAGCTTCATGTGGCGCGGGCCGTGTGCCGACGGGCCGAGCGGCGGGCCGTATCGCTGGCAGGCGAGGCGGAGGTGGACGCGAGCGTTATTCGCTACCTGAACCGGCTGTCGGACTACCTGTTCGCGGCCGCGCGCCTCGAGAATCAGCGCACCGAACGGGGAGACGTGGAATGGAAGGGGTGATCCTCAAGCGTATCGAGACGACCCCCCGGCACGGCGACGTCATCCGCGCGGATGTGAGGCGTCCCGCGGCTGCGGCGCCCCGCACGGCGGTGGTCGTCGCGCACGGCTTCAAGGGGTTCAAGGACTGGGGATTCTTCCCCCTCCTCTGCAACCGTCTAGCGCTGGACGGCCACCTCGTCGTGTCGTTCAATACCTCCCTGAACGGAATCGGCGCGGACCTCTTCGACTTCACCGAGCTGGACGCCTTTGGGCGCAACACGGTCAGCCGCGAGGTGGCGGACCTTCACTGGATGGTCGACCGTACCCTCGAGGGAGTCTGGGACGGCGGTCGCGGGCCGGAGGCTCTGGGCCTGCTGGGGCACAGCCGGGGAGGCGGCAACGCGGTGATCGTGGCGGCGGAACGCGGGGAGGTCTCGTCACTGGTAACGTGGGCGGCGGTGTCCACCTACCACCGCTGGTCGCCTGAGCAGGAGCGGGACTGGGCCGCCGCCGGGGTGACGTACATCCTCAACGCGCGTACCGGACAGGAGATGCCGCTCCACCGTGCCGTATTCGACGATCTGCGGGAGAATGCCGAGCGGTTCGACATTCTGGCAGCGGCGCGGAGGGTGCGGGCCCCGTGGCTGGTCGTGCACGGCGCAGAGGACGCCACGGTGTCCGCGCAAGAGGCCCGGCGCCTTGCCGAAGCGGGTCCGGCAGCCGATCTGCTGGTACTGGAGGGCTCCGGGCACACCTTTGAGGCGGTCCACCCCCTGGAAGAGACTCCCGCGGCGCTGGGGGCCGCGGTCGCGGCATCGCTGCGGCACCTGCGGCGGGGTTGCAATGGGGGGTGGGATCGGCAATCATAAGGCCCAAGGGCCGCCAAATCACAACCAGAGGTAACCGTTTGACATACATCATTACCGAGCCGTGCATCGGCACCAAGGACGCGAGTTGCGTCGAGGTCTGTCCGGTCGACTGCATCTACGAAGCCGGCGAGCAGTATCTCATTCACCCCGACGAGTGCATCGACTGCGGCGCCTGTGAGCCGGAGTGTCCGGTCCAGGCGATCTTCCCGGACACGGACGTGCCGCCGGAGTGGTCCGACTACATCGAGAAGAACGCGGTGCACTTCGAGTAGCCGGGCCGATTCCCACGAAAAAAGGGGGGCGACCCGCGATGGGCCGCCCCCCTTTCCGTCTGCGCCGCCACGCTCGGGCGGCGGGCCGGATCCGCAGCCTGGCCGGAGCCAGGCCGGGATCAGATTCCCAGCTCTCTCAGCTTCTCCAGCCGGATCCTGCCGGGGATCTTCTCTCCCGCTGGGACGTCGTCGATCCGAGCCTCGTCCGGCTCCGACCGGCCGTTCCCCTGGCGGAGGAGTGCGTAGCCCGCTGCGACGAGCGCTGCCGCGCTCAGCAGATTGACAGTGAACTTGCGAATCGCACCCTCCTGTGGTCTGAGTGTTGCCGTTCGCCGAATCCGCGCGGGGGGACCGGGTTTGGCCCGGACCCTCCCGGCCGGCGCCCACTAATAGCAAGCAATAACCGTGCCGTTCCGTCGGCAGGGCGGTGACCGGGCTGGAAAGGCGATTTCGTCTGTGAAAACATATGTTTTCAGGGTTCAAGTGTGTTTACTTGATCCTGATCGCGCAGTCGCAGATCGGCTGCGGTGTACATTTTTCCAACCACCGACATGAAATCTGGACACATGACCGAGACACCCCACTCCGGAAATCCGGTGACCATGACGAGCCGGCTCGTTCGCGTGCCCTCGGTGAACCCGGTCCTGGAGGAGGGTGGAGAGGGGGAGCTCCGGGTGGCGGCGCTGGCAGAACGATGGCTGCGCGGCTGGGGCTACCGGGCGGCCGTCAGCGAAGTGGCCCCGGGACGGTTCAACGTGGTGGCCCGGCGTGGTGGTGGGCGCGGTCCGTCCCTCCTCCTCAACGGCCACCTCGACACGGTGGGCGTGTCCGGAATGGCGGACCCGTTTTCCGGCGCAATCCGTGACGGCCGCCTCTTCGGGCGCGGGGCCGCCGACATGAAGTCGGGGGTGGCCTGCATCCTGGCCGTTGCCGCCGAGCTCGCGCGCGAGGAGATCGCGGGAGAGCTCGTAGTGGCGCTGACGGCGGACGAGGAACATGCGTCGCTGGGAATGGAGGCGCTCGTCGCGTCGGGTCTGCGTGCCGATGCGGCGATCGTCTGCGAACCCACCGGCCTCGCCGTCATGCCGGCGCACAAGGGCTTCCTTTGGATCGACGTTCGGGCGAAGGGCCTTGCCGCCCACGGCTCGCGGCCGGACGCCGGAGTGGACGCGATCACCCATATGGGCCATGTGCTGGTCGCATTCGAGGAGGAGTGCCGGCGCCTCGCGCACGAGACCGGCCACCCGCTTCTCGGCCCCGCCTCCCTTCACGCGGGGACGATCGAGGGCGGCAGCGCGCCGTCGGTCTACCCGGACGGGTGCCGGCTCGTGGTCGAGCGACGCACGCTGCCGGGCGAAACGGCCCGCGACGTGATGGCCGAGGCCGCCCGGGTGCTGAAGCGGGCGCGGGAGCGGTGCCCCGGCCTCGACGCGACCGTGGAAGCGGGGCTCTACCGGGCCGCGACGGAGGTGCCGGTGGGGTCGGGCCTGGTGGATGGGCTGCGCCGGGCCTGCCGCCGCGCGGGGCTGCCGGGGGCGGTGGGGGGGATGACGGCGTGGGTGGACGCGTGCTTCCTCAACGAGCACGGGATCCCGGCCGTCTGTTTCGGGCCCGGATCGATCGCCCAGGCCCACGCGGCCGAGGAATGGGTCAGGGTCGACGAGATCGAAGCCTGCGCCCGGGTCCTGGGCGACTTTTCGCGGCGTTTCCTGGCGGGTTAGCGGATCCCCGTGCTGCTATCCACCGCGGGTGGTCACCTCGATGGCGCCGCCCTGGAAGTTGGTCCCGAAGCGCATGGTCGCGTCCGATGCGCTCATGTACCGCATCGTCCTCACGCTGGCCGCCTGGATCGACTGCAGCGCGTCCTCGAGGTTGTCCATCCTGGCCCCGTCGACCACGACCGTCGGACGGAGGTTTCCCCGGCCCTGGAGCCACCGGGGACGCAGACGGCGGATCGCGTCGAGCGCGTTAGTGGTTGCAAAATCGACCAGCTCCTCCGCGGTGATCACATTGGGGTCCCGGCGGGGGCCGCCATCGCTGGAACCTCCTGCGCTCGCGCAGGCTGCCAGGCCCGTCGCAAGCCCGGCGGCGGCCAGAAGCAAAAGGGTGGTCTGAGGGCGTTTCATGGCGTTCGGTTCTCCTTTGAGATACGGAAGATTCGACTTCAAGATGGTACGTCCGAAGGGGATGGAGCTGTCAAGGGCGGGACCCCTGGGCCACGGCGAAGCCGGCCGGATGCGCGGGGAGCGCATTGACCGGCGGGCGGGCCGCGAACAGACTCAATCAGCACCTTGCGCACCGGGAGATGAGATGACGAACAAGTTCGGTCGGGTTCGGGCTGTCCTTTCGCTGGGCGTCCTCCTGACCACCGCCCCCCTCACCGAGGCGCGGGCGCAGGTGCCGGCAGACGTGATCGGCGGCATTCAACGGACCAACTTCATCGGCGGCGGATCGGGCGACTTCACATGGCGGACGGCATTCATGATCGGCGTCATGGGCGATTTTCCGGTGGGGGAGACGTTTTCCTTCCGGCCGGAACTTCACTTTTCAAGCAAGGGTTCCGCGGTAAAGACCGAGCTGGGCGAAGTCGGCCAGGCGGCGTACAGGCTGTCATATCTGCAGTTGCCGCTGCTGGGCCAGCTTCGCACGGCGCCCACCGGGTCACTTCGTCCCCACCTGTACGGGGGACTTTCGGTGGGCGTCCTGCTCCGGTGCCGGCTGGCCGAACAGTCGTGCGGCGACATCGCCGATTTCGACCAGAACCGATTCGAATTCGGACTTGTGATGGGGTCGGAGATCGAGGGGTGGGGCGGGGCCGCCGGGGTACGGTACGAAGTTGGGCTGCGCCCGGTGGACGCGACGTTCGAAGCCGGGAACGCGATCTACAACGGGACGCTGTCGGTCACCTTCAGGTATCGGGTCTGGCCCCGGTAGCGTCCACCCCGAAGAACTCCGCGATGAACGCGGTGCCGGGGTGGGCGGCCAGGTGCCCGGCTGGGCCTTGTTGCACCACCCGACCCTCCTCCAGCGCATAGACGGCGGGCGAGCCCAGCGCGTGAACGTCGCGCGGGTCGTGTGTGACCACGATCGCCGGCCGGGTCCGTCTTGCCAGATGGCGCGCGAGGTAGGCCCGCAGGCCGCGGCGGGCGGCCACGTCCAGAGCAGCCAGGGGCTCGTCGAGGAGCAGCATCTCGGGGACCGGGAGCAGAGCGCGGGCCAGCGCGACGCGCTGCTTTTCGCCGCCTGACAATGTGGCCGGGTGGCGCGGCGCCAGGTGGGAGCACTTCACATCGGCCAGCAGCTCGGCGGCGATCCGGCGTCGCTCCGAACGCGCCCTTCGCCGCGCGCCGCCCACCAGTCCGAAAGCGACGTTGTCGAGGACGGTCAGGTGGGGGAAGAGCCCGTATCCCTGCGGCACGTAGCCGACCCGGCGCTCCTCCGGGGCGATGCTGATGCCGGTTTCCGAGTCGAAGAGGACGCGCTCGCCGAGGCGAATGCGCCCCGAGCGGGCCTGGTAGGCGCCGGCAATGACGCGCAGAAGGGTGGTCTTGCCAGACCCGTTGGGGCCGATGATGACGACGGGCGCGGCTTCGCCCTCCACGCAGGCGTCCAGGTGGAACGCTCCTGCGGATGCCTGGACGTGCACGCTCCAGCGCACGGATCAGGGACCGGCCAAGCCGCTGCCCGGCGACGCTCCGGCACCGCTTCCCGCTCCGAAGCGTCGCCCGATGAGCGCCGGGAGAGTGCGCAGCGGGAAGAGGAGCAGCGCGCTGGCGCCGACCAGCACCAGCGAAAGGGCAACGGCGACCCGCGCGTCCGATTCGAGCGCAGTGTAGACCGCGAGCGGCATCGTCTGCGTGGTACCGGGGAGGTTGCCGGCGAAAAGAAGCGTGGCGCCGAACTCACCCAGCGCGCGCGCCCAGGCGAGGGCCGCGCCCGCGACCATCCCGGGAAGCGCGAGAGGGACCGCGACCCGGAAGAAGGTGCTGGCGGGTGAATGGCCAAGGGTGCGGGCGACGATCAGCAGGTCTTCGTCCACACGCCGGAACGCCGTGGCCGTCGCCTGGACGTAGAACGGGGCCGAAACGACGACCTGCGCGGCGACGACGGCGGCAGTGGTGAAGGGGACTTGAACCCCGAGTGACGACAGGAACGGTCCGAAGAGTCCATTGCGCCCGAACGTCTCCAGGAGCGCGATCCCCATGACTGCGGGGGGGACCACGATCGGCAGGTCAACCAGGGACTCCACGATGCGCGACCGGCGTCCGGGCCGCGACGCCATCCACCAGGCGAGGGGTGTGCCGGCCAGCACCATGACGGCCAGGCTGACGAGGGTGGTGCGCGCGCTGAGCCAGAGGGCCGGAAGGAAGAGCGGATGACGTGCCCCCGCGGCGATGTCCCCGGGTGACGAGGCTCCCGCCAGCGCCAGGAGGGGCACCGCCAGGATCAGCAGCATCGGTACGGCAGCCAGGAACGGCGCCCTCGCCGCGAGAGACCGGCGGCCGGTCACGCGCTACTGCGCGGCTCTGACGTCCGCGAGGAAGCCGTGCCGGGAGAGGATGCGGCGTCCTTCCGCCGAGGACGCGTACGCGACCCACCGCTCCGCCGCGGCAGGGTTCTGGGCGCCTGCCACCACCCCGATCAGGTAGCGCGCCCGCACATTGGCCCGGGGCGGCACCTGCACCGTCCGCACGCGCCCCGGTACGGCGTCCGTCCGGTACACGATCGCGGCATCCGCCTCACCCAGCTCCACCTTGGCCCGCACCAGACGCACATTGCTCTCCTCGGAGACGACCCGGCCCATCACCGCCTTCTCGAACCCTGGGAGCTCCACCGCCGCCTCGGCCCGGCGCAGCGCTTCGCGCGTATAGGCCCCCACCGGCACGTTCGGCGTTCCGATCACCACCCGGTGAGCCCCCGCGAGATCCGCGAACGCCTCGATTCCGGCGGGATTCCCCGGCGGCACGATCACCACCAGCTCGTTCTCCGCGAGGAGCCGCGGCCCCGTCACCAGCCCGTCCCGCGCGAGCGACTCCATGTGCCGGGGGTCGGCCGACGCGAAGATGTCGGCGTGGGCGCCCTGTTCGATCTGGAGCCTGAGCACCTGGCTCCCCGCGAAAACCAGCTCCACCTCGGTGCCCGGCAACGCATCCTCGAAAGCGTCGGCCATCTCCTGGAAGGCCTCGGTGAGCGAAGACGCCGCGAAGACGCGCAGGGGTTCGCGGTCAGGCCCGTCGGTCGCGCAGGCGGCGAGCAGAACGGCCGCGCTGGCGGCCAAGCCGAGGCGTGCGGTCGGCCCGGCCCACATGCGCGCCACCGTGGCCACCGGGTGCACAACTCGTCCATGCGATGGCTCCGGACGCGCCGCGAGCCCCCTCGTCACGCCGCTTCCACCGTCGTCACCTGCCCGCTCTGTGAGACGTCATACCCGGGCAGATGGCTAAGCTCGGTGCGGAAGCCGGGATCGTCCACGGCGTCGAGCAGCCGCGAGACGGGCGCTTTCCGTGACAGCGCGTCCGGAACGATCAGGTCGAAGCGCTCTTCGGTCAGCGGAACGAAGTCGAGCCCTTCGGCGAGCGCCGCCGCCTCGATGGCGATTCCGACATCGGCCGATCCCGTCCGCACAAGGCGTGCCACGTCCCCGTGTCCGATCGCCCGGGGTCCGGTGGACGGGAGTTCGCGGTCTCCATGCGCGTCGGCCAGCCTGACGGCGAGGTCCTGGGCCCCGGAACCCGCTTCACGCTGGGCGACGCGCACGTCGGACCGCAGCAGATCGGCGCCGGAACCGATACCAAGCGGATTGCCGGCGGCCACCACGAGCCCCTGTCTCCAGCGCGTAAGGTTGACCACCAGGAGGCGCCGTCCCGGCATCGCGCGCTGCCCGGCTGCCGCCGCATCTTCGTCACCGTTCTCGCCGGGCAGGTGCAGGCCGGCGACATGCACCAGTCCCTGCGAGAACAGATCGAGGGCACGCCCGTTGCCGGCCCGCAGCCAGGTCAGGCGGGCGTCGTTGAAGCGCTGGCCGACCCTGTGGGCCAGGGCGCCCAGGATCGGTGCACACCCGGCGACGAGCACGTTGTGATCGATTTGGCGGATGTCCGCGAGCGGCTGGACCGCGCCTTCGTCACCGTCGATTTCGCCCAGGATTCCGTCAGCGGCGGTCAGGCCGAGCGGGGCGAGACGGTGTGCGACCAGCCGGCCATCTACCCGGCCCAGCGCCACGCGCGACCCGCCCGCCAGCCCGGGAGGAGAGGGCGCAAGCCGGGCACGCATCCCGGGATCCGCCGCGAGGCTGAAGAGATCCTCCACCGCGCATCCGAACACCCGCGCCAGGCGCAGGCCGAGGCTGGTCGAGGGAACCTGTGAGCCGGATTCGATTGCGTGTATCGCCTGCCTGGAGACCCCCAGCAGCTTGGCCAGCTCCCGCTGGGAGAATCCTTCGGCCTTGCGGTGTTGCCGGACGCGGTTTTCGAGGCGGGTATCCATGTTGTTCCTCCATCAGGGGATGTGCGACAGCAGGATGCGTTTCACGTGCTTCTGGGGCAAAAGTGTAACGTTTACATCATAAAATGTAAAGTCTGCTTTACAGATTCGGGGCGAAACGATGCTCGCGTGGGCTGCGGACGGACCGGTTTCGGGGCTCTTCGGAGTCCGCGGCCGCTACACGAAGTGCGGCCGGATCACCTGGGCCAGAGACACCTCGATGTCCCACACGGCAGCGGTGACGGCCTGGCCGATGAGGTCCAGCTGGCGCAGGTGCCGGATTCGCGGCGTAACGTGCTGCAGTTCGCGGCGGCTCAGGAGCTCGGCGAAGATGCCGCACGCATCGGCCAGACAGATGATCACGACGTCCCGCGGGGTGGGAATCATGTCGCTGAAGAGGAGCTCCATGATCCGCAGCTTGACTTCGCGCTCTGCGGTGCCGTCGACCATGGGATAGCGGCGGGAACGGAAGACCCACAGGAAGCGGTCCTCCCGGCGCTCCAGGATGCCCCGCCCGATCAGCCGCTCGATGGCCGCTTCGCGGATCTCGTCGGATCGGGCGGCGGCGCGTTCCACCCAGAAGCGGGAGTTGTGGGCATCCGAACCGTGCATCGCCGTGTCCTGCGCGATCTCCGCGAGGACGGGATCGAGGATGTCGTCTTCGAGTGGCGTGGAGTCGATGAGCATCAAGCGTTTGAGGTCGGTGTCTATGCGGTCCTCCATCGCCAGGTCCATCAGCACGGCGCCGCCCAGCGCGTAGCGCAGCGACCAGTCGGGGACCCGCAGGAACCTCTCCCCTTCGTCGTCCAGCAGAAGGAGCATGACCTCTTCGGCGAATCTCAGCATGTCGAGTCCTCAGAAGATGTTGGCTTCCACCCCGGTGCCCGTCCCGTCGGAGGCGGCGCCTGTCCCGTCCAGGCCGGCCCCCGCCCCTTCGAACCTTTCGTGGCGGAACGCCGCCGCGTCAAGGGTGTGCGAGCGCCCGTCGGCGATCAGTTCGGAGACTGCCAGCCCGGTCGCGGGCGCGTGCATGATCCCATGTCCCGAGAATCCGCAGGCGTCGACCCACCCGCGGGCGCCGGGGTTGAAGCCGATCACCGGGCTGTTGTCGGGCGTCACGCCGTAGTAGCCCCACCAGCTTCCCTGGCGGTCGACGCCGAGGTCCTCCCACCAGGGGTAGCGCTCGACGCCGGTCAGCAGCACCTCTTCCAGCCAACTCCAGTCGACTCCCTCGGTGAAGCCGTCGTCGGCGTGCGTGTCGAGGCCGAAGAGGATCCGGTCGCCCTCGCTGCGCAGGTAGACGCCGGTGCCGAGATCGATGGTGAGCGGGTAGACGCGGTCGTCGGCGATGGGGGCGCTGAGGAAGATCTGGATGCGCTTGGGGCGGACCGGGACGTGGAGGCCGGCGAGGCGCGCGATCTCGCCCGACCAGGCGCCGGCGGCGTTGACGACGTGGGCGCACGACAGGATCTCGCCGCCGCACCGGACGCGCCACCGGCGGTCTTCCCGGTGCAGCGCGGTGACGGTGCGGCCGAAGCGGTAGTCGACGCCGGCCGCGCGGCTCATCGAGACCCAGGCGTGGGTGGCCATATGGGGGTCGATGATGCCGTCCCAGGGGCCGTAGGTGGCGCCTGCGAGATCGTGGGTGGCGAGCGGGACGTAACGGAGCGCCTCGTCCGGGGAGAGAACCTCGACCGGTGCGCCGAGGCTGTGCTGGAGCGCGACGGACGCCAGGTGCGACTCCCAGCGGCCGGGCGGAACCAGGAGGAGGTAGCCGATGTCGCGGTAGCCGACCTCGAAGCCGTGCCGGTCCGGGAACTCGCGGAACCGCGGCAGCGAATAGAGGGACCACTCGATGTTCGTACGGGTCGTGAACTGCACGCGCACCCCGGCCGCGCTCCGCCCGGTCGAGCCGAGCGCGGGAGCGGGCTCGCGCTCGAGAACCGCGACGGACAGTCCGCGCGAGGCGAGATGCCAGGCGGCGGATGCGCCCACGATGCCGGCTCCGATGATGACGACATCGGGCGAGAGGTGAGTGTGGGGGGTGGGTCCGCTCATGGGTTCGGTTAACTTGCCGCCTTCGATTCGCGGGCGGTAGCATGCCGCGTTGCGAACCATCGGCTGTTCGGTGGTCCAGGCCGCTCCGGGCGCACCCCGTTGGCGGACGAGGAAGAATGAGCGAAGTCGAAATCCGACACCTGCGGAACGAAGACGAGTTCAAGGCCTGCGTGGACCTGCAGCGGGACACCTGGGGCTCGTCGTTTTCGGACGTCGTGCCGGTCAGCATGCTGCAGGTCGCGGTCAAGATGGGCGGGGTTTGCCTGGGTGCCTTCGGGCCGCGAGAGAAGCTGCTCGGCTTCGTCTTCGGGATCACCGGCTTGCGCAAAGGTGAGCTGGCGCACTGGTCCCACATGCTTGCCGTGCGGCCCGAAGTCCGGGACCAGGGGATGGGCAAACGCCTCAAGTTGGCCCAGGGCGACGCGCTGCGGGCCCTGGGCGTGAAGAACGTCTACTGGACGTTCGATCCGCTGGTGGCGCGGAACGCGCACCTGAACCTCAACCGGCTGGGCGTCACCATAGACGAATACGTCCCCGACATGTACGGCCGGTCGGATAGCGACCTGCACCAGCTGGGCACCGATCGGTTCATCGTGAGGTGGTGCCTGGAGCGGGAGGGGGCGGAGGCCGGGCCAGGGCCGCCGCGGAGAGGGGGCGCGGTTGTTGTGGCGCCCCAGGGGGTGGGTGCGGCGCGCGGACCGGGCAGCCCGGCGGACGCACCGGGCGGGGCCGGCTACACGGAGGCCGCGATCGTCGAGGTGTTGATTCCTGGCGATATCGAGGCCGTCGCGGCGCGGTCGGCTGAAGAGGCGCTCGCATGGCGGCGCACCACGCGCCGGGCCTTTATCCGGTTGCTTGGGGCCGGCGCGAGCGTTGCCGGGTTTTTCCCCGATCGGGAATATGGGAGGTACGTGCTGGTCAGGAAGCCGGGATCATGACAGGGGCGCCCGGATTACGTACGGAACGTCTATTTCGTCCGTGATCCATGTGTAGATCGCGCCGTGCTGGACCCAGAGCGGGCCGGCCGCGGTGAACCCGAGGCGAACGGAGCCCCGGTAGTCGCCGTCTTCCGTATACCGGTCGTAGAAAGCGGGGGCGTCGCCTGGAGTGACCCTTTGCACCCAGAGGTGGCCTTCGTCATCTACGAACATGTCCTCCAGTATGGGCTTGACGTCCGGCAGGAGTGCCGCGACCTCTTCGGCCTCGCGGCGCAGTTCGGGCCTGAACTCGAGGTACTCCGCCACGTAGGCGGCACGGTCCTCGTCCGTCACCGGTTGCACGGGCAGCCCTGCCTCGATGACGACCAGCGTGTCGCCAACCTCATTGGTCCGGGCGATTCGGTACTCCGCGGTGTTCGCACGCCAGAATCCGCCGGAGGGGTTCACGATGGTCTGGTCCGAGGCCTCGAAGCGGATGTTCATGTACCCCCACACTATTTCAGGCGTGGAGTATGCGTAGGACCGGCCGCTGAACTCGCCGATGTAGACGGAGTCGACGGCCTCGCTGGACAGGTCGTAGGACTTGTAGTAGTACCGGTCGGTGAGGTGACTCAGGCCCATCGGGGGCGGGAAGTTGCGTTCTCCGACCGCGTGGGAGGTCTCCTTCCAATAGCGTCCCAGATCGTCGAAGGTCGCGTTCCAGATGTACGAGTAGCTCATGACCGGCTTGATGAACCGACGAACCTCCACCCCGGCCGGGTCCACCCCGATGACCGTCCACTGTCCGGTGTCGTGGACCCACAACAGGGTGTCTCCGGAGAGGGAGATCCCGTTGGAAGCCGCAATCTCTCCGGGGCCCTCGCCCCGCCGGACGATCGTCCGCAGGTACCGGCCCCCGGAGTCGAAGACACGGACCTCGGCGGCCTGCTGGTCCAGCACGTAGATGGTTCCGTCACTGGCGACCTGGACGCCCCGGATGGCGCCGAAGACGAGATTCAGGTCCTCGCCATCGATGGAACCGAGAGTCAGATCCGCCTGCGCTTCGGTGGTTTCCGGCACGGTGTCGTCGATGGCGGGAAGGTCGGGGTATCGCACCAGGAGTGCGCCGTTCGGGAGGGTCTCGCGGAGCGCGGGAGGCCCGGAGGATTCCGTGACGCAGGAGGAAACGGCGGCGGCGATGATGATGGTGAGCAGCGCGCGAGACATCGGTTTGTCACCTCCTGACCAGGGACAGTAGCACGAGGAGCGAGCACCGGCAGAAGCGGCAAGGCACTCCTGCGCCAGAAAACGGCACCGTGTTTCCTACACCCGTATTGGTTTAGAGTGATGGTAGCAGGGTTGCTTGCGCGGAGAGCTGTGCCTGCTGAGCGACGTAAAGTCCGATTTACAGAATGTAAGGTTGAGTTGTCATTTCCGAAGCAAGGGTTGAGCACGCATCGGGTGGGATCCGCATGACCGGCCAACGGTCCGGCGGCGTCTGATGCGTGTTGGCATCGTTGGCGGCGGTCTCGTTGGGCTCGCGACGGCCCACTACCTGAGGAAGCTCGGCGCGGATCCGGTGGTTGTGGAGGCGGGCGGTGTCGGTGGCGGGTGCTCGCGGGGGAACAACGGCTGGGTCTGCCCCTCCGTCTCGACGCCGCTTCCCGCTCCCGGCCTGACCGCGAAGTCGCTCCTCTGGATGCTGCGCCGGGCCAGTCACTTCCACATTCCGGCTGCGGCCCTGCCCCGGCTCGCGCCATGGCTGCTTCGGTTCCGTGCCCACTGCACCGAGTCCGCCCGCGCGCACGGGATCCGCGCACTGGCATCGCTGAATGCGGTCACCGGGGAGCTCTACGACGAATTGGCGGCGGACGGCGTAGAGTTCGAGCGGGGGCGGTCGGGGATTCTGTTCGCATACCGCGATCCGGCGCTCCGGGACGAGAAGGTGAAGGATATCGAGACCGTGGCGGCAAAGAGCGGGGCTTCCTGGCGGGAGCTGGACGGGAACGAAGTATACGGGATGGAGCCTCTGTTGCGGCCCGGGTTCTCAAGCGGGATCCACGTCGAGACGGACCGGCACGTGCGCCCGGAGTCGCTGACCGAAGGGCTGGCCGCAGCGCTGAGGGCCGGAGGCGCCGAGATCTTCGAAGGGACGATGGTGCTGGGGTTCGAGTGGGACGGGGTGGGGACGCGCCGGATCGGGAGGACATCGAAGTGGGCGTCGGCCGGCGCGATGCGCGTGCGGACCTCCAGGTGGGCACCGGGGGCTGTCCGCGAAGGATCGCGGGTGCGTGCAATCGTGACCTCGCGGGGGGACCTGGAGGTGGACGCCGTGGTGCTGGCCGCGGGTGCGCAAACGGGAACCCTGGTGCGGATGGCGGGGTGGCGCATCCCGCTCACCGCCGGGAAGGGGTACTCGGTCACGATCGCGCGGCCGGCGCGCCAGTTGCGCCAGCCCCTCTACCTGGGCGACGCGCGCGTCGGGTTGACCCCCTTCGAGGGCGCGCTCCGCTTCGGCGGCACGATGGAGCTGTCAGGCGTAAACCGCCGGATGGACACGGCGAGGGTCCGGGCGCTCCGCCGCGCGGTGAGCCGCGAGGTGGACATCCCGGAGGCGCGGGAGGGAGGCCGCGCCTGGGTGGGGATGCGCCCGATGGTGCCGGACACGCTTCCCGTGATCGGCAAGGTGCCGTCGCGCGAGAACGTGTATGTGAATACCGGCCACCAGATGCTGGGCGTGACGCTCGCTCCCGTCAGCGGGTGGGCGCTCGCCGGGCTGGTGGTGGAGGGGCAGGTACTCGGTCGCCTCGTAGCCGGCGCC
>VXLT01000273.1 GCA_009841475.1 Gemmatimonadota bacterium
GGCTCGGATATGTGTTAAAGTCACAGCTCGCGGATCGTCCCGGCAGCCACAACTTCCACCCCCGCCCTGACCTTCACGGCCTCGCGTATCCGCGCCCCCAGCGCGGCGACCTCCCCCGCGCCCAGCACCGCTCCCGGGGCGGCTTCCACCCTCACGGTGAGCACATCGCCCCCGTCGGCCCCCTCCGACACCACGGCCTGGTACCCTGCGACCGCGCGGTCGCCCCCCAGCGCCGCGGCCAACTCGCGCGGATGCACGAACATGCCCCTCACCTTCACGCCCTCGCCCACCCGGCCCAGGAACCCGGCGAGCCGCGGGCCGGTCCGCCCGCACCGGCACGGCTCGCGGTTCCACGCCGACAGGTCCCCCGTCCCGAACCGCACCAGCGGGTAGACCTCGTTCGGGCTCGTCACCACGACCTGCCCGGCCTCGCCGTCGGCCGCCGGACGGTCTTCCCCCGGCACGAGTACCTCGACCACGATTTCGATCGAGACGTGCCACCCGTCCTTCGCTTCGCACTCATGACCGATGGTCCCCGCGTCGGCGGTGCCGTACGCCTGGTAGACATCCACCCCGAACTCGCCCTGGAGGAGCTCGCGCAGAGGCGGCGGCAGCGGCGCGCCCGTGACCAGGGCGCGCCTGAAGGGCAGCTTCCGGCCGGTTTCCCGGGCCCGCTCAAGGAGCGTCAGCAGGAACTGCGGCGTGCCCGTGTATCCGGTGGCCCCGGCCGCGCGCGCCACGTCGATCTGCGCGGCCGTGTTCCCTACGCCGCCCGGAATCACCGCGCACCCCACCGCGCGCAGTCCGCTGTCCAGCATCATGCCGCCGGGAGTCAGGTGGTAGGAGAAGGTGTTGAGGACCACGTCGTCGGGGCGGAATCCCGCCGCCCAGACGGCCGGCGCCATTCGCCAGAAGTCGTCGCGGCGACCTTCAGGGTCGTTGATCGGTCCTGGCGAGCGATATACCCGGCGCAGCGTGCCAGGCGGGACGGCCAGCATCCCGCCGAAAGGCGGATCCGCGGCCTGGAGGGCGGGCAGGTCGTCCTTTGCCAACACGGGGATGCCGGCGAGGCCCGCCACGTCCCGGACATCTTCCGGCGAGATCCCCGCCCGGGCGAGCCGCCGACGGATCTCGCTGCTGCGCCAGGCCCCGTACCGAACCGCGAGTGGCGCCAGCCGGTCCTGCACGGCGCCCCAGTCGGCCGGGGCCTCGCGGTCGGGGTCGTAGAGGAGCGGGCCGCCGTGTACGCCGCTCACGACAGCCACCGCTTCCGGCGCCGGTAGTGCTTCACGTCCCGGTACGACCGCCGCCCGGTGTCGCCCAGCCCGAGGTAGAACTCCTTCACGTCCTCGTTGGCGCGGAGTTCGTCGGCCGTGCCCTCGAGCACGACGCGTCCGCCCTCCATCACATACCCGTAGTCGGCCACCGCAAGCGCCAGCCGCGCGTTTTGCTCGACGAGCAGGATCGTCGTCCCCTCCTCGCGGTTGATCCGCTCGATGATCTCGAAGATGCCCTCGACCAGGATCGGGGCGAGACCCAGCGAGGGCTCGTCGAGCAGCATCATGCGCGGCGACGCCATCAGCGCCCGGCCCAGCGCCAGCATCTGCTGCTCGCCGCCCGAAAGGTGGCCCGCGATCTGCTTGCGACGGCCGGCCAGCGCCGGGAAGTAGTGGAAGACCTTCTGCGCGTCGGAGCCGGCCGCCCTCCGGTCCCGGCGCGTGTACGCACCCGCCACCAGGTTCTCGTCCACGGTGAGGTGCTCGAAAACGCGGCGCCCCTCCAGAACCTGGAAGATCCCCATCTCGACGATCCGGTGCGCGTCGGTCCCCTGGATCTCCTCGCCGTCAAAGACGATGGTGCCGTCGGTGACCTCGCCGTCCTCGACGTAGAGCAGTCCCGAGATCGCCTTCAGGGTGGTGGTCTTCCCCGCCCCGTTCGACCCCAGGAGCGCGGCGATCTTCCCCTCGCCCACCTCGAGGGAGAGCCCACGAAGCACCAGGATCACGTCGTCGTACAGGACCTCGATGTTGTTGAGGCGGAGGAGCGGGTCGCTCACGGCACCGCCGGCGCGCGGATGAACTCCGTCATCGGCACCCACTCGCCCCCCTCGACCCGGAAGATGCGCAGCCCCTTCGAGCCGAGGTGGTCCGTCGGCGTGAAGGTCAGCGGCACGGTAACGCCCAGCATGTCGAAGTCGGTGAAGGTCTCGAGCGCGGCCCTGATGTTGGCGCCGGTCAGCTCGTCGCCCGCCGCCAGCACCTGCCGCATCGCCTCGGCGAAGACCGCGAAGGTCCACCAGGCCTGCGTGTAGGCGTTTGTCTTGCCCTCGATCGACTCGCCCTTGGCGTCCAGGTAGTCTCGGATTAGCCGCGTGCCCGGCACGTCGAACCCGAGCGGGGCGTAGGGCATCGTCCCCATGACCCCTTCGGCAGCGTCGCCGGCCAGCTGCACCAGCTGCCCGTTGGAGCACCAGTTCAGGCAGATGAGGGTCACGTCCAGCCCCAGGCTGCGCGCGTTCTGGACGGCGACGGCGGCCGGGCTGGAGGTGTTCTGGAAGACCACGTACTGCGCGCCGCTCTGGCGGATGCGCGAGAACTCGCCGGTGTAGTCCACGGCACCCCGCGGCATCTCGTACAGCGTGAGATCGATGCCGCGCGCTTCGGCGAACTCGATCCCGCCCAGACGCGCGGGCGACGTCCCGAACGGACTCGCGTTGTGCATGAGCGCGACGACCGGCGCGCCGTCCCCGTGGTTCTGCGCGATCCAGTCCAGCGCGATGCGGAACTGGTCGCTATAGCTCGTAGCGAGCAGGAAGTTGTACGGGGCCTCGGCCGGGTTCCCCAGGACGTGTGAGAGCGAGGCCGAACTGAAGGGGATTTCGTCTTCCGCGATCCGGAGCTTGAGCGCCTCCGTGTCGCCGGTCCCCCACCCCATGAAGGCCACGACGCCCTCGTTCACGAACTGGCTGTACAGCTGTTCCGCGCGTGGAACCTGGTAGGCGTAGTCCTGGTAGATCAGGTCGATCGGCCGCCCCTCGATGCCGCCCTGAAGGTTGATCCAGTCCACGAACCCGCGCATGCCGTCCGCGTAGTCGGTCCCCACGTCGGCGGTGGGCCCGGTGAGGTCGAAGATCGCGCCGACCTTGATGGCGTTGGCGTCTTCGCCACCACCGCACCCCGCGCTGACGACGAGGAGGCCGGCGGCAAGACGATGCATCCACGCTGAACCGCCCCGCCCACTCACTCGCAACGTAAGGTTTACTTTACCAACCGTCATGTTTTCTTTACCTGTCTCGTCCTGCGGACCTGCTAAACCCGCACCGCCAGCCCGTCGTGGAGCGCCGTCCGGTAGGCCTTGAGCGCCGGCACGAAGCCCATCAGAAATCCGGCCGTGACCACCGCGCCAAGGAAGAGCCACTCCACCGAGCCGGGCGGCCGGATCGGGATGAAGAGGCCCACCTGCGCCTCGACGATTGGCTGCCCAGCGGAGAGGAGCACGTACACCAGCCCCAGTCCCGCGAGCGCGCCCGCCGCGGCCAGGCACACCGCCTCGAGTACCAGCAGCACGACGATGCTGCCCGGCCCCGCCCCAACGGCGCGCAGGATCGCCATCTCCCGGCGGCGCTCGTTGAGCGACGTGTAGAGCGAGACGAGCATGCCGAGCAGCCCCACCAGCACGACGAAGATCGTCACCAGCCTCAGCCCCGTCTCGGCGTAGCCGATCCCCTGCCACATCTCGCTGAGGGCCAGACCGGGGATGACCGCCATCATCGGTTCGGCCTCGTAGTCGTTGATCTCGCGCTGCAGCCGCAGCACGTCCCTCCGGTTGGCCGTGCCCACGAAGAACGAAGTCACCTGTGTGATCTCGATCTCCTCCATCGCAAGCACTTCCTCGAGCGTGTGCTCTTCGCCGGGCATGGGCGGCGCGCCGTCCTCCCATCCGAAGTGGATGGCCTCGATGCCCTCCAGGGTGACGTAGACTGCGCGGTCGACCGGGGTGAAGGTCTTGGCGAGTATGCCCACCACTTCGAAGGGCATCTGGTCGTGGTTCAGGAAGCCCACTTCGCCGATTCCGTGCGTCACCGCGACCTCGTCACCGAGCCCGTAACCCAGCTCGGCGGCCACATCCGCACCGAGGGTGACATCGAAGACCTCCGAGCCGGCGCGGCCCTCCGCCAGCGCGATCTCCTGCCCGCCGCGGTAGCGGTAGCGGCGGTAGAAGTCCTCGTTGGTGCCGATGACGCGGAACCCGCGGTGGCTGTCGCCCAGGCCGTAGGGGATGGTCCACTCGACCGCCGGGTGTTCGGCCCACTCGCGGTAGGTTTCCCACGACAGATTGTTCGTCGGCGACCCCATCCCGAAGACCGAGTACAGCAGCAGCTGGATCGTGCCCCCCTTGGCGCCCACGATCAGGTCGGTCTGGCTGATGGTGTTGGAGAAGCTCTCCCGCATGCCGACGCGAACGTTCTCGACGCCGACCAGGAGCGCGACGCTGAGCGCGATCGAGCCCACGGTGAGCGAGGTGCTGAAGGCGCGGTTGCGCAGGGACTTGAGCGCGAGGTCGAGTACGAGCATTGGGCAGTCCGTGGCTAGAGCGCTGCCTTGTTGATGTCGGGAAGGGAGATCCTGCGGGAGAACATGCCCTCGAGCGTGCGGTCGTGGCTGACGAACACCAGGGTGGCGCCAGCGCGCTCGCACTCCCGAAACAGCAGCTCGAGGAAGGCCTCCCGGCGGTCGAAGTCCAGGGACGAGGTCGGTTCGTCGGCGACGATGAGTTCCGGGGCCCCGATCAGCGCCCGGCAGGCGGCCACCCGCTGCTGCTGGCCCACCGAGAGCTCCGTCACCGGCCTCTTGAGCAGATCGCCGATGTGGAGATGGTCGGCGAGGACCGCCGCGGCCTCCTTGACGCCGACACCGTCCAGCCGGGCGCGCCGCGCCGCATTCATGCGGGCCGGCAGCGTGATGTTGTCGAGGACCGACAGATAGGGAATGAGGTTGAACATCTGGAAGACGTAGCCGATGTGCTCCGCCCGGAAGGCGTCCCGCTGCGCGCCTGAAAGGGAGGCGAGGTCGCGTCCGAGCACCTTGACCTCGCCCTCCTCGGGCTTGAGCACGCCCGCCAGCACGCCGAGCAGCGTGGTCTTGCCGCTCCCGCTGGGGCCGAAGAGGAATGCGCGCGTGCCCCGTTCGAGCGTGAGTTCGGGAATATCCAGCACCCAGGGGCCGCGGCCGTAGCGGAAGCGGAGGCGCTGGACATCGATTGCGAGGCTCATCGCCGGCCCCCGGCTCGGCGATGGCTCCCGGGTCGGCCGGCGCGCAGCGAAAGAGGTCCCCGCAGCATTCGGCCGGCCATTTCGCGGATCAGAACTCGTATGGGTAGACCCGGTGGCCGGTGATGGTGTAGCCGACATCGCCGTAGACGCTTTGCGTCATCTCGATCGTGAGCACGCCCTCGACCCACACCGGGTTCCAGCCGTCCATCTTCGCCCGCTTCCCTTCATCCATCTCGATGTAGACGAGCTGGTTCGGCGGAGGAGGGGGCGTGTGGATGCAAGCCCCCACGTATGGCACAAGGAGGAATTCGGTCGCGGAAGAGGCCCAGTCCTCGAGCGGTACGGTAAACCCGGGGATCTTGACCAGCTTCCCTTCCAGAGCGGCCAGCGTATCCGTCTTCTCGCCGGTCCGGTAGTTGAGCTCGGCCAGTATCCGCCAGCCCACCTCGGTGGTGTCCTGGACCGACGCGACCGGAAGCCCGTCGGACGGGAGCATATCGACCGGGAACTTCCCCGCGTTCCCGGGATGTCCGCCCGCGCCGGCGAGGGTCGCCATCAGCGGCATGGCGGCGGCTGTGTAGAGAATCCTGCGGCTGGCTTTAGTCATTCGAGATTCCTGTCGTCCGAGCATTCGAGATTCCTGTCACCGAAGTCCTACCGGGGTCCCCGGTCATCCTCCGAAATCGGCCGTGTGATTGTGGGATACCTGATCCCCAGCTGTTCCAGATAGGTGTCGAAGCGGGTCTCGTCGTAGTAATACTGCCTCAGTAGGGGACGGTACGCGTCCATGATCTCCCGGTTGAGGTCGATGGGCGGCGGGTCGTCGGGACCGATGAAGGGAATATACTCCACCCCCACTGTCTGTTCATCCCGGAAGTAGGTCCAGGCCTGGTCGACCAACTCCGGTTGCGCGAAGAGCTGGAGCGCGGTACGGGCCATCACGCGGGCGCCCGCGACCGCCCCCTTGTGCGCGATCGGGGTCGCCATCGCCATGGCGCTCGACCAGTGGTGGCCGGGGAGTCCCGGCACATTCGACGGGAAGCGCAGGGTGACCGTGGGCACGTTCCACGAGATGTCGCCGATGTCGTCGGATCCGCCGCTGCGGCGCGGGCCCGGCGTGCCGAGTTGCGAGAGGGTGGTCGGCATCCCCGACGGGACGCTCCCCACCGACTGCTGCACCGCGCTGGCGAATTCGTGGTCATCGTCGGTCCACTCCGGGAGCCCGACATCCTGGATGTGCTCGTACATCGTCTCGGCCACGACCCTGTTGAAGTGCCGCGGCCATGCGGCCCCGATGATCCGGTACGACATCTCCGTGTCCGTCATCATGGCCGCGCCCTTCGCGATGCGGATGGCGGTGTCGAAGTTGCGCTTGATGTCTTCGTAGTCCATCTCGCGGATGAAGTACCACACCGAGGCGCTCGGCGGCACTACGTTGGGCTGGTCGCCGCCGTCGCTGATCACGTAGTGGGAGCGCTGGTTCGGGTGAAGGTGCTCGCGCTTGAAGTTCCACGCGACGTTCATCAGTTCTACGGCGTCCAGCGCGCTGCGGCCGCGCCAGGGGGAGCCTGCTCCGTGCGCGGCCTCGCCCTCGAAGGTGAACTCCACGGAGACGAGACCCGTCCCCCCACCCTGGCCCCAGCTCACCGACAGGTTGCTGCTGACGTGGGTGAACAGCGTAACGTCGATGTCCTCCATGTAGCCGTCCCGCACGTACCAGGCCTTTGAACCCAGCTGCTCCTCGGCGACCCCGGGCCACAGCACCAGCGTGCCCTGGATTCCCTCGGCCTCCATGACTTCCTTCAGCGCGAGCGCCGCCACCACGTTGACCGCCTGTCCCGAGTTGTGCCCCTCGCCGTGACCCGGCGCCCCCGGCACCAGCGGGTCGTGATAGGCCACCCCCGGCTTCTGGTTCGCCTTCGGGATCCCGTCGATGTCCGATCCGAAGGAGATGACCGGCTCGCCGCTCCCCCAGCGCGCGAACCAGGCCGTGGGGATGCCCACGGGCGCGCGCTCGATGGTAAAGCCGTTCTCCTCGAGGATGCCCGTCACGTACGCCGAGGTTTCGATCTCCTGCTGTCCGAGCTCGGAGAAGGAAAAGATCTTGTCGACCATCACCTGGGCGAGCTTGGCGCGTGCGAGCACGCCCTCTTCCACGCGTTCGAGGAGGGGCGCGAGGTCCTGCTCGGAAAGTCCCTGCGCGGTGGCGGTGGCGGGGGCGGCTAAGAGGGCGGCCAGCAGTCCGTGGACTGCCAGCGCCGCCGTGATCGTTCGGTTGGCCATTGACGCACCTGGATCGGGAAAAAAACGCGGGAATCGGGACTTCTGAATACAGGCAACATAAGGGCTGGCCGCCCGTGGCGGAAAGGGCTGGGCCGCCTCAGCCGCCGATCAGCCAGACGAGCAGCCCCGCCGGGACGGCCACCACTTCGGGGTCTCGCAGATCAAGGGCGTCCCGGGTTGCCACGATCCCCCGCCAGCGCGACGCCCGGATCGTCGGAATGGCCCGCCGCCACCGGTGGCCGGACACGTACTTTGCTTCGATGGCGGCATCACCGAGGTGCGGTCCGACAAAGTCGATCTCCTTGCGGGTCTGCGTGCGGTGATGCAGCACCGCGTCGAAGTCGAGGAATGCACCGGGCCTCGCCCGTTCCAGGGCGCGGAGTAGCGCGATTCCCAGCTGCTGCTCGGAGAGGATGCCCCTGCCCAGCCCCGGCTGAGGATACCGGGTCAACCGTGCAAAGACGGGATCCAGCAGGTACACCTTCTCCTGGGCGCGCAGGTGCGGGCGCAGATCGCGTTCCCGATAGCACGGCCAGACCGTGAACGCATCTCTCAGTGCATTGATCCGGTTGCGAACCAGTATGGCCGAGCCGCCGATGTCGGTGGCAATATCGGCGCGGTTCGCGGGAGCGCCCAGACCCCTGGCGAGGCGCCTCACGAACGCATCGGTCCGGGACTTGGACCACTGGGCTCGCCGCAGCGCCTCCCCGTGGACGACATCCAGCAGCTCCCCGCGGAATGCCTCGTCATCGGCGTTGCGAATGTGAGCGTCCACCGACCGGGGGAAACCACCTACCACGAGGTAGTCTTCCCAACCGCGTACCATGTCGTCGAGCCAGGGCGCGAGGTCGCGCGCGGCCGTGGTCAGCGCGTCCCGGGTGACCTGGGCGACGGGCCAGGGTCTGAAGTCAGCCTCTGGGGGTCCTCGCCGGGTGAGGCGAAGAAAATCGCGAAACGGCATCGGCAGAAGCACACGGTCCGAGTCCAGCGCACCACCCCTGCGCCCGGCGAGCGCCTTGATCGCCTCGTCGAGGCCGGTGGCCGATGATCCCGTGAGGACGACGGTGTCGGCGCTGAATCTCGGGTCGTTGTCCCGCAGCCATTTGATCTCGGCGGGCCAGCCGCCGGTAATGGCGGTGATTTCGTCGAGAAACCAGAATCGGGGGCCTTCGGTGCGCGTCACGGCGGTCGATGCATCCACCATCCTGCGGAGGTCCGGGGCACTCAGGTTGTCGGCGGCGACATACAGGATACGGCGAGGATCCTCACCACCCTCGATGAGCCTTTGGATGGTCTTCTTGACCTCGACCGATTTGCCGACACGCCGAGGGCCGCGCAGAAGATACAGGCCGCCGGGAACGAGGTCTCGCAGTACCCCCGCTGTGTAGTCGAAGGATGAATCGCGGGCTCCGCGCAGGTCCGGATCATCCCGGATCCAGTCTCGAGGCCGGGCCCACCACGGGGTGCGCGCCAGCCTCCTCTCCATCTCGCTGGTGGTGATCATGTGGCCCCTTGGAGTGCGGTTGCGCGATCTCGCGAGTGCGGGGAGGTCGCGGATCCGGTGGTCGGGTGGCGTCGCGGCCGGATGCTGTAAGGTGTCATTTTAGTATACCAAATACGATGGCACTTATCGATTATGGCATACCTTTTCCAATATAGGTGATCCCCGCCCTGCCTCCCATGGGTGGGCTGGACGCCGCCGACATTCGAGGCGCCGGTGGCCCCCTCACCCCCGCCGGTACGCGAACGGCCACACGTGGAAGTAGTCTTTCACGTTCCCCCACAGCTTGGAGAGCCCCTTGGGTTCGAAGATCAGGAAGAGGATGATCACCAGGCCGAAGACCGCCTGCTGCGCATAGGGGAGCAGGCCGGCCACCTGGGGTGCGGTTTCCTGGACGGCGCGGCCCGCGCTGGTGATGAACGCCGGCAGGAGCGTGATCAGCGCGGCGCCGAACAGCGACCCGCGGATCGTGCCCAGGCCGCCGACGATGATCATCGCCAGGTACACGATGCTGATCTCGAGCGTGAAGCGCTCCCAGGTGATGATGCTGCGGTAGAATGCGATCAGCGCGCCCGCCAGGCCGGCGAAGAACGAGGAGGTGGCGAAGGCGAGCAGCTTGGTGCGGAAGACGTCCACGCCGATGACGCTCGCCGCGATGTCCTGGTCGCGCACCGCGACGAACGCCCGGCCGGCGCCGGAGCGGAAGAGGTTCGCGGTGAAGAGGGCGGTGGCGGCTGCCGCGAGGACCGCGATCCAGTAGAAGTTGAAGGCGCTGTTGAGGCGGAGGCCGAAGAGGCGTGGCGCAGGCAAAACGATCGCCTCGGTGCCGCCGGTCACCGCCGTCCAGTTGACCATGGCCCACTGCACGATCTCCTGGGCCGCCAGCGTCGCGATGGCGAGGTAGAGGCCCTTGAGGCGCAGCGATGGCAGCCCGAAGAAGACCCCCACCGCCGCCGTGAGGAAACAGGCCAGCACGATGCTCACCCCCCACGGGAGGCCCAGGTTCAGGGTGAAGAGCCCCGCCGCGTAGGCTCCGACGGCCATGAAGGCGCCCTGTCCCAACGAGATCTGTCCCGTGTAGCCGACGAGGATGTTGAGCCCGATCGCCCCGACGGTCGCGATCGCGACCTGGTTGGCGAGGTCGAGCCAGTACGGGCTGGCGAAGAAGGGGAAGACAAGCAAGAAGGCGGCGAAGACCGCCAGCCGTATCCGCTGCGCGGGACGCGGCCGCAGCCCCATGTCGGACCGGTAGCGCGTGTGGAAGACGCCGCACTCGAAACTCATCCGCGCATCCTCCCGCCCGCCAGGCGCCCACCTGCCTTCCGGCGCCGTCCAGCGCTCCGCTCGACCGTCCTCATACGCGCTCGATGATCTCCTTGCCGAAGAGTCCGTACGGCCGGACCATCAGCACCAGTATCAGCACCACGTATGGCACCACCAGGTTGAGCCCGTGGCCCACGTACCCTCCGGTGTACGCCTCCAGCAGCCCGATCACGGCGCCTCCGATCACCGCACCCCGGATCGAGTCGAGCCCCCCCAGGATCACCACCGGGAAGACGTGCAGCCCGATCGCGGCCACGTTGGGGGTCACGCCGACGATGTTCCCGAGCATGATCCCGCCGATCGCGGCGGACGCGGCCGCCAGTCCCCACGCCACCCCGAAGACGCGCGGGATGCTGATCCCCATGCTCAGCGCGGCCTGCTGGTCGTCGGCGATCGCCCGCATCGCGATCCCGTCGCGGGTGTGGCGGAAGAAGAGCCACAGCGCAGCCAGCACACCGAGCGCGATCGGGATCGAGATGAGGCGCCCCGCCGACAGCACCGCCGGGCCGATTTCGACGGTCCCCGCGGGCAGGAAGGACTCGAACGCGCGCGGGCTCGGCCCCCAGATGCCGTTGACCAGGCCGCGCAGGATCGACGAGAGCCCGATCGTGACCATGATCATCGAGATGATGGGCTCGCCGATGAGGGGGCGCAGCACCAGACGCTCGATCGCCAGCGCCGCCGCGATCGCCAGCAGGATGGTGACGAGGACGCCGAAGCCCCAGGGCAGTCCGATCTGCGCGACCGCGAAGAAGATCAGGTAGGTGCCGAGGAGGAGGAGGTCCCCCTGGGTGAAGTTGATCACGTCGCTGGCCTTGTAGATGACCACGAACCCGGCGGCGGCCAGGGCGTAGATCATCCCGGTGCTCAGCCCGGAGACGGTCAGCTGGAGGAAGTCGGCCATGGGTCAGCGGCGCGGGCGTGGGCGGGCCATCGTCTCAATCCATCGTCTCGATGCGCAGTTCGTGCGCGACCTCGGCGGTGCGCCCGTCCTGGTAGGTGATCTCGGTGGCGACCGTGACCGAATCGCCGTCTCCGGCCAGCGCCGCGATGATGTCGCCGAAGCGCTCCCCGATGTGGCGGCGGCGCACCTTGCGCGTGCGGGTGAGCTCGGCGTCGTCGGCGTGCAGCTCCTTGTGCAGAAGCAGGAAGCGGCGGATGCGGGCGGCGGGGGGAAGGTCGCGGTTGATGGTGGCGACGTGGTCCCGCACCAGGGCGTACACCTCCGGCCGGCGAGCCAGATCGGTGAAGGTCGTGTAGGGGATTCGGTGCCGCTCCGCCCACTGACCCGCATTCTCCATGTCGATGGCGAGCATCGAGGTGACGAAGGGCGCCCCGCCCCCGCCAAAGACCACCGCCTCGCGCACGTAGGGGCTGAACTTGAGCTTGTTCTCGACGAACTGGGGCGAAAAGTTCGTCCCGTCGGGGAGCTTCATTACGTCGGCCAGGCGGTCGATGACGACCAGGTGGCCGTCGTCTTCGAAGTAGCCGGCGTCGCCGGAGTGCAGCCAGCCGTCGGCGAGCGCCTCGGCGGTGGCGTCCGGGTTGCGGAAATAGCCCTGGAAGACCGCGGGACTCCGGCAGAGGATCTCGCCGTCCTCGGAGATGCGGATCTCGGTCTGCGGGAAGGGCCGCCCAACCGTGTGGAAGCGGATGTCGCCGTCGCGGTGAACGACCGAGATGCCCGACACCTCCGTCTGGCCGTAGAGCTGCTTCAGGTTGACGCCGACGGCGTGGAAGAAGCGGAAGACGTCCGGCCCCAGAGCCGCCCCGCCGGTGTAGGCGCGGCGAACGCGGCTGAGGCCGAGCTGGTCGCGGATCGGCTGGAGGACGGTCCAGTCGGCGAGGCGGTGGCGAAGGCGGGCGGGCAGACGGCCGGCACCCGCAACTCCGCGATTCGGCCCCTCCCCGTCCCCACCTTCGAAGCGCGCCTCGGCGGCCCTCACCCCCTCCCTCATCGCCCATCTGTACATCCACCGCTTGAGCGGCGTCGTGTCCTCGGCCATGACCTGCACGTCCGAGACCATGTTCTCCCAGATCCGGGGCGGTGACATCATGAAGGCCGGTCCGATCTCGCGGATATCCGCGCGGACCGTGCCCGTCTCCTCCGGGAAGTTCACCGTGAAGCCCGCCAGCAGCGCGCTCGCCACCCCGACCATCTGCTCGCCGATCCACGCGAGCGGGAGGAACGAGACGAACTCGTCGCCGGGCTCCATCGGATCCACGCTGACCATCTGCTCCGCCATGGCCAACAGGTTCGCGTGCGAGAGCATGGCCAGCTTCGGGACGCTCGTGGTGCCGGAGGTCGTGCAGAGGAGCGCGATGTCCCCAGGCTCGATGGCGACCAGTCGCCGGTCAAATTCATGGGGAAATCTGTCACCGAATCTGTCACCGAGGGCTTCGACCGCCTCGAAGGACATAAGACCAGGGGCTTTGTACCCGTACATGCCCCGCGGGTCGTAGTAGACGATGTACTCCAGCCCCGGAACCCGGTCCCTCACCTCGAGAACCTTGTCCACCTGCTCCTGGTCCTCGGCGACGATGAGCCGGGCGTCGGCGGCCTCGAGCATGCGCGCCAGCTCCGCCGAGATCGAATCCTGGTAGAGGCCGAGCGGCAGCGCGCCAATCGCCTGCGCCCCCAGCTCCGCGATCACCCATTCGGGCCGGTTGTCGCCGATGATCGCGATCCGGTCCCCCTGTTCCACGCCCAGTTCGACGAGCCCCAGCGCGAAGGAGCGGACTCGGTCGAGAAAGCCCGCCCACGTCGTCTCCTGCCAGATCCCGAACTCCTTTTCGCGGAGGGCGACCTGGTCGGGACGGTCCTTGGCGCGGCGGGCGAGGAGGCCGGGGAGGGTGTGCGTCGGATTCCCGGCCCGGGTATTCCGTTGCGTTGGCTGCACGGTCCTCCGAGTGTTCGAGCGATGGAAGCAACGACACCATAAGGTATTGCGCGAAGGCTCGGAATACCGGCGGCCTGACAGGGAGCGACATGCTCTTCCCTCGCCCGCTTTCGCCGAGGAACTTCACTGATAGGTTATTGGAACAATGGGCCCGTTCCGGGCCGTACCGCGCGTTCGCCAAGGATCGACCCGGCCGTTGACCAAGCCACCCTCTTCACCAAGATACGAAGTGGCGGCACCCGACTCCGTTTTGGACACTACCCGCGTGAGGCACGCCTGGAATCTCCCCGATCCGCTGGCGACTGCTGTTGCACGGACCGAGGACGATGCCCGTATCGTCCTGCGCCGCCACGGCAATCCGGCAGGCCCCCGGCTCGTGCTGAGCCACGGCAACGGTCTGGCGACCGACCTGTACTACCCCTTCTGGTCGCTGCTCACAAGCCGGTTCGATCTCGTTCTCTACGACCTGCGCAATCACGGGTGCAACCCGCCGAACGACACCGGAAACCACGACGTGGCGACTATTGCCCGGGACAACGACCGGATTTTTCGCGCTATCGGCAGGCACTTCGGCGAAAAGACGTGGACCGGCGTGTTCCACTCCCTTTCGGCGGTGGCGGCGCTGAACCAGGCCCCGCCAGGTGGAGGGGCCGCGGCGCTGGTGCTCTTCGACCCCCCGATCTTCCCCTCAAGCGGCGACCCACTCGAGATCGATGCGCTCTGGCAAAGACTCCGCATCGTCACTCGGTTGCGCCAGGGGCGGTTCGAGGACCGGGCACAGTTCGCCGCGACCTTTAGCCGTTCCCCCATGTTCTCGCGGGCGGTGCCGGGTTTGGCTGAACTCGCCGCGCGGGTGCTCCTTCGTCCGGCGACCAACGGAGGAGGCTACGAGCTTTGCTGCCCGCTGGAATACGAGGCCCGCATCTTCGAGTACATCTTTGCCTACAACTACGAACCCGACCCGGGCAAGATCCCCTGCCCGGTCAAGGTCATAGGCGGGGACCCGACCGTGCCGTTCTCCTTTCTCCCGAGCATCGATCCGGCAGGAGCCACCGGCTTTCGCTACGACTTCGTACCCGAAACCACCCACTTCCTGCAACTCGAGAATCCTGCGGAATGTGCCGCGATCATGCTGCGCTTTCTCGAACAACAGGGGCTGGCCTGACCCGGCGCCAAACACAAAGGGGACGATCACCCTTGGAGCACATCGAGTGGCAACTGAACCGATTCCGGGAAGCACCCGGCCGACCGGCCATCATCTGGCGAGATCGGGAGTACACCTACGGGGAGCTGGAAGAGTGCTACCGGGACTGGCTCGACCGGCTGCGCGCGGCCGGCGTCCAGGCGGGACACTCCGTTGCGGTACTCAGCGACTTCTCGCCCGGCGCCGTATCCTGCCTTCTGGCCCTGCTCAAGCTGCGATGCGTTCTCGTTCCCCTTTCCCCGGAGGCACGGGATCAGCACCGTGAGTTCTTCGCAATCGCGGAATTGGACCACCGGGTGGAGATCGGCGAGGACGATCGCGGAGACGTCATCCGGATGCGGAACCGTCGCGGCCATCCCCTGCTTCAGCAGCTGCGCGCGGCGGACAAGGCGGGACTGGTTCTCTTCAGTTCCGGTTCCACCGGTCAACCGAAGGCGGTTCTCCACAGCCTCCCGGAACTGCTCAACAAGTTCCGTAAGCCGCGTCACTGCTACCGAACCCTGGTCTTTCTCCTGTTCGATCACATCGGCGGCTTCAACACGCTCTTCTACACCCTGGCCAACCTGGGCTGTGTGGTGGTCGCCGAAGATCGAGGCGTGGCAAGCGTGTGTGCGGTCATCGAGAAGCATCGAGTGGAGTTGCTGCCCATTTCGCCTTCATTCCTCAACCTCCTGCTCTTGTCCGGCGCCATTGACTCGTACGACCTCTCGTCGCTGGCCCTTATCACCTACGGCACCGAGGTGATGCCGGAGCGCACGCTGAAAATGGCCAACAAGGCCTTCCCGGGTGTCCGGTTCCTGCAGACGTACGGCCTGAGCGAACTCGGAATCCTGCGTTCGAAGTCGGAGTCCGACCACTCCCTGCGGATGAAGATCGGAGGTGAGGACTACGAGACCAGGGTCGTGGAAGAGCGGCTGTTCATCCGGGCCCGCTCGTCGATGCTGGGGTATCTGAACGCGCCCAGTCCCTTCGACGACGAAGGATGGTTCGACACCGGGGACTCGGTCGTGCAGGAGGGCGACTACCTGCGGATCCTTGGACGCGAGTCCGACATCGTCAACGTCGGGGGCCAGAAGGTGTATCCGGCGGAGGTCGAGCAGGTGATCGCGGAGATGGACGGGGTCATCGACGTTGCCGTCAAGGGTGAAGCACACCTTCTGCTCGGCCAGGTCGTCACCGCCACCGTCCAGATGGCCGATCCGATCCAGGCGGTGCGGATGCGGAAGCGGATCGCCGCGCACTGCAAGGGACGGCTGCAGAAGTTCATGGTTCCTGTTAAGGTAAGCGTCGTCGCCGAGGGACAAGTGAACCACCGGTTCAAGAAGATTCGAAGATAGGGGAGGGAGGAGGCCCCGGTCCCCGTGAGCAGGAAGACGCGTAATTCGATCGTCATCGCGGGGGGCGGGCCCGCCGGCAGCGTCGCGGCACTCTGCCTCAGGAGGCTAGGACACGAAGTCGCGCTGTTCGAGCGCGAGAGATTCCCGCGCTACCGGCTGGGCGAATCGCTGTTGCCCGGCACCATGGCGATCCTGACCCGCCTGGGAGTCGCGGACCGGATCAAGGCGGCCAACTTCGTGCGCAAGAACGCCGCGACCTTCATCTGGGGACCGGAGCAGGCGCCATGGACCTTCACCTTCGCAACGCCCAGGACCGCTCCGTGGGTGCACGATCACGCCTACCAGGTGACCCGCGCCGAGTACGACCAGATTCTGCTCGACGCAGCCAGGGATCGCGGCACCGATATCCGCGAGGAGCACGAAGTCACCGGAATCGAGGCCGGCGACAACGGCGGTCCGCTCTCGGTCACCTGGAGGAATCGCCAGTCAAGAGGCACCGTGAAGGCGGACTTCGTGATCGATGCCACGGGCTCGCACGGCATCATGGCCCGGAAGCTCGGGCTGAGGCGATACGACCGGTACTTCCGGAATCTGGCCGCCTGGTCCTACTTCAAGGGCGGCAAGCGGTTTCAGGGTGACCTGGAAGGGAACATCTTCTCCGTCACCTTCCGGGAGGGCTGGATATGGATCATCCCACTCAAGGACGACATCTACAGCGTCGGAGTCGTCAGCGACAGGGCCAGCAGCGCCAGGATGCGCGAAGTCGGGATCGAGGCATTCTACCAGGAGTGCCTGGCCCAGTGCCCGCTTGCGACCGAGATCCTGGACAGCGCCACACGGTGCGCGAAGGTGCGTGTGATCCGCGACTGGGCCTATGACGCATCCAACCTGTCGATGGGCCGGACCTTCCTGTGCGGCGACTCGGCCTGTTTCATCGATCCCCTGTTCTCGCAAGGCGTCCACCTCGCCACCTACTCGGCGATGCTTGCCGCCGCGGGCATCGATCACCTCTCGCGTCGCCCCGAAGATGCGGACTCAGTCGCCGAGTGGTACGAATCAAGCTACCGGGGCGCGTACAACCGCTACCACGAGTTCCTGGCGGCGTTCTATTCAGCCAATGCCGGCCTGGATTCGAAGTTCTGGCAGAACCGCCAGATCGAGGGGGCCGGCGACAGCCGCTTCGAGGGCAAGGAGTGGTTCACCGCGCTTTCCGGCCACCAGGTGGAGGCCGGAGCCGACGGTATCGGGGAACTGGAGGAGCGTGCCTCGACGCTGGCCGACCTCTGGCAGCACGAGAAAAACGAGGTCACCGACCGCTTCGACGAAACCGAGCTCTCGCTGCGCCGGGTGCGCTGGGCCAGCCACCTGCTCAGGGACTTCCGGCGCATGACCCGCATCGCCTGGGCTTCGGAAGAGGTCAGGCTGATCCCGTCGTTCCGGGTCCATCCAACATCCTTCCGACTTGAACGCCAGTACTTTATCGGTGACGAAACGGGCCGGTCGATGACCGCCTTTCCACTCTCCGACCAGCACCGCCGCCTCTTCGCGAGTCTCAAGGAAACCCCCCTCGGATACCGGGAGCTGGAGCGGAAGCTCAAGACCATTAGGGGCTACGCGACGCCGATACAGATCGTAGGTCGGTTGACCGAAAACGGTTTCCTGCAGGGGTACGACAAGGACGGCGTTCGCGTGAGAATCCGCGCCGCGCTCCGCTTCGGCGGGGTCGGGGCGGAGGACGACATTTCCTGACAACCGGCAGGGTGGAGGACGGATATGACGAAGCAAGATCTTGTAGTGATGATGGTCGGCATGCTGACCCATGCGCTTGAGGACGAGGGATCGACCGAGCCCGGTCTCGCCAGCCCCAGTTCTCCTCTGCTTGGCGTGGACGCGGCCCTCACCTCCATGGGACTCGTCACGCTGATCACCGATGTCGAGTCGGTTCTCGAGGAGGAACACGACATCGAGGTGACGCTGGTGAGCGAGGACGCGTTCTCGCGCCGGAAGAGCCCGTTCCGCACGGTTGAGGCGCTGGCCGACTACATACTGGAGATTTCGGAAACGGCGAATCGACCGGCAGGCGTGACCGCGGATTCGGCCGGTTCATGAAGCCTGTCCCAGCCGAATCGACTCCCGTCGCGCTGGTTACGGGTGCCAGCCGAGGGATCGGCAGGGCCCTGGCTGAACACCTGCTGGCCCGCGGATACCAGGTGGTAGGCTGTAGCCGTGGCGACGCCGACTGGACCGATGACCGCTACCTGCATCTGCGGGCCGATGTCGCGGACGAGTCCGACGTGAAGTCGCTCTGCCGCGAGATCAAGCGCCGCCACGGACGCCTGGATGTCGTGATCAACAGCGCGGCGGTCGCTTCGACGAACCACCTGCTCCTGACTCCCGCGGCTTCCGTGGAGACGATGCTGCGGGTCAACGTCACCGGAACGTTGCTGGTCAGCCGCGAAGCGGCCAAGCTGATGCGGAAGCGCGGCTACGGGCGCATCGTCAACATCAGCTCGATAGCAGTGCCCTTGCAAATCCCGGGCCAGGCCGGGTACGTCGCGTCCAAATCGGCCGTCGAGGGACTCTCGAAGGTCATGGCCGGGGAGCTGGCGGAATACGGGATTACCGTGAACGTGATCGGCCCTTCGCCCATCGACACCGACATGATCCGTGGTCTGCCGAAGGAGAAGGTGGAGCAGCTGGTCGGCAAGATGTCCGTGCGGCGGATGGGTACCCACGCCGACGTCGCCAACGTGCTCGACTTCTTCCTTCGCCCGGAGAGCAGTGCCGTCACCGGTCAGGTAGTCTACCTGGGCGGCATCACACCGGCCTGATGAGCCCTCCGGGTTTGCCCGGTTACCCCGTGCGCTGATCCCTCCCCAGATACGCGTCGATCACGGCCGGGTCCCCCCTCACCTCCCCCGGCGTCCCCTCCGCGATCTTCCGCCCGAAGTCCAGCACCACCACCCTCTCCGAGATGTCCATGATCACGTCGATGTCGTGGTCGACCACCACCACCGTGACACCCCGCTCCTCGTGCACATCAAGGATGAAGCGCGCCATCGACTCCTTCTCCTCGGCGTTCATCCCCGCGGTCGGTTCGTCGAGCAGCAGGATGGACGGTTCGAGCGCCAGCGCCCGCGCCATCTCCACCAGCCGCTGGTTCCCGTAGGCCAGGTTCCCCACCTCCCGGCTGCGCAGCGGCTCCAGGTTCATGAAGTCGATGATCTCCTCCACCCGCCGCCGGTGCTCGATTTCGACCCGTCGCTGCCGGCCCAGGTAGAGGCCACCGCTCAGCACGCCGCCCGTCATGTGCACGTGCCTGCCCAGCATGAGGTTCTCCAGCACCGTCATGTGCTTGAACAGCTCGATGTTCTGGAAGGTGCGGGCCACTCCCAATGCCGCGATCCGGTGCGGCGGAAGGCGGTTCAGCAGGTGGCGCTTCCCGTCCCCGCCCACCAGCGTGATCGTCCCCTCCTGCGGCCGGTACAGCCCCGACACGCAGTTGATCACGCTGGTCTTCCCCGCCCCGTTCGGCCCGATGAGCGCGAGGAGTTCGCCGCGGCGCACCTCCATTGTGAGCCGGGAGAGCGCGGTCACGCCCCCGAAGCGGAGCGAGAGGTCACTGAGTTCCAGGACGGACGGCGGCTCGTGCACGGTGGGCCTCGGTTCCCGGTGGATGGTGGGGGACCGAACCACGATAGGCCCGGCGGGCCGACCACGAAACGGGGGACGACCGCCTGCCGGACGCCATGCTGGCGGGCACGGCCGTGTGTCGCGGCCTCACCCTGGTCACGCGGAACGAGCGGGACTTCCGAGACACGGGCCTGGAAGTGGTCAACCCGTGGGGGGGAGCCGTTGCGCGGCATCCCGGATACCGATGAGCGCATCATCCCTCGGTGCGGTATTCTGAATCGGCGGGATGCCCGACCACAGCAACCGTCCCGCTTGACCGGCACAAACACGGAACAGCGCCCAGCCCCCGGAGTCCCATGTCCCACCAACCCCACACCGTCGACCAGTCGGACCGGATCGTCCCCATCAACCTCCGCCAGAGCGGCCGAACCCCGGTCGAACTCCTCATCTCCACTCGTGTGCGCAAGTCCCCCTACTGGCACCTCTCCCACACGGCCGGCTGCTGGCGCGCGACCATCTACAACCGCATCTACCATCCGCGCGGCTACGTGCGGCCCGCGGATGGAGGCGCGGCAGCCGAACACGAGGCGCTGACCCACCACGTCACCCTCTGGAACGTGGCCGTCGAGCGACAGATCCGCGTGCGCGGGCCGGACGCCGAGCGGTTCACCGACTACGTCATCACCCGCGACGCCACCCGCATTGAGCCGATGCACGGCAAATACGTCATCCTCTGCAACGAGCGGGGCGGGATCCTCAACGACCCGGTGCTGCTGCGCCTGTCCGAGGATGAATTCTGGTTTTCGCTGGCAGATTCCGACCTGCTGTACTGGCTGCAGGGGGTGAACGTTGGCATGGGGATGGACGTCGAGATCGACGAGATCGACGTGTGTCCGCTGCAAATCCAGGGGCCGAAGTCGCTGGCGCTGATGGCCGACCTGGTGGGTAATACGATTCGCGACATTCCGTACTACGGACTGATGGAGGCAGAGATCGCGGGCTGCCGGGTGGTGATCTCGCAGTCGGGCTTCTCGGGGGAGAAGGGCTACGAAATCTATCTGCGCGACGCCACCCTGCACGCGGAGCGGCTCTGGGGGGCGGTGCTCGAGGCGGGTGAGGCGCACCAGCTGATGGTGATCGCGCCGGGGCACCAGCGCCGGATCCAGGCGGGGATTCTCTCCTGGGGACAGGACATGGACCACGAGACGGTCCCGTTCCAGTGCAACCTCGGGTATCAGGTGCCCCGCGAGAAGAAGGGGGACTACATCGGCAGGGCCGCGCTTGAGCGGATGCGGGCGGAGATCGAAGCCGGGCGGCCGCCGTTCTCGATGGTAATGGTGGGGATGAAGATGGGGGGCAAGCCAATCGACGACTATGCGCCGGACTTCTGGCTGGTGTCGGGGGCGGATGGGGGTGACCCGATCGGGTATCTGACTTCGCCGTGGCATGCGCCGGAGCTGGGGTGCAACATCGCGCTGGGCTACGTGCCGGTGGGGATGTCCGCGGTGGGGACGGAGCTGACGGTCTGGCTGCCGGACGGATATGCGAGCGAGCCGGGCAGACCGGACCTGGCCAGGGTGTGCGAGGTGCCGTTCCGGCCATCCGTGAACCCGAGCGCGCGCGAGGTCGCATGGGAGCGGGGCCGGGACACGGTCGAATGACCCGGAGTCTGGACCGGAGTCTGGACCGGAGTTTGGACCGGAGTCTGGACCGGAGTTTGGACCGGAGTTTGGACCGGGGTTTCGACCCGCCGCTCGCGTTTTCATTCAAACCGAACATTTCCCGAACTATGGTGTATAAGAAGGGGAGAGTAGCCGACCACGCCATAGATCAGGGATCAGACAAATGCCCGCCGACAATGCCGCCTCCGCTCCAGTCCCTTCCCCCACCACGGCCCCCGACCTGTGGGTTTAAAACAAGGTAGCAGCCTGCGCGCTTACGCGGGGAGGGAGCGGGTCTCGCGGGTAGAAT
>VXLT01000066.1 GCA_009841475.1 Gemmatimonadota bacterium
CGCCCCCGCCCCCCGCCCCCCCCCCCCCGCCGCCCCGCCCGCGGGGGCTCGTACCCTGCTGGCTCCTGCCCGCCATCCCCAGCTGCTGTGGGGTCTCGGACATAGTAGACGGTCGTCGGAACGGAGGCCAGCGGAGTGTGTACCGAGCAATCCGTGGAATAGGTCCCCCCTGCTTTCGGGCGGCGATGCGTCCGCGCCGGACTGCCGTGCTCACGCACTTGCGATGTCAAGAGAACATTACAAATTGTCATGTTGGCTTCACTTCCAGGATCACAATGCTTGCGTCATACCCGAGAATCTGGTATATTTGGCTTTGACCATCCACCGCTACTGCCGTTGGCTTGTGGGGCGCTGGGCCGCGACAACTTCTATCTGTAATCGCAAAGAGGAGACTCGAACGGGATGACCTGGCCGGGCTGGGGTGACATTCTACCCTCCATCGCAATGCTCACGGGCTTCGGAGGATCGGTTGCGGGTGTATGCTGGGCGCTGATGCGGCTTTTTCATCCCCTCGCGGAGAACGTAGCGAGGGACGCATGCGACAACCTGTACGAGCGACTCAAAAAGAACGACTTCCGTCACATGGAAGACAGTCTGCAGGCACTTGGAGATCGCCTGGACGCGCGTTTGGGCGGTCTCGACGGGCGCACGCACGGTCTTGACCAGCGCGTGGACGGTCTTGACCAGCGCATGGACGGTCTCGACGGGCGCATGGACAGCCTCGACAAGCGCATGGACGGTCTCGACCAGCGCATGGACAGAATGGAGAAGCGGATCGGCGAACGGTTTGACCGGGCGCGCCAGGACAGGAAGGAAATGGAGGCGCGACTCATGGAGGCCATAGTGGGCCAGCGGGGCGGCATGGAGGCGATGTAGCGGCGCGGCCCCGGGGTCGGCCTCCGCGTCCTCAATCCGCTCGCCGGAGCTCCCTCCTGAACCGCCGCAACTCCGTCTCCCCATCAATAAACACGCACTCCACCCCCGCCATCGCCGCGAAGTCCTCCAGGTGCTCCGCCGTCAGCGCGAGCGAGAACCCGGTGTGATGCGCCCCGCCCGCGTGGATCCACGCCGCCGCCGCCGTCTCCAGATCCGGGCGCGGCTCCCATAGGGCGCGCGCCACGGGGAGCTTCGGCAGCGGGAGCGGCTCGACCACCTCCACCTCGCTGACCACCATCCGGAACCGGTCACCCAGGTCCACCACGGTCGCGTTCACGGCCGGCCCGGCGGCCGCGTCGAACACGAGCCGGACCGGGTCCTCGCGGCCCCCGATCCCGAGCGGGTGCACCTCGCAGGACGGCGTGTGCGCGGCGATCGTCGGGCAGATCTCCAGCATGTGGGCGCCCAGGACCGCCTGCACCCCAATCTCGAGGTGGTAGGTGTAGTCCTCCATGAAGCTGGTGCCGCCCGGGAGGCCGTGGGCCATCACCTTCATGGAGCGCACCAGCGCGGCGTGCTTCCAGTCCCCCTCGGCACCGAATCCGCAGCCGTCGGCCATGAGGCGCTGCGCGGCGATCCCGGGGAGCTGGCGCAGGCCGTGCAGATTCTCGAAGGTGTCGGTGAAGGCATGGAAGCCGCCCTCGGCCAGGAAGGCGCTCAGCCCGAGTTCGATCCGCGCGGCTTCGCGCAACGACTCGTGGCGCGCGCCGCCCGGCAGCAGCCCGTCCATCATCGTGTAGGAGTCCGCGTATTCCTCGCAAAGCGCGTCAACCTCCCCCTCCCCCGCGCCCGCCACATGTGCCACGAGATCTCCCAGCCCGTACCCGTTCACCGCATACCCGAAGCGCAACTCCGCCTCCACCTTGTCCCCCTCGGTCACGGCCACTTGACGCATGTTGTCGCCGATGCGCGCGATCCTCATGCCCTGGCTGTCGTGCCACGCCGCCGCCGCGCGCTGCCACACCGCGACGCGCTCCTGCACGGCGGGTTCCCGCCAATGCCCCACGACAACCTTCCGCTCGATACCCAGCCGGGTGCAGATGTAGCCGAACTCGCGCCCGCCGTGGGCCGACTGGTTCAGGTTCATGAAATCCATGTCGATGGTGGACCAGGGGATGTCGCGTTCCATCTGCGTGTGCAGGTGGCACAGCGGCCGCCGCAGTCCCCTTAGTCCCCCGATCCACATTTTGCCCGGGCTGAATGTGTGCATCCACGCGATGACGCCGATGCAGTTCGGTGCCGCGTCCGCCTCGCGCAGCGCCGCCGCGATCTCCTCCGGAGTCGTCAGCACACCCTTGAAGACGACCCGGACCGGCAGCCCACCCGACCCGTTGAGGCCCGCCACGACCTCCTCCGAGTTGGCGCGCACCTCCTCCAGTACCTCGGGCCCGTAGAGGTGCTGGCTGCCCGTGAAGAACCAGGCTTCGAGCGGAGAGTAGTCGATCACGCGGATTGTAAAGCCGACTTTACAAGATGTCGTGTCTGCTTTACCATGTCGTCCTCAAATCCCCCCCTCACCGCAACTCGTCTGCGCGCACCATCCGCAGCCCGAAGACCGTCGCAATCTGGCTCTCCGGCTTCGCCTGAATGCGCACGGTCACCTGTTCCTTGCCCGCGACCAGCCCGGCCGGGATCGGATACTCCACGTCATAGAAGCGCGGCGGCTCGCTACGGTCCACCTCGGGCTCGGCCACCCGGGTTCCGTCCACCAGGATCTCGAACGACGCCGGCGTCCCCCGCCGGTCATCGCTGTAGTACGTCGCGATGAGCGTCATGGGGTGGTCCGGTGCGACCGGGATGTCGAAAGAGAACCAGCCTCCGCCCCTGCGCCCTGGCCGGCCCAGCATGCGCTGCGTGACCGTTTCCTCGCTCCCCTGGTAGTTGAACGCATCCTCGAAGACGCGCTCGCCCGGCTCCAGGTAGGCCACCGTCGCCCCCTCCAGCCTGCGCAACCGCTCCGCCTCGGCAGCGTACTCGGCCTTCTGCGCCTCCCACTCGCCTGGAGTGAACAGATCCCAGTACGTGGAATACGTACGCCGGTGCAAACGGAAGAATGGCCGAAGGTCCACATCGGTGGGCCGTCCAGCGGGATCCGGATCCCGGCCGGCGCCATCAGTGCGAAAGTGACCGGCCCCCCCGTCCACCGCCCGCACCCACGACTCCACCGGCTCATCAGCCGCGACGAAGACCGGCACCTTCGGCGGCTCGCGCCCCTCCGAGCTCTCGGCCCCGCGCTCGCGCTCCGGCCCCAGATCCCCGGCCAGCACGATCGGCCCCCACATGATCGACGCGCGGCGCGGATTGTCCGGCAGTCCCTCCAGCCGAAGCGGCTTCGGCAGGTCCACCTCGACCACGTCGCCGCTCTGCCACGTCCGCCTCAGCTCCCGGAACGAGCTGGCGTCGTACTCGAACCGCCCATACTGGCTGCGGCCGGTGAACTCGAGGCCGTCGGGCCGCGTGTCCGGCGCCACCATCTCGCCGTTGACCCGCACCGCGAAACCATCCCCCGCCCAGAAGGGCTGCCGCAGCATCAGCGTGAACTCGCGGGGCCGCCGCGCCTCCACGCGGAGCGTCGCGGTCTCCCCCTCCGGAAACCCGGTCTCCATCGCCAGCCGGACCCCCGCGTCCTCCCACTCCGCGGTCGACGGCGCGTACAGGTTCACCCACAGCCGGTCCCCGTCCTCGTAGTAGAGCCCGTCGCCGTGGAGCGCGTGGCTCTCCATCCCCGACCCCACGCAGCAGGTGAAGCTTTGCTGCATGTCCTGGTACTCGCGCTGCACGCCGCGCCCAACCGGCACCATGTAGCAGGTGCGCCCGTCCTCCGGGTCGATCGACGACAGGATGTGGTTGAAGAGCGCGCGCTCGTGGAAGTCGGCGTAGTGCGGGTCCGGCCGGAGCGAGAAGAGCTGCCGGGTGAGCTTGAGCATGTTGTAGATGTTGCACGTCTCGGCCGTGCGCCCGTCGACGCGGTCGCTGAGCTGGCCGGGCGGGCCGAAGTACTCGTCCTTGCCGTGGCCGCCGCTGGAGAAGGTGTGGTACTGGACCACGCGGTCCCAGAAGAAGCTCGCGCCCATGAGGTCGGCGGGGTTGCCGGTCAGGGCGAAGCGGTCGGCCGAGCCGATGAGCTTCGGCACGGCGGTGTTCCCGTGCTTGCCAGCGAGGATGTCCTGATGCCGCTGCAGGGGCTCGATGAAAGCCCGGTGCTCGAACTTGTACGACAGGTCCAGCCAGCGCTCGTCGGCGGTATCGGCGAAGAGGTCGACCATGATCTCGTTCATGCCGCCGAACTCGGTGTTCATCATGTGCTGGAGCTGGGCGTCGGAGAGCCTGGAGAGGATCCCCTCGGCCCACTCGGCGAAGGCGATCTCCATCTCCAGTGCCGTTTCGTTGCCGGTAAGGCGGTAGGCGTCGCGGAGGCCGCCGAAGGTCTTGTGCAGGGTGTACCAGGGTGCCCACTCGCCGTTCAGGTCGAAGGACGCCGAGCGGATGTCGCCCCGGGCCAGCTCGCCGAACGCGTTCCGCAGGCCGGCCAGTGCGCTGAGGTAGCCGTCGCCGTGGGCATCCTGCACCTCCTTGAGCTCGGTGACGAGGTAGTCGGCGCGGTCCCGGTAGCGCTGGTCGCCGGTGGCGGCCCACATGAGGCTCACCGCGGTGAGGTGGTGGCCCGCGATATGGCCCGTCAGGTTGCGGCCATCGCCGTCCCAGCCGCCGTACGGCTCGCCCTTCGGCGTGAGGCCCGCCCGGTCGCGGTAGTAGGCGAGCATGCGGTCGGGCTCCAGATCGAGCAGGTAGCGGCCGTTGAGGTCCTGGGTGTGCTTGAGGGGGCCGCCGGTGAGGCGGACGGCACTCAGGGGAAGGGGGCGGGCCTTGATGATCCCCGCCGCGGTGGCAGCGAGGATGGCGGCGCGAGCACCCGCTCCGGCGCCAAGACGGGAGCAGCCAAGCAGGGGAAGCGCGCCGGCGCCGAGGCCGAGCTTGAGGGCGGTGCGACGAGAGATCGTCATGGGGGACCTCCGGACTCCGAGGTTGGGGATTGCCACTGGGCTACATGTTACGGCGGGATTCGGCCGGTGCGCCACCGGGACTGTCGCCGGGATGTCGGCGGCGATACGCTGATGGTTGGGGACGAAGTCAACCAACAGGTGGACCTGCCGATGGATCCCGTAACATCGCGGCGCGCCTTCCTGCATCGGGCCGGCCTCGGTGCCCTGGCGCTCTCGCTCGCCCGGTGCACCTCCGACGCCCCGGGGAGTTCGGAGTCCGGCACTCGATCCGGCCGGTCCCCCGACCGCCCCAACATCCTCTTCGTCACGACCGACTACCAGAGCGGGATGGACGTGCCCGCGATCGGCCACCGCTTCCTCGACATGCCCACCCTCGACCGGCTCTCCCGCGAGGGCGCGGTCTTTCGCCGCCACTACTCCACGGCTCCCATCTGCGTCCCGGCGCGCAACACCTGGATCACCGGGCAGTACCCCCACACGCACGGCAAGTGGGAGAACATCGGCGGGTGGGTCCCGGAGACGAGTCCGGTGCTCATGACCGAGCTGGGCGCGCACGGGTATCAGACCACCGCGGTCGGCAAGCTCCACCTGGGCTTCCCCGACGACGAGCCGCTGGGAGGATTCGACCGCTGGGTCTCGGCCGACCGCAAGGGCAACTTCGGCGCCGCCGGCCAGCAGGACGACTACGCCGCCTTCCTGGCGGAGCGCGGACTTGTGCGCGACGACTACCTGCGGATGGGGGTCGAGGCGCCGACGCCCCACGTCTACGACTGGGCGTGGGACGAGTCCTGGCACATCGACCACTACGTGGGCGCGCGCGCCCTGGAGATCGTCGAGCGAGGCGAGCTGCGGGAGCCGTGGTTCCTCTGGGTCTCCTTCAACGGTCCTCACAATCCATGGGATCCGCCGGCCCGCTGCTCCGCTCCCTACAAGGAGATGGAGCTGCCGCTCGGGCACACCTTCCCCGGTGAACTCGACACCAAGCCCACCGACCACACGCGGCTGCGGTTCAACTACACCGGCGACATCCCCCGCCTGATCGACTCCGACTACCGGCGCCGCGACCAGATCATCCACGCCATTCGGGCAGGCCACTACGGGAACCTGTCGTTCATCGACGAACAGATGGGACGCGTGATCGGGGCCCTTGAGCGGCGCGGCGAGCTCGACGATACCATCGTGCTGTGGACCAGCGATCACGGCTCCCACCTCGGCGACCACGACCTGATCCACAAGGGCACCCACTACGACCTCTCGGCGCGTGTGCCGTTCGTCGTCCGCCACCCTGCGAGCATCCCGCCCGGTGTCCGGGACGGCTTCAGCGCCCACGTCGACCTCATGCCGACCATCCTGTCCCTGGCCGGCGCGCCCCTGCCCGAAACGATGGAGGGCCGCGACCTGGCCGCGCTGCTGACGAATGCCGAGGCTTCGGTGCAGGACGAAGTCATCATCGAGGTCCGCGGCAATGTCTCGATCGTGACGGACCGCTGGAAGCTGGGGCTCTACCCACACGACGGCGAAGGCGACCTGTACGACCTGGATGACGACCCGTTCGAGCTGATCAACCGGTTCGAGGACGGGGACTACGCGGACGTGCGCGAAGAGTTGTCGGAGCGGATCCGGGAGTTTTCGCCGGTGTGGCCGCCGGCGTTCTCGGTGGTGGGGCGATGAGGGGCCACCACGCTCGTCCCCGCCGACTGATGGCCGCTGCGGCGCTGGCGCTGGCCCTCACCCTGGCCATCCACGCCTGCACCGGCCCCGACTCCCGCCCGCCCGACACCCCCGCCCCGCCCAACGTGCTCTTCATCGCCATCGACGACATGAACGACTGGATCGGCCCGCTGGGCGGCTACCCCGGGACGGTCCACACGCCGAACCTGGAACGCCTCGCGCAACAGGGCATGACCTTCACCAACGCGCACGTGCCCGCGGTCTCCTGCAACCCGTCGCGGATCGCGGTGCTGACCGGGCTGCGTCCCTCCACCTCCGGCGTCTACGACCTGCGGACGCTCTGGTACGACGCGCCGGCGCTCCAGGGGGTAGCCACGCTGCCCGCTCACTTCCGCGCGAACGGCTACCGTACGCTCGGGACGGGGAAGATCTTCCACGCCCTCTCCTGGCTGAACGGCGACTACGGGGTGGACCAGAACGACCGGAATGCCTGGGACGAGTTCCACCCGTCGCTCGACCAGCAGATGCCCGATGCGCGCTTCCCCGAGGGGACGGTCAGGACGGTCGACGAGCAGGGTTTCTGGCGGTACGAGTGGGAGCGGGTGGCCGCCGGAGTCGGCGAACTCCCCGGGATCGACGTGCCCTACTTCATGGACTGGGCGCCCTTCCCCGAGGGCGAACCGTTCCCGGACGAACAGGTCACCGAATGGGCGGTGGACCAGCTGGGCCGGGACCACGGGCAGCCGTTTTTTCTGGCCGTGGGGATCTTCCGGCCGCACATCCCGTGGTTTGTGCCGGAGCCGTTCTTCGACCTGTATCCGCTGGAGGATGTGCGCTTGCCCGAACCGGGGAACTGGCGCGAGGGACTGCCCGAGGCCGGGCAGAGGATGGGTGCGGAGCGCAGGGAGTGGCACCGCTGGATCGAGGCCAACGGGGAATGGGTGCCGGCGGTGCAGGGGTACCTCGCGTCGATCAGCTTTGCCGACGCGCAGGTCGGACGGCTGCTCGATGCGCTGGAGGAGAGCGGCCGGGCGGACGAGACGATCATCGTGCTCTGGTCGGACCACGGCTTCCACTTGGGAGAGCGCGAAACGTGGGAGAAGTTCACCCTCTGGGAGGAATCCACGCGGGTGCCGTTCTTCGTCGTGGCGGCGGGACAGGTCGAGCCGGGTGCGCGGTCGGCAAGGGCGGTGGATCTGCTGGACATCTATCCCACCCTCGTGGAGCTGACCGGTGTGCCCGCGCCGGCTCACGAGTTCGAAGGCGGCAGCCTGGTGCCGTGGTTCCGCGATCCGGAGCGCGATCGCGACCGCCCGGCGATCTCGACGTTCGCCAGCGGCCAGCACACCGTGCGCACGGACCGGTGGCGCTACATCCGCTACCGCGACGGCAGCGGGGAGCTGTACGACCACGCGAACGACCCGGAGGAACGGGTCAACCTGGTCGCGGATCCGATGTACGCGGACACGGTGGCGGCGCTGGCGCGGTGGCTGGAGCCGATTCTGGAGGCCGAGGCGGCAAGGGGCAGCTGACAGCCGGCGGGCTGGCTGCCCGGAGCGGCCGGACGCACTGGACGGCAGGTGGTCGACCGCACTGCGACAGCGTGCGCCGACGGCCCCGCGATCAGCGTTCCAGTTCCGCGATCAGCGCCGGGCCGGCCGGGTCGAAGGGATGGGCTTCCGCCAGCGCCCGGGCGTAGCGCAGGGCCTCCGCCACGCGGCCTGCGTCGCGGTGCAGAACGGCCAGCGCCAGCAGTAGGTCGCGGTGCAGCGGGCGGCGTTCCAGGGTCCGTTCCAGGACGGCGCGGGCCGTCGCGGTGTCGCCCGCCGACTGGAGGGCTACCGCGTACACGTAGGCGTAGCGGGTGCCCTGGCCTTCCAGTTCGGCGGCGCGCTGCAGCAGGGGGATTGCCTCGTCGGGGCGGCGGCTTCGCACCAGGAGCAATCCCAGCGCGTGGTGGGCATCCGCCGAACCGGGAGATTTCTCGATGGCCGATCGCAGGAGCGGTTCGCCATCCGTGTCGCGGCCGGTGCGGAAGTAGAGGTCCGCGAGGTTGACATACGCCGGCACGAAGGCGGGTTCGAGGGCGATTGCCGTTTCGAGGGCCTCTTCCGCTTCGGCCGGCGCGCCCAGGGCCAAGGCCAGCCATGCCAGGTTGAGCTGCGCTTCCGGGCGTTCCGCGCTGGCGAGTTGGGCTTCGCGGTACTCGGCGACCGGATTCCTGCCCTCTGCTCGCGGCGCACCCGCCGGGTCGGCACCTCGGGCGGCACCCGAATTGGCCCCCCGCGTGGCCTCCCCGGCGATGACGGCCGACCGGAGCGTGGACATCGGCACCGCCTCGACGGCGGCAAGCCGCACGCTACGCACCGGATCCTTCAGAAGCGGAACGGCGATAGCCGCCAGTTCCGGCGTCGGCGCCAGCCGGATGCCCCGTAGCGCCCCGATCCGCACGATCGGGCTGGTGTCGCGAACGCCTCTCTGCACGGCTGCGGCGCGCTGCGGACTCGGGTCGGCGCCGAGGAGCGTCAGGGCCGTGGCTCTGGTGATCGCAGGCGCCGTGGGGTCCTGCAGCACAGCGTACAGACCAGGGAGACTCCGCGGGTCACCCCGCCGCGCAGCTGCGATGGTCTCCGCGTGATGCTCCGTACGCCGGATCGGGACCCGGTCCATCCGGCTGGCGATCTCGACGGCCGCCTCCGCGCCGGTCATCCCCGCGTGGCAGGTCGTGCACGGGTCCGGCGCACCCACCGCCTCGGCCACCGCGGGGTCCGGTACGCGGAAGGAGTGGTCCCGCCGCGCATCCACGCCCATGTAGGTGCGCGCCGGCATGTGGCAGGAGACGCACCGCGCTCCGTCACTCCCCACCTCGTGGAAGTGATGCCCGGCCGCGTCGAACCGCGCGGATGCGTGACACCCCGTGCAGACGGCATTTCCTTCGCCGCGCACCTCCAGCGAGTGCGCATCGTGACAGTCGTTGCAGGTGACGCCGGCGCGGTACATCGCGCTCTGCACGAACGAACCCCAGACGTAGACCTCCTCCCGGATCTGGCCGTCCGCGAAGTAGAGCCCATCCTCCAGCAGCGCCGGCTGGTGCGTGTCGAGGAGAGGGTCGCCGTGCATGTACCGCGTGGTGATGGCCGTGCGCCGCGAGTGGCAGCGGCCGCAGGCGTCCAGCTGTCCGTCAGGGTCGGGCTCGCCGCGCGGCGGGGCGGTTCCGGTTCCGGGATCTGGCGTCCAGGCCGCGGGATCGTGCGGCTCGAAGCGGACGAGGAGCCCGCGGTCCCGCGCGCCCTCAGCCGCGGGGGGCAGGGAAGAGTCCGCGCCGACGGCTTCTGCCCACCTCACGTGCTCCGAGCCCGGTCCATGGCACGCCTCGCACGACACATCCGGTTCAGCCCACTCGGTCGAGAAGCTGTCCGTGGCGGGCAAGTAGTTCTTCGTCAGTCCCGTCGAATGACACTCCGCACACATCGAGTTCCATGTCAGGTCGGGGCCGGTCCAGTGCTGCGAGGGATCGTCTCCGCCGGGGTCCGCCCGGTCGTCGGCAGCGAGCCGATGCTGCGCGGCTTCCCCGGCCCGGACATCGAACCACCGCTGTCCCCCCTCCTCGGCCGGCCGCGAGTCCCACGCGATCGGCAAAACTTGGTAACGTCCGCCCGGAAACTCGACCAGGTACTGCTGGAGAGGGAAGACACCGAAGGTGTACGCAATGGGGTGATCCATCGGCGCTTGTGGCACACCCGGCGCGACTCCCGTGCCCTCCGCACGAGCGACGAACGAGCCCTCCCTGCGCGAGACCGTCCATATCGCGTCCGAACCCTCATGGCGCGCGCCCCCGAAGTCGCCCAAAACCGTCTCGGGGGCGGCGTCCTGCATTGCGAGGTCGTGATGCGAGCCGCGCCACTGTTCCACCTCGGCCAGGTGGCAGGACGCGCAAGCCTCTGTGCCCACGAATGTCGGCGCACCTGCCGTCGCTCCTTCGCTGTCCGCCTTGGTGCACGCCAGGATTGGCGCGATCAGACAGAGTAGGACCTGGACCGACGGCGCACGCGCCGATCGGGGCGCCAATGAGCGTTGCCCGGCCTCCCGGGAGCCCATCGCGGACCAGAAATGTCCAGAGAACATTACATTCTGTAAGGTTTGCATTACAGTGCCGGGCCGGTGAGAGATCGAAAACTCCAAGCAGTCCGGATTGCCTCCGAGCAGGGCCTTGCGATAAGGTATCCATGTGGATGGATTTCCGCCGCCCACACCGTCGCGGGGGCGGGCGCGGAGTCGGAAAGGCAGGGCAGATGCGACAGATTCTCCCGGTCACCGTGCTCCTGCTGGGCGTGCCCCTCCTGGCTGGCGCGCCCGCCTTGTCCGCCCAGGTCGACTGCGAGACCTGGGGCGCTATTACCTTCATGCATCAGCGGACGGCGGCCGACGAGGTCCGGCGCTGCCTCGAAGCCGGCGCGGATGTGAACGCCCGGTCGGACCGCGGGGAGACTCCGCTGCACGTGGCGGCAAGCTGGACCCGGGATTCGTTGGTGATCCTCATCCTGCTGGAGGCCGGGGCGGACGTTGGTGCGCGCGACGACGCGGGCCGCACTGCGTTGCATAACGCGGTTCGCTGCCGCAACTCGTCCCCACCACGCCCGGATGCGATGACCCAGACCATGGGAAGGGTGGCCTTCCTCGTTGAAGCGGGCGCAGACGTGAACGCCCGGGACAACGAGGGCCGGACGCCACTGCATTTTGCCTGCCTTGGCTTCGGAGGCGCTGTTGTCGATCAACTCGTCGCGGCGGGCGCGGATGTGAATGTGCGCGATAGCCACGGACGAGCGCTCATGCACCGCGCCGGTCGGCGGGGAATCGATGTCGGCGTCATCGGGCATCTGGTCGCACTGGGTGCGGACGTGAATGTGCGCGATAGCCACTCGGGCGCGACCTCCTTGCACAAGGCTGCAACGGAAGGCGACTCCAGCGGCATTGCTGCCCTCGTCGGTGCCGGTGCCGAAGTGACCGCGCAGGACCGGTTCGGAAATACGCCCCTGCACGAGGCGGCCTGGGGCAACGGTGACCCCGCTGTCATCACCGCGCTGGGAGCCGCCGGTGCCGAGTTGGACGCACGCGACGCACGGGGCAACACCCCGCTCCACCGGTCCTGGTCCAACGACAACCTTGCCGTGTCGCGAAGGCTGCTGGAGCTGGGGGCCGATCCGCTGGCGCGCAACGACCAGGGCCAGGTGGCCGATCCGGACAACTGCCGGAACTGGACGGCCCCGGAGTTCGCACGGGGCGGCAACGTCGAGGCGGTTGCCGCGTGTGTCGCCTCCGGCGCCGACCTGAACGCACGCGACGAACGAGGCAATACACGCTTGCACCACGCCGTCGCCGATGAGGATTCCACAGTGGTGGCCTGGCTCCTGGACGCGGGCGCGGACGCGGACGCGGCCAATGACAGGAACCAGACCCCTCTCCACCGAGCGGCGCCGCGTTCGGATCGGAATATCGTCATGATGCTGCTGGAGGCGGGAGCCGACCCGAATGCGCGAAGCCACGAGGGCACGCCCCTGCACCCCGCGGCCGAGTTGTCCGGGGGTTTGGACAAGGTGACCGCACTGCTGGAGGCCGGGGCGGATGTCGGTGCAAGGGACGGGGCCGGCGCGACCCCGTTGCACAGGGCCCGGAGTCCCGAAACCATCAATGCGCTGATTGCCGCCGGTGCGGACGTACACGCTGCCGATGACCGCGGTCGAACTCCGCTCCATCCGTTCCCGAGCGGCTGGCTCCACCATGATGGCTCGAGGGTGTCGGCGCTGGTCGGGGCGGGCGCAGATGTGGATGCGCAGGATCTGCGCGGACGAACCGCCCTGCACCAGGCGGCGGAGTTCGGGTTCCCCAATTACATCACTGCATTGGTCAAGGCCGGGGCGGATCTGGAATTGGCGGACGCGGCGGGCAAGACGCCTCTGCATGTGGCCTGGTCCACGGTGGACTTGGCCGGACGCCGCGACACGATCGTAGTACGCACGCTGCTGGAACTGGGCGCCGACCCCGATGCCCGGAGCCACCGCGGCGAGATCGCCTATCCCGTTGAGACTGCCGATGCCACCGATTGCCCGGCGTGGAACTCCGCCGAATTCATGGCGGCGGCCACCGTCGAGGCCGTCACCGCGTGCCTGGAGGCCGGACGCGAGGTCGATTCACGCACCGGCGGGGGCCGGACGCCGCTGCATTTGGCGGCGGCCGGTGGCGATCCGTCCGTCGTGACGCTCTTGCTGGAGGCGGGGGCGGATCTGGAAGCCCGGGACCACGGGGAAGCGACGCCGCTGCATTTGGCCGTCTCGAGCCGTTCGCCGGACAACGTGACAGTTCTCCTTGCCGCCGGAGCGGATCTGGAGGCCCGAGACGCGCGTGGTGAAACCGCCTTGCTCCGCGCAGTCGACACTCCCGGCTTCCTGGACGCCCGTACCGTTGCCGCACTGCTGGACGCCGGTGCGGTCGTCACGGCGAGCGCCGAAAACGGCGAAACCCCATTGTACCGGGCGGTCAGGTGGACACTCGACCCCGGTGTGGTCCGAAGACTGCTCGGGCTGGGAGCGGACCCCAATGCGCCAGGTCGGTACCTCCTCCACGTCGCGGCCAGGACGGGGTATCCGGGGAGGCACGACCTGGTCCTGGCACTGCTGGAGGGTGGGGCGGACGTGACCCTGCGCGACGACAACGGCAACACGGCTCTTCACGCAGCCGTTTCGTGGAGGGCCCACGACATCGAATTCGCGCTTGCCCTGCTGCGTGCCGGAGCCGAGGTCGACGCGCTCAACGACGCGGGCGTGACACCGCTGCACATGGCTGTGGAAACCGGAAGCCCCGCCCACGCAAATGCGCTCCTTCAGGCCGGTGCAGATGCCAACGCACCCACCCCAGACGGAGACGCGCCGCTGCACGTCGTGATCCTGCGAGAGGAACCGCCCGACGTCAGGGGCCGGGAGAGATCGCTGTACGTCAGTGAATGGCGGCGGCGACCGAACGTCAGCGTCCACGCGCGCCCCGAGGCATCGGCGCAGCGTGACGCAGCCATGATCGGCGATCTGGCCGGCGCAGGTGCGGACCTTGAAGCGCGGGGCGCCCTGGGCCTCACTCCGGTGGAGCTGGCCACCCGGAATGGGCGCTGGCGTCTGGCCGCTAGGCTGATCGAACTCGGGGCGGAACCCGCCACAGCGGCTGGGGAGCCGGTTCTCGCCCGCGTTTGCGACTGGGCACACTCCAATGTGTTTGCCATCGCACCGTTGAAGACCCTGGAGGGGTGCCTGGAGGTGGGCGCGGACGTGAATGCACGCGACGGGAACGGCGACGCGCCGCTCCACACGCTGATGCGGCTGCTCCGGTGGAACCATTCCTTCGCCCCCGCCGCCATCACCCTCTTCCATGCCGCCGGCGCAGATCTCAATGCACTGGATGGGAGCGGGAGGACGCCGCTCGACCTGGCCATTGCCGAGGACAAACCGGCGGTGGTCGCCCGCCTGCTGGAACTGGGGGCGGTCTCCACGCGGGCCTATGCGAGTGAGATCGTCCCGGCCGCGGGTTGCGAGGAGTGGTTTTCGCCCGCGTTCTTCCGTCGCGCGACGGTCCAGATCGTAGCCGGCTGCATCGAGGCGGGCGCGGATGTAAGTGCAGCGACAATGTACGGCCGGACGTCGCTCCACTTGGCGGCCGCCGAGAGCCCGTGGCCCGCGGTCGTGGCCGAACTGTTGAGACGCGGAGCCGACCCTGGGGCCAGGCTCGCCGGGGGTAGGACCGCGGTGCACGAGGCGGCTCGCAGCAACCCGAATCCCGCGGTTCTGGCCGCGCTGCTGGATGCCGGTGCGCAGGTGAATGTCCGGGGCGGCAACGAGACCGCACCGAGCCGGTGGGTGATCTCCTCCCCCCATGAATCCATCGTCCTGAACGCCTGGGGAGGCGCACACGGTGTCTCCAGGTACGCGGGAGGCCGGACTCCCCTGCACGAGGCGGTGGTGTCGAACAGCAACCCCGAGGTCGTCGCAGCTCTGATCGCGGCGGGGGCCGATGTACACGCGCGGGCCGACCTGGACAGCGAATCCGAGCCCCACGCAACGCCGCTCTATTGGGCTGCGTCCGCCAACCCGGACACCAGGGTGCTGGAACTTCTCGTGCAGGCCGGAGCGGACGTGAACGAGCGGGGCGGTTCCGGCCGGACCCCGCTTCACATCGCGGCCCTGCGCAACCCGGTGGCCTTTCCGATGCTCCTGGAACTCGGCGCCGATCCGGAGGCCGTTGACCGGCACGGCAGGACCCCGATGGACTACGCCGTCGACAACCTGTGGCTGCAGGGGTGGGAGGTGGTGAGGAGCCGAATGGAGGGGAGGATCAACCGGCCCGGGTAGTGCGGCAGGGGTAGTCAAGTCGTCGGATGCCCTACCCCGGCCGCGGAAACACTCTCGCCCGATTCGCCCAATCCTCCCACATCGCCGCCAGCCGGGCCAGCTCGCCGGGCTGGCGCGCGGCCAGATCCTGGGTCTCCGTCCGGTCGAGCTGCGTGTCGTAGAGCTCCCACGGGCCGGTGCTGCCCCGCGCCACCGCCTTCCAGGTGCCATCCATCACCGCGCGGCTGCCCTCGTGCTCGACGTAGATCGCGTCCCGGTCCAGGGGGCGGTCGTTGGCGAAGGCCGGCACGAGGCTCACGCCTTCCATCGGCTGGATCGACTCGCCGGCGTACTCGGTGGGATACGCGGCCCCGGCGAGCTCCACGAGCGTCGGCATGATGTCGATGAGGTGGCCGGGCTGGTCGCGCAGGTCCCCGGCGGCGGAGATGCCCGCGGGCCAATGCGCGATGAGCGGCGTGGCGACCCCGCCGGTGTGGGTCAGAGCCTTGTAGAGGCGGAAGGGCGTGTTCGAGAGGTTGGCCCAGGGCAGGCCGTAGCTCTGGTAGGTGTCGTCGGGGCCGGGCATCACGGAAGGGTCGTTTCCGACTTGGATCGGCCGTCCGTCCAAGGTGGATTCACGGCTCACGCGCTCGCCGCCGCGTAGGATGTAGTCGTACCACCCCTGCGTGTTGATCTCCTCGGCGCACCCGCCGTTGTCGGAGAGGAAGAGGATCAGCGTGTCGTCCAACACGCCGCGCCGCCGCAGCGTCTCGACCAGGCGTCCGACCGCGCGGTCCATCGACTCGACCTGGGCCGCGTAGACCTCCATCCGCCGGAGGTGCCAGTCCCGGTTCCGCGCCTCGTCCCAGGGCGGCGCTTCGGCCTCCCGCTCGGGGAGCGTCCAGCGCGGGTCGACGATCCCCGCCGCCAGCATCAGCTCGTGGCGCTCCAGCCGGAGACGGTCCCAGCCGGCGTCGAAGCGCCCCTGCGCGAGGGCGATGTCCTCCTCCGTCGCGTGGAGCGGCCAGTGAGGCGCCGTGAACGACTGGTAGAGGAAGAACGGTGCGGTGGGCGTGCGGTCCAGGTGATCCTCGATGAACTGCACGGAATAGTCACCGATGGCGTCGGTGTAGTAGAAGCCCTCGCCCGGATCGTCGACGGGATCGTTGTCCAGCGTCAGGGTCTGGGGTTCGAAGTAGCTGCCCGCGCCGGTGATCGTGCCGAAGTAGCGGTCGAAGCCGCGTTGAAGAGGCCAGTTGTGCTTCGGCCCATCCGCCTCGATGAAGCGGGTGACGTGCCACTTGCCCGTCGCGTACGTGCCGTAGCCTGCGTCCCGAAGGACCTCGCCGAGCGTGACGCAGTCGCGGCCCAGATCGCCCCGGTAGCCCGGCACGCCCCGGTCGTTCATCATTCCGCCCACCCCGGCCTGGTGGGGATAGAGACCGGTCAGAATGCACGCCCTGGACGGGCAGCAGCGGGCCGCGTTGATGAAGTTGGTGAAGCGCAGTCCGCCCATCCCCAGGGCGTCCAGGTTGGGCGTGAGAAGCTCTCCGCCGTAGCAACCGATGTCGGAAAAGCCGAGGTCGTCGGCGAAGATCAGGACGACGTTGGGACGGGGGGCGCCGGCGCGGGACGGCCCAGCGCAACCGGCCAGGCCGCTTAGCACGGCGGGGCCCGCAAGCGCCGCCGAGCCGGCCGAGACGCGGCGTACGAACTCCCGGCGGTTCATGGTGCTACGGGGCGGCATCGTTGCTCAATCGGCAAGCTTCCCACGATAGCCAGCGTCTTGAGGTTGTTGTTCGGCGAAGTTCGAACATTGCCATCCGCCAGCCGGTCGGGGGAGTGGGTGACCGCCCCAAAGTAGGAAACCCTGTAGTCGGCCGCGAGATCCAGCGTCAGCAACTCCGGGCAGCCGCCCGAGAGCGGTCCGGCTACACCCGGCACTCCCCGCGGGCGCGCTCCAGAAGCTGCGCCCCCGTGTCGCATTCGATGACCAGGTCGCCGATCCGGGCGATGCGCTCCGGATCTGAGATCCCTCCCACGAGCCTGGACAACTCGTCAGCGGTGCCGCCGCCGAACTTCAGCGCCGCCATTCGGCGGACAAGAGAGCTGCCACCCTCCGCCCGGCCTTCCGTCCGGGCCCTTGCGGCCTCCTCGCGGTACTGTTCCTTAAGCTCTTCGATCCCTGCATAGATCATCTCCGCCTCCTTCAACGATTTCACCCGCTCCAATGTGTCTCCATCAAGTCCCCACGATTCCGCCGCTCCCAACACCCATTCCCGGAACGCCTGGCGGAGCCGCGCGCGCTCCGGCGCGGGGTACGCCTCCAGCACCTCGCGCACCACATTCGCGACGTTCCCCGGTGACGGGTCCAACTCCAGGCTCGCAACCCACGACACCACGTTCGCCTCCAGTGGACGTTGGCGTGCCAGCTCCCGCAGGTCAAGCACCTGGTGATGCATCCTCGGCTGCCTGCCGGCGAGCCAGCCCTGCGCGGGCTCGATGAGGTCGAAGACATCCTTCGGGGCGGTCCAGGGCCGGCGCCCGTTATAGATGGTCACGGTGAGCACCGGTGGTAGCAGGCCGCCCGGACCCAGTTTTCGGCCTTGCCGCTTCGAACCCGCGAGCCCGCGGTAGGCGTCGGCGACGTAGGCGAGCGCCCGCAGGGCCATGTGGCGGTCGACGGCTGACTGAAACTCCGCCGCGAACAGCAGGTAGCGGGAACTTCCGCGGAAGTGGATCCGGCAAACGAGGTCGGCCAGCGAACGAGTCAGACCGGGGCCGGTGCGCTCGGTGGCAAGGTACTCGACGCGGTCGAAGTCGAGTTCGCGGGCGAGATCGCCATCGATGTAGCCGCTGACGAGGTGCTCGATGGCCAGCGGAAGGGAGAACAGCAGCTTGTAGGACTGGTCGTGTCTTCGGGACAAGGTGCCTCCGGCGTTTTGAGGTGTACTCGCGGGACGGGGCAGTAGCACGGGCCGTCCCCTGCGGGACCGAAGCGCGCCGCCCCCTACGCGAATACTTGCACGGACGCCGGGGCGAATACATGGCCGAATGGGAATGACAAGCAGGCTTTACAAAATGGAAAGCCGACATGACATTCGACGCTGACCCTCGTGTTCGGCACCGACGGGTTGGCTGCGCCTCAGCCCACCTGCCATTCGATGATCCCGAACTCCCGCCACTCGATGTCCTCGTCGATGAACATCGCCGCCGGCGGGCCGATCTGCCCGGCCTCGTACCTCACCGTGCGGGGCTCGACCTCCAGCCGCATTCCACGGGTCACGACCGGCTCGAATTCGATGGTGCTCCACTCGTCCTCCGCGACCGTGAAGGCGCCGTCGGCCGCCACCGGCCGCCACTCGCCGCCGTCCCGCCAGAGCACCCGCCACGACTCGGGGAAGTTGCAGAAGCGCTTGTCGTCGAAGAAGTAGACGCGCGAGGAGGACACCCGCACCGGCGCCTCGAACTCGTATTCCAGCCAGGCGCGCTCGCCCACCGGGGGCCGCATGCGGAAGAAGCGGTGCGACTGGTCGGCCGAGTTGATCGGCTCGCGGCCGTCGTGGATCGCCGCAAGGTCGTCGTTCTGGTCGTTGTATCCGGTCCAGCCCTTCTCGACGCCGCCTGAGGTGCGCACCGCGGTGACCGGCGCCGGGAGAACCGGCGGGAGCCAGGCGGCGGCAGGCTCCCGCGCCATCCACACGGCCATCTCGCCCATCCCACGGTTGGCCCACGCGTAGTAGGGGATGGCTGTGAGTTGGTGGGGGGCAGTCGGCGCGTCCTCGCCACGGCTGTCCTCCCGGATCGCCTCCACATCGCCCAGCACTACCTGGATCCCGTCCAGCAGGTCCGGCCGGAACCCGGAGTGGAAGGTCGCGTCGTCCGGGACGACGATGTTCAGGGCCCGCCCCCCGTTGTCCGGCCACTCCGCACAGTAGACGAGGGGCCCGCGCTGCAGGGCGACGCGGCCACGGTCGTCCTCTATCGACTCGTGGGCGAACACCCGCCGCACCGGCATAGGCAGGTCGAGTTCGACGGCGTCGCCCGGCCGCCAGGTGCGGTCGAGTCGCGCGTAACCGCCTTCCAGCGCGTATCCGTCCGCCGACGCCTCGCCGCGTTCCTCTCCGGCACGTTCCGAACCTCCGCGTTCTTCCTCACCGCGGCCCACCGGTCGTGCGGGGACACTCTCGATCGGCAGCTCACTCCCCCCCACCCGTAGCGTCGGCAGCTCCGGGTCCGGATCCGCGAATCGGTACAGCTCGCCCGGCATGACCTCTCCGCGCGCCCAACCGGGGATCCGCACGTGCAGCGGAAAGGTGGTCTCGCGCTCCGGATCGATCAGGATGCGGACGCGCCCCTCCCACGGGTAGCGCGTTTCCTGCCGCACCCGCACCGGCACCCCGGCGATGTCGATGCGGGCGTCGGAGTTTGCGAAAAGATTCACAAACAGGCCCCCCGACGACGGATCGGTCGCATACACGTAGCTGCCGATCGATGCGAGCATGCGGATCACGTTCGGCGGACAGCAGGGAACGTTGATCCAGTCGAAGCGCTCGTAGTCGCCGAAGGACTTGAGCGGGTTCTGGTAGAAGAAGCGGTCCCCCCGGAGCGACACGCCGACCAGCAGAGCGTTGTACAGCACGCGCTCCATCACGTCCACATAGCGCGCGTCGCGGTCCAGGAGCGCCAGCCGGTGGCACCAGACGGCGCTGCCGTACGCGGCGCAGGTTTCGTTCCAGGCGCTGAGGTTGGGCAGCTCGTGAGGCTCGCCGTACTTCTCGTGGAAGCGCGTCGACCCGATCCCGCCGGTGAGGTACGTCTTCAAGTGGGTCTGATCCTCCCAGATGCGATGGACTGCGTCGATGTAGGCGGCGTCCCCGGAGAGCGCCGCGATGTCGGTCATCGCGATGTACAGGAAGGTGGCCCGCACCGTGTGCCCGACCGCCTCGGACTGCTCCACGACGGGCACGTGGTCCTGGGAATAGGTGCGGTCGATCGCGTACTCGCCGGTGCGCTCGTAGTCGTCCCGGCCCCGCTCGTCGGCGAAGAACTTGGCCAGCTTCCAGTAGCGCTCGTCGCCGGTGGCACGGTAGAGAGCGACCAGTCCGATCTTCAGCCCCTGGTGTCCGGAGATGTACGTCTCCTTCCCGGGGCCGTAGACCGAGTCCATCTGGTCGGCGAGCCGCACCACCGTGTCCAGGAGTCTGGACTTGCCCGTCGCGGCAGCGTAGGCCGTCGCCGCCTCCAGCACGTGGCCCGAGACGTGGACGGACTGCTCCGGCGCCTCGATGCTCCGCTCCAGCTCGGCCAGCATCCTGTCGATGCGCCCGTCGGCGTACGACTCCAGCTCCGGGTCGGGCCGTTCCTCGATCATGTAGGCCGCCGCCTCTATGAGCTTGGAGAGACTGAATCCCCCGTCCCCGAACCGATCGAAGCAGTAGGGAAGGGAGACCGCCCGGTTCGCATCCATCCGCGGCCGCCAGAACTCGTCCGTGATCGTCACCTGGGCGGACCGGACCGGGCGCAACGGGTAGTCGGCGGCGACGGGGGACAGTGGGGAGGCGTCGAGTCCATCGAACAGTCCGGCGCGGCCGCTCGGGTCGGCCGCCAGTCGCTGAAGCGCCGCGGGGAAGGGAAGGAGGCTGGCGCCGGCCGCCGTTGTCAGAAACAGACGCCGGTCGATTGCCTCCCGCCGTCGCGTGGACGCGAGCTCTGCGGAACCCCGCGGCCCGCCCGCCTCATCCGTGCCCATCAGGCGCCCCCGTCTCGCAGCTTCCGCTCCAGCTCACCGGCCGCCTCCACAATGGGTGGCAGCATGGCGGAGTACTCTGCGACTTGGCGTGTGTACCGCTCGATCCACTCCCACTGGGCCGCGGTCGGTCGCCCACTGTAGTTGCCGACCTGGATCGTGAACCAGTTGAGGCGCCCCGCGAGGTTCACATGGCCGGGGTCCCGGACATCGCCTGCGAAGCCGAGCAGGATCGGCCGCAACGCCGCGCGGAGTTCGGAGGATTCGGCTCGAATCGCGGTGTCCTCCGAAGTCCGCTCCACCACTTGCAGCAGACCGTCCAGCGGCTGCAGCACGGCCAGCGCCTCCCGCACCGTGCACTCCGCCCGCTCGATCATGGCCGCCGCGCGGTACCACTCGTCCATGTCCGCCCGGGAAGCGTCAACCCGCGGATCCATGCGCACCACGACCTGCCCCTCGCTCGTCGCGCCATCCAGCGTGAGCCGCACCGTATACGTTCCCGGAATGGCGCGCACCCACGTGCCTGTCGCGTATTCACATCTGACGCTGCCGACGATCTTA
>VXLT01000130.1 GCA_009841475.1 Gemmatimonadota bacterium
CGCCCGCGTCGCACTCCGGCTTCTCCTCCTCTTCCTCCTCCGGCTCGAAGCAGTCTTCGATGATCTCCCGGATCAGCGCCTCGCCTTCGCTTATCGAGTCACCGTTGACATAGACATTCTTGCTCGTGTACTGATCCCCCAGGTACGTGAACGGCTCGGGGCCGAAGTACGCGTGCAGCCCCTCGTGCGCCATCGTCATGGCTTTCCAATAGTCGCTAGCGTTGCCGGGGTGGTTCCAGTTGATCAGGATTTGCTTGTAGCCGATGCCGTGTATGGTAGCCCCCAGCCACTCGGGCTTTACGCGGGGAGGTCTCGCCCAATATAGTTGACCCTTATCGGCAACTGCGGAGACTTGCTTGGACGCGCCCGAAATTAGCGGATAGCAGAAGTGGCCGTTGGCGGCAGGGTCCGGCTTGACAGTTATTGGTGGGGTGTGCCTGTCGATCAACCTGATCCATTTTCCGGGTTCTTCGACCTCCCACAAGGTGCTGTCTTGCTGAGCAACTGCCGGGGGTGCGAACATGAAGGCCGCCGCCAGCCCCAGCACTGCCGTGAACGTCTTCATCGAATCACCCCTTCCTCGCGCAGTTGCTCCCGCCGCTCAACGGCCCGCTGGCGCACTTCGTGGAAGTGGCGCTCCGATCTCACGAAGCCCTCGAAGAGGTAGCGATCCAAATCGGTCTCCAATTCCGCGCGTGCGACCGCAACTGTCGCCTCGTCGATTTCCCAATCTCTGCCGTAGCGCTCGCTCATTCTGAAGTCGATACTGCTTCGAAGCTGACTTCTGACGTCACCGTGGGATATGTTCCGAGACCACCCATCCGGCCCCCAGATTTCCGGCCAGCGCTCCGCGTACAACTCCGATTGCAGGTCCTCGACGCTGAACGTTCGCTCGATCTCGTCCACTGCGGCAGACATCGCGGCAATTCGAGCGGGCCACACGTAATGCAGCTCGTATTCGGCCAGGCTGAGTTTCTCGCCGTTGACCTCGATGGAATCACCGGCCACGTCCGGGGCGATGCTCGCCGGTTCGTCCAGGCAAGCGGTCAGGGTGAGCGTTGCGGCCACGGCGGCCAGGGTCAGGGTGTCGGTCCAGTTCTTCATGGGGTTCCGCCTTTCCAGTAGCGGGAATCGTGTGGGGGGGCCTTCCGGACACTATACACCGCAAACCGGCTTCTGGACCAGTCCGGGGGCCTTACCCTCTGTCTTGTTCGGCCCGCACGGCAAGGGCCGGGCCGGTTGTCAAGACACTCGACTGTGGAGGAAAACCCTACAGCGTCCCGCTTGTTCGCCGGTGAGCGCGGGCGGTAGCATGCCGCCCGGCCCATGACACCGGCTCTTGTATTCGGCGGGCGGCCCGGCGAATCGCCGGAAGTGGCCTCCGCAGCCGAAGAGTCTTGACGCCGGGGAACATGGAGATAGTCCGGCCGTCACGCAAGTCATACCGTTGCACTTGGGGCATATCCGTAACGAAATGGGAAGAGCGGAACGCAGCGCATGAGGGGAGCGGAGGGCGGAAACCGAGCCGCGCGGAAGCCACGGTACGCAATCTCGCACCCCACCCGAGGCCAGTCAGCGCTGTCAGGCGAGGTGGGAGGTCCTGCTGGCCGCCCAGCCGTTTCGTGGCACCCGCGCTCCCCATACATCGCGGTCCGCCGAAGACACGGAAGGCTCCGAGCCATCTTAACGGTTCGGCTGCTCCCTACGCTGCTGCTCGGACGTGTGGCCCGATTGCTCGAGCGGCCGTCCCTGGTTGGTGGTCGGCATCCCGAGTGAGGATCGCAGGACGAAGCAAAGGCCCGCGCCGAAGCCGGGCAGGTCCCACCAGTCGTAAGTCGCGTCCATGACTCCTTCGGCCGCTCGCGGCGCCGGTCCCGCAGTCTCGGCCGTGCGCGAGACCCTACAGCGTGCCCGCTTGTTCGCCGGATGGAACGAGCGCGGCAGCTAGAAGTGATACTTCAGGCCCAGCCCCAGCCCCACATAGGAAAAGTCGTCGGTCGACATGATCGCGTACACGGGTTCGCTGCCGTCGCGGCGCACATTCGGCACATGGCTTCGCAACGGATCCCAGACGAAGGTTCCGGAAAATTCGTCGAACACCGTCCAGCGGATGCGGAGGTCCACCGACACGGCATCGGCCAACGGGTAGTCGAATCCGGCGAGGAGTTGGTAGGCGGCCTGCACGTCCCTCATGGTGTTCCGCCCTGAACTGGAGGTGCCGGCCAGATTGCGCGCGATCTCCTCGGCATTGGGCTGGTTGCGGCCCGTGACGATGGCCGCGGGATCCGTGTTTCTGGACCACACGCTCGCGTAGTCCGCCTTCGTCCGGCCGACGCCCGCGCCCAGTCCCACGAATGGCGTGGCACGCCCGGCGATGCCCGGAAGATCCAGGAGGATGTTGCCCATCAGCGTCCGCGAGGTGACGAGTCCCAACCACTCCTGCGCCAGGAACAGCTCGTCGCTCAGTTTGTCCGCGTTGACCCCCTCGCTGGAGCGCACGCCGGAACTCTGCGAGTAGTCCGAGGTTCTCATTAGGTACTCGACCTCCGCCCGAACCATGCGGTGCAGCCGGTATCCCACGACCGCGCCGGCCGCCACTCCGCGCGCTCCGTCGAACGGCACGTTCCGTTATCCCCCGAGCCACGAACCGGGTCCGTGCAGCCGGGCACCGACGCATACAGCGAATTGATGAACTCGTCACAAATGCTGGGGCGGTCGTTGGCGGCGCCCACCATGATCACTGCGGACGAGAGTACCCCCCCGGGTCCCCCGCCGGCATAAGAAGCGCTGCTCGTTCTGCGCCAGGCCGGGCGTGGCCGTACAGAGCATCAGCGTGCAGGTCAGGGCTAGAGAATACGAAGCGCGGTTCCGTGTCATGGCTGTCCTCACCTTTCGGGTGCGTACAGAGATCCGCTCAATCTACGGAACCCGCCGGCGCGCGCGCGACCGCCGCGCGCCGGCGGGAATGCCGGAAGCGTTCCGTGCGCGCGCTCGCAGGGCCTCCAGAACGTGGAACCAACCCGACCCCGCGCGGGTAGGATGCTGAGTTTCCGCGGGGGGGCGTTTCCTCCGCTACGTTGTTCCATAGGGGCGCGTTGCCCCTGCATTTGTCAGACACCAGCCACGCACGGAGCGATTTCCATGAAGACCAAAGCACACGGCGGGACGCGGCGGAGGATAGTAGAGACAATGGTGTTCGGCGGGCTCCTGCTCGCCGCATTCGGCCGCGGGGACGGGGACCACGGAGCCCGGCAACGAGCCGCTCACGATGGACGAGGCCGTCGCCCTGTTCGAAGGTACGAGGGCGATCCAGCAGGACTCCACCCCGACGATTCTGCATGCCTCCGAAGACAGCCTCGTGGTGGCCTGTCCCTTCGCCGGTCAGGTCCGGGTGTCGGGAGGTGCCTCGGAATCGGCCGCCGGAGATGCGGTCCGCCTGGAGACGGACTTCACGGCCGCACCCGCGGGCTGCCGGTTCTCGCAAGCGGGGCATGAGTTCACGGTCGACGGAGATCCCGGCGTCCGTGAGCGAACGGTCGTCGTGATCGTCGGCTTCTTCGAGCATTTCAGCATCGATGGCACAGTGACCGGCAACGTTGGGTGGCGACTCGGTGACAGGTCCGGATCCTGCGGCTTCGACCTGGTGCTGGCCGGGGAACCCGACCCGTCGGGCAACGAGCCGCCGGGCGCAGTGCGGTCGGGCACGTTTTGCGATCACGACGTACGGATCAAGGCCGGTGTTCCGGGCCCGGGTGGCTGACGCTTCTCGGGGTTGGCTGCCACCGTCCTAAGGGGTCCACACCTGTCCCAAGGAACGTCCGTTTGCGCCCAGCTCGCGCGGTCGCTACCTTTGAGCCCGATGATCCATTTTCAACGGTTCAACCAGACCGAATCGAGAGAACAGTGGGTGAGGGACAACGAATGAAGAGATTGACGCTTCCGACGCTGCCCTTGCTGCTGGCGGGCTGCCTGACCGAGGTGGAACCGAAACCTCTGGCCAACGAGTACGCCTGGTCGGGCTCCTACATCACCGAAGCTCGAGACATCCTGGACGGGATGGCTGCCGACACCGCCGACTCGGTGATTTACGCTGTGTTCACCGAGGTCGGCGAATCCGGGCGTGCGGACGGCATCCTGACCGTGATGAACGATTCGGCGCGCTGGCACTACGATCCGTATCACGGTCTGGTGGGCGGGTTCATGACGCGGGATTCTCTGGGGGATCCGGTTCACATGCTCGCGGAACTCACCCGGGAACACGATGGGGCGGCATGCCGGATGGCCGGGCCGGTGGATTCACTGGGCTGGTGGTCGTCCGAACTGACGTGCGGTGGGGCCATGGTGGACTCGGTGCGGCTTCTCCCTACCCGTCACGGGTTCATCACCGGCACGGTGACCAGCCATTCGTCCGAGGGGCCGGATGAGGGGGTCCGGGTGTCGTACTGTCCGTACGACGATGACGGCTTCACTCTGAGTGCCTGCAAGGCGGCGGGCTACACCGGCACCGGAGGCCGGTTCCGGCTCCGGGTTCCCCCCGGAGACTGGTTCGTCACCTACTCGGTCTGGGATCCCATCTTCGACGAGTGGGGTTTCTGCCGGCCCGAGTTGGGGTCTGAGATCTTTTGGGGCCGCTTCGTCACCGTCCGGTTGGCGCAGGCGAGCGACGCGTCCGGGCATTGTCCCTGGTTCAACTGAAGGCGGGGTTTGGCGCCAACAACACGTGGATCAGCACCCCGCCACCTTCCGAAGGGTCACCGCCGCCACGCGGCCGCCGACGGTATCCCGCGGCTCGTCACCACGTCAAGCGCGACACTGGCCAAGGGGCCGGAAGAAGGAGCGCCGTCCGCCTGCATCGGATCGCCCTGCAGAATGGCCCGCACCTTGCCTTCCCCGTCGCGGTAGATCGACAGGGGCCGGTCGGTTGATCCGTCCAGTGTCGCCCTGCCGCCAGGTCCAGACAGCGTGACGCTTGCCAGATCCTCCCAGCCCGGCCGGACCGGAAGCGCGTAGGCGAAGCCGCCGGCGCCCGCGCCCGCGTCCGCGATCTCCGGCATGGTAAACGGCAGCGAGAACAACACCCGCCCGCCACTGTCTCGGCCTTCGATCGTCCACGGGCCGCGCGCCTCGGGCGGTCCGGGCGGGGCATCCACGACGAATACAGGCTTGAGGTACGGTGTTCCGATCGAGTCAGTGCCCCCCCAGACGAGAAGGCTCTGGACTGGAGAGCGGGCGGCCATTGCGAACGCCGCATGGTTTGCGGTGCGCAACCGGTACTCCAGGGCTTTTGTGAAGTGGTAGTCGCTGATCCAGTATCCACCGGATTGCCCCATGAGATCTACGACGAGGGGATCGATGTGCTGAAAACGGTGAACGGGTGTCCAGCGCAGCCCGGGTATTCTCGGATGGTGCTGGAGAGCGTACCCCCATGCGCCGAGCGTGCCGCCACTCCCGAGTCCCTCTTGCGGATGCGGATAATCGGAATCAAACCACGGGTCGGATTCGGGGCCGGAGTGACCAAGGTTGAAGTTGTGACCGAGTTCATGTGCGATCGCAACGGGGTCGGGATACGACTCGCTCACATAGCCCCCTGCATAGGCCGATCCGTAGGGAAGCACATCGTCCAGTCCCATCCAGTATCCCGTTCCACCCTCCAGCAACCGGGCCGCAGCCACAGCGGTGAGAGTCGGATTGGGATCAATGCGCACGTCCAAGTGGTCGTAGTCCAACACGATGGGGGCGTGCCTCGTCACTCGGATGGCCGCCACCGGCAACAGGTCGGTCACGCCCCGGAGTCTCCAGTCGCCCTCGGGGTCGTCGGCCATGCTATCGGCAAGCGCGATCATGGTCGATTCGTAGGTGCTGCCTCTCACCCAACCAGTGCCGTACGCGAGAACCGGGACAACGGTGAGGTTCAGCGTAGGGATTTCACGCACATCGACCGTTTGGCGGCCCTCGGCCGGAAAACGGCCCCGCGAACTCTCGACCACGAACTCCAAGCCTGGGCGGACGATGGAGGCAGGGATCAGCGGCTCGGCAACGGGGAATCCGTTCCCGTCGATCATCCCAAGACCAACGTCGAATGCAACTTCCGGGATTCCCACTGCGTGAACCTCGTCGCCATTCAGGTAGAAGCGCGCCGAGACTGGCGGAGACATTCCGAAGAGCCGAAGAGCGGCCGGCTCGCCCGAAACCAAGGGGACTGATTGCTCACGGGACTGCACGGCTTGGGTAAGGTGCGCCACACCAACTCCGCAGAGACCCGGGACTAACGAAGTTCTCCTATCCTTCTGACTCGGAGGTCCATGTCTTCGAGGCGTTTGGTGTCGATTGGGGAACCCGCGCTCGCGGAACCCGCGTAGCCAGTTCTGTAGGGATTCCGATTGGGCGCACAGATCGGCTTCGTAGACCACGCAAACATCGTCAGGGTCCTGTTTGAGGTATTCAGGGTCGAAAATGCTCCAGCGACAGTCGCTTCCGATCCACAGGTCCTCCAAGGCTGTGAGACTCTGCAACTCCGGTGGGACGGGCCCGGACAGATGCAATCCCGCGAGGAGCAATCGACGCAGTGCCGAGAGGTTCCCAAACTCCGCCGGAATCGGACCGGTCACGCTGTGGCCCGCGATGACCAGTTCCTCCAACTTGGCGATGTTGCCCAGCTCCGGGGGAATCGTGGCTTGTACCGGGCCCTGGTTGCCGCCAGAGAGGACCAACCAACGAAGATCAGTGAGCTTCCCCAACTCCATCGGAATCGGTCCGGCCACGCGGCTGCTCAAGTGCAGGTATTCCAGATTGGCGAGGTTTCCCAACTCGGGGATCGCAACCCCGCTGTGGCTGCTCACATACAGGTGGCGGAGACTGCGCAGGCTCCCCATCTCCGAGGGGAGCTTTGACCCGCCGTAGAGGCCGTAGAGGCCTAGAGTTTGGAGGTTGGCGAAGTTCTCCCACAACTCCGGGGGCAAACCGACTCTCATGGTCAGCGTTTCTAGGCCCTCCAAGCTCCCGAACTCGGGAGGGAAGGTGCCCCCAGCCGAACCGAACTGGCCGGGCCACGCAAGGGTAGCGTAGTTCGGCAACACGTCGACTTCGAGGTGTTGGCATGTTTCGCTGACACTTGGTCGGGCACCGTTTCCGAAGCAGGAAACGCGGCCCTCGTCGTTGACCCCCACCCAAGACCAGTACCCGATGGGCGCGTCCGTCAGCCAGTTGTCGCTCCGCTCCCACTTCGGGCCACCCATCGCCTCGTACAGCGCCACCAAGGCTGCCCGATCCGGGTTCTCGACCACCGTGACAGGAAAGCGGGAGCGCGCCGCCAGCCCGTCCGGATCGCGAGCCGTGACCGTGACGGTCGCCTTACCCCGAACCGGCCCCGCGAGGCTCGCTACCGCGCCGGGATGCAGTACCACGGGCACAACGGCGGTGTCCGAGCTGGCGGCCGCGAAGATCAGCGTGTCGCCGTCTGGATCGTTGAAGAGATCGGTCAGGTCCACATCCACACTCGTCGCCCCGTGCCAGAGCCGTTGTGGTGGGATCTCCACCGACGCCACCGGAGTGCGGTTCACCACCACCCGAAATGTCGCCGACGCCTCCGCACCGTCCGGATCGCGGGCCGTCACGGTCACCCTGCCCGAGCCCCCCGAGGCTCCTCCCGTGAGCGTTGCCGCACTCCCCACCATAGAAACCGCGACGACCGAGGTATCAGAACTTGCGATCGTGAAACGTAGAAGATCCCCGTCAGAATCGCTGAAATGTCCGGAAACATCGAACGTCGTTGCCTCGCCCGGTCCCGACAGCCGTTGATCCGGAATCGACCCCGACACCACCGGCGGCTGATTCGGCGGCGGAGACACATTGGGCGCGATGCACCCGACAGAAAGGACGGCAGGGGTGAGCGCAAGGGCGCATGACAGACGCTGCATCGGGTCCGGCTCCCATCTCCGGCTCGACATGGAGCCGGGCCATTGCAACCGCACGCACAGGAGCTGCGAGAACGTCCTGCCTATTCACCCCCGGCTGCCGGGAGCTACCCGATTCGCCGCTCTGATGGGCTCTTGTATTCGGACAGGTAACCCGACATGGGGGCTCCTGTGCTGCAATGCGGTTGCGCTACAAGCATGGGACCTCACGGCGATGGGCGCCAGACCGACTGGCTCACCGACTGGCTCACCGACACCAAATGACTGCCCGACGAGCTCGACCCGGGCACCGTCGTCAGCCCGGCGGCGGTCAGCGCTTGAGAGTCGGTACTGGTATGTTTCCGCCTGCGACGCGAGATGAACTCAGCCGAGATCCCCAGGATGCGTGTACGACTACCTTGATGAGCGAGGTCACGCGAACGCCGCCGCCCGGCGTGGCCGACGCGGCGGCCCGGCTGGGCATGCGCATTCGGGCCGAACGGATCCGCCGGGGACTCACCCAACGGGAGCTGGCGGACCGGATGGGCGTGTCACGCTTCTGGTGATCAGTCTGGAGAAGGGGAGGCTCGGGGTTTCGATGGGCATGTATGCGGGAGCACTGTGGGCGCTGGGCCTTCTTGGCCCGCTCGCCGAGATCGCCGACCCCGATCTCGACGAAGAAGGGACGACGGATGATCCCCGCCCGGTCGCCGGTGCCCCGCGAAAGCGGCTCCGCTAGGAGCGCTCACTGGAGGTCACACGGGGGGTAAGGGTCCGGATCGCCGGACGGGGACCTCGGTATCGGAAAGCCCCGCGAACCAGCCGGGGGCTTCCTTTGATGCCGGACTCCGGTGCCGCTGCCTCTTCCCGCAAGCCGTTTCCGGGCAATTCCGGAGAAACCTGGAGTACACCCGGTGCGGGTGCCGCACGGGCTCAGCGTTCTCTTGCGCGGGGGGGCCGCTTTTCGGAAGCCCGGTATCGTATCCCCTGCTCGCTGGAGGACGGTCCTCGCCCCCATGCGTTCCACGGACGGACTACGATGACGGTCACCGCTCGCTCGGCACCGGCAGCCGGTAGAGGGATGGCGGCGGCGTGCTCCCGCCAGGTGCACTCGTGACCACACGCGCCGCACCGGAAGCCTGAAGCACCGGCGCCGCGCTGCTGCTCGGGCGAGACGTGCCCGCACGCGTGGCATCGCGACACCGTCTCCGGCAGCTCCCGGGGCGCGACGACGAGGCGGCGCCGGTGCCAGCCGGTCCTGTACCGGATCTGCCGAATGAATTCGCCGGTCGCTGCCCGAACGTGTGCGGGCGCCTTCCGCCGGGATTCGGTCGTGGCGGGGCTCTCCGACGGCGATCTCCGCGGCGGCCCTCACGATGGCCGTCGAGGTCTTGTGAATGATGTCGCGGCGTTGCAGCATCATCCGGCGCCTCACCCGCGCGCGCCGCTCTCTGAGCCGAAGACCGCGCGCGCTGGGCCTGTAGCTTGCCAGAGCGTGGCCGCACCGTGCCTTCTGTCTCTTCTCCTCCGCGCGCGCGGCCAGCCATTCCGCGTAGGGCAGCACCTGGGCGCAGTGCTCACAGCGCATCGCGCTCCGGGCGACGAGGCGCTCGAGCTTGCCCAGTCTCCTTTCGGCGGCCGCGCCCGTGTCCGGTAGCCTGATCGCGGAGAACGCCGCCCCGTCGTGCACGGCAGCCCATGGCGAGCCGCCAAGGGCGATGCCCACCTTCGGGACCGTGGGCACCGCCGGCCGAAGCGGCGGGCAGTCGTAGGCAAGCGACAAACGTCCCCACCGCTCCCCGGCGTCCATCCAGACGCGGCCCCGACATCAGGCGTCCACCCCGGGAGCGAGCCCCCGCGCCCAGCGCACCCAGCCCACCTTGGTTAGGGACGCACACCACGCCTTCCATGTGCTCTCCCTTCGTTCTCCCGCCGGATCCGCATGCCGAATGGCCCGTTGCCGGGCTGCCGCCACGCTGCGTAGCTGTGGTGGCTGGTTCAGATAGTGGATGTAGCCTCGCCAGTGCATCGCCGCACCCGCCGGATAGTCGACGATGAGAAATCGCAGAATGTCGAGGATCCGAACTGCCTTGTCTCTGGTGTCCGATGGCCGGTGGGGCCGCGAACCCCTGCTCCGAAACAGAGCGTCCCAAAGCTGGGCGAGCGGATGCGCGTACCGGCGCGCGCGCGGCCACAACTCGAGGATCCGCATCTTGTCAGCGAACGTCGAATAGGCGATCAGGGGAAGCGCGCCACCGGCATCGGCGTGTCGCCTCCGAATCTCGCGCGGGTCCCCGCAGTACGGCAGCCACGTGTCGGGCGGTTGGACCTGGATGCGCTCAGTCATCTCGATCTCCAGCTCAAGAAGCAACGACCCCAGCACCAGCCCAACCGGCGGCTTGGAATAGTCTTCAGGGGTCAGCAGGCCCGCCACACCCGTTCCCGACACGACCAGCCGGGGGCCGAGACGATGGTCACGCGAAAGAAGCTCATCCAGGATGGTCCGGTCCGATCCAACCAGATCGGTCGTCTTCAGCGGCCGAAAGCCATCAGCGCCGGCCACGCGGCCGCGCGAGTCCGGCCCGGGCACGAAAAAGCCGGCGAATCCGGCCCCATCCTGGACCGGAAGGTAGGTCGTAGTCCTCCGTGAAACCGGAAACGCGCTTCCGCACCCGGCTCACCGGCTCGTCGGCGCGGCAGGTCTCGAGCTGGCCCGCCGGCGTGGCGATCATCCCGACCGTCAGCCCGGAAAGAACGCCTTCGGTGCTGCAGTTGCCGCTTGTCTGTCATCGCCTCGCTATCCGCCGGGCAGAGGTCATTCGCTGGTTTTCCCTGCCTTCACTCTCGGCGCCCCCGACCCCCCGCCGCGACCCGGGCGCATCCAATCGGAGCCGTCCGGTACCGGCCCACTCCGTACGAATCAAGACTCCTCGTTCCGCCCGCTCCCCAGATGAATGGTCTGGCCGCACCCTATCGCGTTACCAAAGTGACGCCGGGATACCCGAAACGGCAAGACGGACCGCACGATCCCTTGGCCCTGCGATCCGTTGCCCCGCTTTGCTCCCGCCCAGTCAGGAACGACGACGCCCAAGGGCACCCGCCGCGCCGCTCGTGGCGCCAGAGGATGCGGCAGCGGTACGTTGGTTCGGCATCCTGAGAGGATCTCTTCACCGCAAATCCTACTGACCACCACACGAGATGATTCTCCACCACCGTGCGCCCGTGCGTAGCACTCCGGTTCGGACAGGCCGCGAGCAGTGGCCGTCTTCCTCGACGGGGCTCGGCCTGCTCGCTGTCGTACTGGTTCTCTCCTGTACCGACGACCCGGTCACGACCGGTCCCTCCATGGAGGGCGTGGCGACCGTGATGGTGTCGCCCGCGGCGGATGAGATCGTGCTCGGCGACACTCTTAGGCTGGTCGCGGAGGCGTTGGACCTGAACGGGAACCCCGTGCCGGGAGCGGAGGTTTCCTGGTCGTCGAGTGCACCCGCGGTAGCGACAGTGGACTCGTTGGGACTCGTGCGCGGGGCGGGTGTCGGCAATGCGATCATCACCGCCTTTTCCGGCGGCGTGAGTGGCCAAGCGGAACTGCTGGTCGTCGTACCGTCTCCCGCCGCGGTCGACGTGATCCCCGACACGCTGGCCTTTACCGCTCTGGGCGACACGCTCCGGCCCGTGGCTGTGGTGCTGGACCGGTTGGGGCGAGTGGTCAAAGGGGCAGCCGTCTCGTGGTCGAGCAGCGACGAATCGGTCGCCACGGTCGACACTACCGGAGTTGTTTCCGCGGTGGGCGCGGGCAGGGCATGGGTCACGGCCGCGGCGGGGACCGCCCGCAAGGCGGCGGCAGTTACGGTGACGCAGATCGCACATTCCGTCGCCATGTCGCCTCGTTCGGCCGCGACCTCCCCGGGCGACACGCTCCGGCTCGCTGCCACGGCCTTTGATGCCAATGGGCACACGCTGGCAGCAGCGATCCAGTGGTCGTCAAGCCACCCCGGCGTGGTGGCAGTGGACGATGGAGGCCTGGCTCAAAGTGGCGGAGAGGGCGTGGCCACGATCACCGCGAAAGCTGGAGAGGTTCAGGGAACCTTGGTGATCGCGGTCGGCAATGCGGATCGCGCGGCACTCGTCGCACTTTACCACAAGACCAACGGCCCCGGCTGGCTGTATCGTGACAACTGGCTCAGCGACGCACCGCTTGCGGAGTGGGACGGAGTCAGAGTCAACTCGGACGGACGGGTCTCGCACCTCTCGCTGAGCGATAACGGTCTCAGTGGTCCGATCCCGCCGGAGCTCGTTGCTCTCCCTCAACTCGAGGGCCTGCGCCTGGGGTTCAACGCGCTCACGGGACCCATCCCCGCCGAACTCGGCGATCTCGGCAACCTCGTGGTGCTGAATCTCCGGGGCAACCGACTCACTGGTCCAATCCCGGCGGCTCTTGGCGGCCTGGCGAACCTGGCGGAGCTTCGGCTGGGCGCGAACCGGCTCACGGGATCCATCCCCGCCGAACTGCGGCGGCTCCGGAAACTGGAACACCTCGACCTCGGCCGAAACAGGCTCACAGGTACGCTCCCTCCCGAACTGTCTGACCTCGCCGGGCTTACCCGTCTGTACCTTCGGTCCAACGAATTCACCGGGCCGGTCCCGGCCGCTCTCGCCGACCTGCCATCCCTGGAATGGCTCAACCTGGCCGTCAATCACTTGACAGGCTCCATCCCGCCCGAGCTGGGCAACCTGTCCAATCTGGAACTGCTGGACCTTGAAGATAACAACCTGACGGGGCCCATTCCGCCCCAACTCGGCAGGCTGTCCCGACTCCGCGGGCTGAATCTCTCGTCGAACGGGCTCACCGGCTCCGTCCCGTCCGAATTGGGCCGTCTCGCCGGACTCACGAGCCTGGAATTGTCCTTCAATCCGCTGGAGAGTCCGCTACCCGGCAGCCTCGTGGCGATTCCAGGATTGAACAACCTCAGATTCGACTTGAGCGGATTCGACGTGGGCACCGGGATATGTGCTCCCGGCACCGCCGCCTTCGTGCGGTGGCTTGAGGACATCGAGAGCGCCCATGGGCGACTCTGCAACGAGGCTGACGAAGCCGTTCTCGAATCGCTCTTCGAGGCCGCGGGCGGCGAGGACTGGATTGTGCCGGATGGTTGGCTCGGCGGCCACGCACTCGATCAATGGAACGGCGTGGCCACCGATTCGCTCGGCCGGGTGGTGTCGCTGGATCTGAGCCGCAACGGTCTGGCCGGACGGCTCCCCGCGAGCCTCGGCCGGCTGGACCACATGAAGACGCTGCGGGTCGCCGGGAACGCGCTTTCGGGCCCGCTCCCACAGTCCTTCGCGCAGCTCCGCCTGCAGGAGTTCCACTACGACGGCACGTACCTGTGCGCCCCGGGTGGCTCCTTCCAGACCTGGCTGACCACGATTTCGCAACATAAGGGGACCGGGGCCAGGTGCCCCGCTCTCACGGATCGAGAGATCCTTACGGTGCTCTACGATGCCACTTGCGGGCCCGAATGGGCCAACCGCGACGGCTGGCTGACAGACGCGCCGCTGGGTGAATGGCACGGCGTTGGAGTCGACGAGGAGGGGCGCGTCGTCGCGCTGTCCTTCATCAGAAACGACCTGTGCGGGTCGATCCCGCCCGAGGTGGGTGGCCTGACCCACCTTCAATCGCTTCTATTGTTCAGTACAGGGCTCAGCGGGTCGATCCCGCCGGCACTCGGGCATCTAAGCGGCCTGAAGGTGCTCAACCTCGCGGGCAACGACCTTACGGGGACGATCCCGCCCGGCATTGCCAGGCCGAGGGGACTGGAGAGCCTGGACCTGTGGAGTAACGAATTGAGCGGCGCCATCCCGCCCCAACTGGGAGTGCTCGCAAACCTCGAGAACCTCAATCTGGGAGGCAATCAGCTTGCGGGCCGGATTCCGGCACAGCTCGGCAACCTCGCCAATCTGAGGATTCTGCGACTGTGGGGTAACCGGCTCACCGGCCCCATCCCGCCTGAACTCGGCAATCTCGCCCGCCTTGAGACGCTGTCTCTTCATTCCAACGAGATTGACGGGTCGATACCCCCGGAGATCGGCGGCATGGCAGCCCTCGGGGAGCTACAGCTTTACCGCAATCGCCTGAGTGGGGCCATCACGCCAACCCTCGCCACCCTCTCCCAGCTTGCCGAGCTCGCGCTCCACGCCAATGAACTGACGGGTTCGATCCCGCCGGAGATCGGCGGCATGGATGGACTGCGGGTCATGGACCTGTCGGAGAATCAACTGAGCGGTCCGGTCCCGGCCGCGGTGGACGGGCTTGACGGTCTGCGCACGCTGAACCTGACGAACAACACGGGGCTGGCCGGCGCCCTGCCCGAAAGCATGGCAAGTCTCGACCGGCTCGGTACACTGATGGCCGAGGGCACGGGCCTGTGCGCCCCGCCAACGCCCGCCTTCCGCCAGTGGCTCAGCGGAGTCCATAGCCAACGCGTCCCAGTCTGCCTGAAAGACGACGAGTCAGTGACCGCCCATCTGGTGCAGACCGTCCAGTCATTGGCTTTCCCGGTGCCGCTGGTCGCGAACAAGCCGGCGCAGTTGCGGGTGTTCCTGAAGGCATCGCGTCCCACGTCCGAGCGGATTCCCGCAGTGCGCGCCACGTTCTTCCTGAAAGGCGCGGAAACGCATGTTGCGGAGATTCCGGCCGAATCCAGATTCCTGCCGACCGAAATCGACGAGGACGACCTGGCACTCTGGGCGAGCGCCGAGATACCCGCAGGGATCATCCGGCCGGGGCTCGAACTGGTGGTCGAGGTCGGCGAGGGGGAACCCTTGGCCGAAGGGTTGGGGATTGCCCGCCGGCACCCGGAAAGCGGCCGGCTGGCTCTGGACGTGCGGCAATTGCCGGAACTGGACCTCAACCTGATCCCGTTCCTTCTGGGTGAAGCGGCCGACTCGACGATCGTGAGGCTGGCCGCGGATATGGCGAAGGACCCCGAAGGCCATGAACTGCTCTGGGATACCCGTACGTTGCTGCCCGTGGGGGATCTCAATGTCTCGGCACACCAGCCCGTCGTGAGTTCGAGCAACGATACGTATGACCTTTTCGACCAAACGGTGGCCATCCAGCGCATCGAGGGCGGGACCGGATTCTGGATGGGCATGACCAGCCCCGGTGTCCGCACCACGGGGCCCCTCGGTCTCGCATACCTGAACGATCAGGTCAGCTTCTCACGACCCGATCCGAGCGTCATGGCGCACGAACTCGGACACAACCTGTCGCTCCTCCACGCGCCCTGCGGCACCGGGCGAAGCCTGGACCCGTACTACCCCTACGAGGCCGGATCGATAGGCGCATGGGGATATGACTTCAGTGACGACGGAGGCCTGGTTCCTCCAAGCACGCCGGACCTCATGTCGTATTGCGATCCCGCCTGGATCAGCGACTACCATTTCTCAAGGGCGCTTCGCTACCGGAGCGGTCCCGTTCTAGCAGACGGAGATCCGGCCGCCGCAACTACCAGGCACCCGGCACCTTCAGTCATGGTCTGGGGCGGGGTCGATGAGAACGGCGTACCCTTCCTCAACCCCGCGTTCGCCGTCGATGCCCCGCCCGCGCTCCCCGAGCCCGGTGGTGAGTTTGGACTCGTGGGACTGACGAGCAACGGCGCTACGCTGTTCGCGCTCCGCTTCGACCTGCCCGTGATTGCCGATTCGGACGGACGCTCTTCGTTCGCTTTCGTGCTTCCCGTCAAGGCCGCGGACGCCCGCGCTCTGGCATCCATCACTTTCACCGGGCCGGGCGGCATCGCTACGCTGGACCGCCACACCGACCGGCCAATGGTCATCCTGCGCGAAACGGGGGGAGGACAGGTGCGTGCATTCCTCCGCGACCCGCCGTTCGGTGCGGCCGGCCACGTTTCCGCGGACCCCGGCGCTCGAACGCGTCACTCGGGCTTGACGCTGCTGTTCAGTCGCGGCCTTCCGGACCGGCACACTTGGCAGCGCTGAGCGCGGGACTCCCCGCCCGGGGCAACTCGCACTTCACGAAGGGTTCCGGGGCGTTTCCGCCGGACGGCGTAAGATCGCAACGCTCGACGGCTCACGGGGGTCACGGTCAAGGTACGGCGCGACCACGGCTTCCTCAAGGACTTCGGGGTCGATGGCCGAACTGCTGGCCAAGCTTCGGGCCGAGAAGATCATCGACGTCTGATTCGGAAAATCCATCGCCAGATAGTGAGTAGGTACGCGAGCAGGATCGCCAGCGGCACGGCCATGATCATGAGCGCCACGCCCCAGCCCACCGCGGCAATGAAGCCTCGGATGACCTCGGCCCAGCCATTCACGCTGATGTGCCAGTAGGCATTCAGCACCATGCAGATCAGGAAGACCGCGATGGTGCCGAGCACCCATGCCGTCTGGCGCTTCTCTTGGCTCCACTTCTTCCTCTTTCGGCCCACTTGCCGGCTCCCGGTCCAGACCCTTGATCAATTCCCCACCCGCATTCGTCGCCCGTCTGCGTGGTAACTCAAGATGTTCCAGTGTCTCTACTGGCCGTGACCGGGCACGAATTCAGTTCAGCGCCGGCGGTCGAAATAGCGTCTGAGCGAGCGTCAGTGCCTTGAGCTTCAGTCGGCTACCGCGCCCGAACCAAATCCGACGAAGCCTGGCATCCGGCGGCTCCCGCCCCCTAGTCTCGCGGAAGTCCTCCTCCCGAACCACCGCGTTGTACAGGCCCCACACCGTGTCGCGTGTCCGAGCGGGCGTGACGGTGTCGTCATCCAGGACAGCGAATACCCGGTGCCATCGGAGCGGGTATTCGCCCAGTTGCTTCTGTCGGTCGGTCCTTGGGAACAACCGTTCAAGGTACTTTTCAGTCTCGCGCTCACTCACCCGGCGGCTCGCCATCCGACCGAAATGCTCCCAAGCGCCCTCAAACGCCTGCTCAGCCGTTTCCTTCAGCTTGTTGGCCTGCTCGGAAGCAAGCCTGGTAGTCAGGCTGGGAGTGTGCGGAATCAACACCTCGCTCGTCTTCTTGCCGCCTCGGCTCGACAGGATCAGCGTGTTCTGGCACACCACGCGAACACACGTGAAGCGCACCGACACGGCACTGGAGCCATCGTGGGAGTTGGACAGCAGCAGATAGCGGTGGACGACATCATCCTCTACGATGCGAATGTCATCTTGGAGCCGCGCGAGCACCCAAACCCGCTCACCGCGCCCCAGGGCGCCAGCCGTCTCGAAGCTGGCCCACCCCCGCTCCAGGAACGGTTCGAAGAATCGAAAGGCCTCGATGTTCTGTAGCACCGTGTAGTCGCGCCCAACGACGCCAAGCAACGGGTCCTCAGTCTCCGGATCCTCGCATTCCCGCCGTACCAAGTACCTGTCGTACTCGCTTGAGTCCGGGAAACGCCATGCTCCCGGGGCCGGATCCTTCCGCACCCGCCAATCGAGGTTCGCTGCCGTGATCATCTCTTCGACCCCCGCACCGCGCTCTACTTCGGTGCCCAGACCATGCCACGCCGGCAATCCGGCGAAAGCAATCTGGTCGTCAAAGAGATTGTGTGGCATCGACGGTCGATCCCTGTGTGATGGGGAGTCATGGTCCCGACTGACGGCCGGGTGCCGGGCCGTTGTCTCGACCACACAGGAGAATGCGTAGCGACCTGCCTATTCGCCACGGCTCGTGCGGGAGCTACCCAACCGGCCGGTGTTGCGGCTGTTCTATTCAGCAGGCAGCCCGACATGGGCTCCTGTCTGGTCGAGACGCAGGGAAGGTAGCGAAGAGCGCGGAATGGCGGCAAGGGGCGGCGGGGCCGTTCAGCGAGGGAGTTGGACCCCGAGCTTGCGATTCAATCCCGGGCCGGAGGCGATCGGCTGGCCATTTCCAGATCTGGTAGTTACGGTTGGAGACCCGTCCTTCAGATGACTCTCGTCGCCATCCCACTCTTCCGCTTGCTGACCCCGACCGCCGCCCAATGAGCACTGAAGTTCTGACCTGGTACGAGGCCTGGTTCCATGGCATGGAGTGCCTCGGCGGCCGTCGGGTGGGCGAGGACGAATGGCGCGGCCCCTGCTTCCAGTGCGGCGGGGCGGACGATCTGCACCTCCGCGGCACGGAAGTTCGCCTACGGACAGACCGGATCGAGGTTCGGAAGCAGTCGGTGGCATTCCACTGTACCAACGGCTGCTGGCCGGAAGAAGCGGCGCGCACTGTTTTCCGCAGGATCTCCGCCGGCCACTCCCGCGATTCGGGCAGCAATCAGGACCGGTGAGGCCGGGCCGGACCGGTCCTGTTCCCTGGGGTGGAGGGGCCCACCGGCCAGGGTACGCAACGGTCGCGCGCATTGGTCCGCTCATGTAGCTTGGCCGATCCCCCAGCCTGATTCCTCGACCGACTTCAACCCCTCAAGCCGCTGATGCTCGATCATCTTGAACCCCGCCGGATCTCGGTCGGAGGCCGTCCCGCCAATCTCTACCTTGGCAGGGGCGCGCTCGCCCTCGAAGTCGTCGAGGTTTCGGCGGCGGAACGCGTGGGCGCTTCGGGGCTCAAGGCGTTGTTGAAGGAGCGGGCTGCGGGCAGGGCGGCGCCCGTTCTGATCGTCGTGCCATCGGGCGACGGGCGCGCGGCGGTGTGCGGCCCGAGCGAAGCCGATCCGGTGACGCTTCGGAGCATCTCGCTCGAGCAGGCGGAGGCGGTGTGCCGTCTGGCACTGGAGGCACCCGTCCGGCACGCGGCGAGCCGTTTCCTCCACCGGATGCTTCCCGCGCTGGAGGCACCGGTCCCAGGGCTCCGCAATGGTGGTCTTTTCGCGATGCAGGAGCTCGAACGCGGCGTGCCGGCGCGCGGCGACTGGGCTGCGGCCGTGGAAGCGGCACGCGGCGTGCGCACGGTCCGGGGACGCGCGTTGATCAAGGGTCTCGGATTCGCCACGGAGGAGCTTCCCGGACCGGCGATGCTGCTCCTGGCCGGGGACCGCAAGACCGCGGTGGCCATCCTTCTGGACCGGCCCGAGGAGATCGACGCCGCGAGCCCGCGGTTCGACGGCATCTCGCCGGTGTCCTACGCTTTGGCGCAGGCCGACCGGGAGAACCTGGACTGGGTGGTCGCGGCGGCGGGCGCCACGCTTCGCCTCTATCCGGCCAAGCCGGGCATCGGCACCGGTCGCCGCGGACGGTCCGAGACGTTCGTCGAGATCAACCTCGACCTTCTTTCCGGGGACGACGCGGGTTACCTCTGGCTCCTGCTTTCAGGGCCTGCGTTATCCGAGGGCGGGAGCGTCGAGGACGTGCTTGCCGCGAGCGAGGACTACGCCGCGGATCTGGGGGGCCGCCTTCGAGAACGGGTCTACCGCGAGGTGATGCCGGCGCTTTCGCGTGCCGTGGTGGCGGCGATGTGTCCTGAGCGTCCGGCCGCAGACGACCTTTCGGAGGCCTACCAGGCGGCGCTTCACATTCTCTACAGGCTGCTGTTCGTCGCGTACGCCGAGGACCGCGACCTGCTTCCGCTGCACGCCTCGCGCAGCTACCGGGAACACTCGCTCAAGCGGATCGCCCAGCGCTTGGCCGATGCCCGGCGGAGCGAAATCGAGTTCGGTGGCCAGGACGCCCTCTGGTCCCAGGTCACGCAGATCTGGAGGGCCGTGGACTGCGGGAACCCGGAGTGGCGCGTCCCGAAGTACAACGGCAGACTGTTCGCCTTCGAGCCGGAAGTGTCGAAGCTCGGTGCCCGGATCGCGCGACTGTCGCTGCCCGATCGTGAGTTCGCACCGGCGCTCGGCGCGCTGCTCCTTGACCGGACGGCGGAGGGAACCGAAGGCCCCGTCGATTTCCGGTCGCTCGGCATCCGCGAGTTCGGAACGATCTACGAGGGTTTGCTGGAGAGTGAGCTTTCGCTCGCCGAGACGGATCTGGGGGTGGACGCCAAGTCCGCGGCTTACCTTCCCGCCAAGTCCGGCGAAGCGGTCGAGGTGCAGCGAGGGGAAGTATACCTCCACAACCGCTCGGGGGCCCGGAAGTCGAGCGGATCCTACTACACCCCGGCCTTTGCCGTGGAACATCTTCTCGACCGCACGCTCGAGCCGGCGCTCGAGGAGCACTTGAGACGGCTCGACAGGTTGCCGGACCGGGAGGCGGGACGGCGGTTCTTCGAGTTCCGGGTCGCCGACATTGCAATGGGCTCCGGCCATTTCCTGGTCGGCGCCGTCGACCGGATCGAACGCCGTCTCGCCAACTATCTGGCCGCCCGGCCGCTGCCGGACGTGCGCGAAGAGCTGGCGCGGCTCCGGCGAACGGCGGAGCACGAACTCGGGCCGGACTGGTCCGAAGACGGAATCGAGGACACGCAGCTTCTTCGCCGGCAGGTGGCCCGGCGCTGCATCTTCGGCGTGGACCTGAACCCGATGGCCGTGGAACTGGCGCGGCTGTCGCTCTGGATCCACACGTTCGTGCCCGGGCTTCCGCTCTCGCTTCTCGACCACAACCTGATTCAGGGCAACTCGCTCGTCGGGATTGCTTCGTTCGAGGAGGCGTCCGAACTGTTCCAGACCGAGAGCGGTGACCTGTTCGCCTTCGTCGCGAGCGACCAACTGGGAGCGATTCGGGAGCCCCTGGAGAGGCTGGCCCAGCTCACGGACGCGAACGACCGCGAGATCAAGGAGGCGCGGGAGTTGTACGCGGACATGCGGCGCACCATAGGGCCGAAACAAGAACTCTTCACGCTGCTCGCGGCCTCGCGCACGAACAGTAATATACGCGCAGCAATCGCTGACGGACGGGTGGCAACATGGTTGAACGACCCCGGCGACATCTTCCTGGCCCAGTTGATGGACCAGGGACAGGCGGAACTCAGGGGCTTGGACGTGCTGCACTTCGCGCTGGCGTTTCCGCAGGTCTTCCTTGGTTGGCGCAACGGGTTCGACGTGATCCTCGGTAATCCGCCGTGGGAGAAGCCAATGGTCGAAGAGCATGCGTTCTGGGCTCGGCACTTCCCGGGGCTG
>VXLT01000267.1 GCA_009841475.1 Gemmatimonadota bacterium
ACCCCGCATCCCCCTCCGACCCGGCCACCTCCTCGCGCGCAATCGCCTCCAGCACGGCCCCGTAGTCCCCCGGGTCCACCACGACCCACACGTCCTGGTGGTTCTTGGCCGCCGCGCGGATCAGTGTGGGGCCTCCGATGTCCACATTCGCCATGGCTTTGCCCACGGTGACGTCCGGCGCGGCGACGGTCTCGCGGAAGGGATACAGATTCACCGCGACCAGATCGATGGGCGCGTAGCCCTGGCGGGCGACTTCGGCCATGTCGTCCGGACGGTCGCGGCGCGCGAGCAGTCCGGCGTGGATCGCGGGGTGCAGTGTCTTGACCCTGCCGTCCATCATCTCGGGGTGGCCCGTCACGACCGACACCTCGGTCACGGGGACCCCGGCCGCCGCGAGCGCCCGCGCCGTGCCCCCCGTGGAAAGCACCTCCCAGCCGCGGTCCGTGAGCGCCCTGCCGAACTCGGCGATTCCCGTCTTGTCCGACACACTGAGCAGGGCTCTGCGGCTAGTCACCCGCACCTCCGAAGGCTTGTTGGATTCGTTGTTCGAGGTTCGCGGCCGCGGAGGACCGATCATCGGCCTGAGGTCCTGCATCCGCCGTGACCGCCCCCGCCGACCGATCGCCGCCCGGCCAGCAGAACGCCGGAGCCGGCCCACCGTCCGGCCATCCACCCTGCACCGCCCGCGCCAGCGCATCCGCGGCCGCAGGATAGAGGGCGTGCTCCACGCGCAACACACGGGCGGCCAGCGCCTCCGGCGTGTCGCCGGGGAGCACCGGGACCGGCCACTGGGCGAGGATCCGGCCTTCGTCGTAGCGCTCGTCGACGAAGTGGATGGTCGGCCCCGAAAGCGACGCGCCCGAGCGCAGCACCGCTTCGTGCACGTGGTGGCCGTACATGCCCTTGCCCCCGAAGGCGGGCAGGAGTGCGGGATGGATGTTCAGGATTCTGCCCCGGTACGCGGCGCAGACCTCGGCCGGGACCAGTCGGAGGAAACCGGCGAGGAGGATGCCCTCGGCGCGGTGTCGTTTCAGCAGGTGGAGAAGTTGGCTGGCACAGGTGCCCTGCGGCGTGGTGGCGGGGCTTTCGGAAACGCCGGCCGGGGCATCGCACTCCACCGCGCCACGTCGAGGAAACTCCACCCGGCACAAGGCCCGTCCAAGCCTGCGCGCTCGCTCCTCCGCCGCACATTCCCGATCCGTGACGAGAAGCTCGATGCGGTAGGCGGCGTCCTCCCGCTCGTGGTCGAAGAGGGCCTGCATGTTGGTGCCCGAACCGGAAGCGAAGACCGCGAAGGGGACGCTCACCGGCGCGCGCGGCGGTCCGGCTGGGTGAAGGTGGAAGCAGCAGTGCCGGCACGGGACACGCCCGCCGCCCGCATGGCCGCGGACACGTCCGCCCTCACACGAATTCGCCCCCGTAGACGGGGACGAGGAAGGGGTTCGTGTCCCGCTCGTGCGCGACGGTCGTCTCGGGACCGTGCCCGGTTATCAGGCGGGTCTCCGGAGGCAGCGTCAGCACCCGGGTGCGGATCGAATCCATGAGCACCTGGTAGTCGCCGCCCGGCAGGTCGGTGCGCCCGATCGAGCCGAAGAAGATCACGTCGCCCACGATGGCCAGGGGCTCGGTCGTGGAGACGAAGATGACGTGGCCCGGAGCGTGGCCGGGCGCGAAGACGACTTCGAATTCGGAGCCGCCGAAGGAGACGTTGACGCCGGGTACGAGGTCGTGGTCCGGGGGCGGCAGTTCGAAGGAGCCGACACCGAAGGCCGCGGCTTGGGCGGGGACGTTTTCGTAGAGGATGCGGTCGTCGGGATGCAGATGGATGGGGGCGCCGGTGGCCGACCTCGCCAGGGGAACGCCGTCCACGTGGTCGAGGTGGGCGTGGGTCATTAGGATCGCGGCGATGTGCAGGCTCCTGGCGCGGGCGACCGCAAGTGCTTCGGCGGTCGCAGCGCCGGGATCGATGAGTACGCCCGTGCGGCCGTCGTCACAGACCACGAGCACGGTGTTCTGCACGAAGGGGCCGCCGGTGAAGGAGAGGATCTCTATCGGCCGGCTCCGCTCAGACCGTGAAGGAACTGCCGCAACCGCACCCCCCGGAGGCCTGCGGATTCTTGAAGGAGAACCCCGAGCCCATCAGCGAGGAGACGTAGTCGATCTCGATCCCTTCGAGGTACTGTGCGCTGAACGGGTCTACGAAGATCCGGATTCCGTCCTGTATGAGGATCTCGTCGTCGCCCTCGGGTCCCGCGTCGATGTCGACGCCGTACTGGAATCCGGAGCAGCCTCCGGGGAGGACGGCGACTCGCAGCCCGGCTTCGGGCGTCTCGCCGAAGTCGTCGAGGAATCCCCGCACCTTGCGCGCTGCTTCAGGTGTGAGCGTGAGGTCCATCGGTCCCGTATTGCACTCCGTTGATCTCTGGCTGATGCCGGCCAAGCCCGTTCAAAAAGCTATTTCAGGGGGGAAAACGGGTCAACGAGGCGGGGTTACCGGAGCTGTCGCGCCGTCATGACTCCAGGCGTTCGATCAGCTCCGCGGCCGCCGCCAGGTCGTCGGCCACCAGCCAGTCGGCGCCGGGCCTGCCTGCCCCCGCCATTCTCTCCTCCTCTGCGGCGCCGTGGCCCGTGCGGAGCAGTATCCCGGTGCCGCCGAGCGTCGCCGCGGGAAGCACGTCGCTGAGCTTGTCTCCCACGAAGTAGGATCCGGCCGGGGTGAGTCCGAGATCGCGGGCGGCTTGCCGGTACAGCACCGGGCTCGGCTTGCGGCAGGTGGTCTCCGGGTTGCCACCGGGAGCATCCGTGCAGAAGTAGGTGGCATCGACGACGACGCCGGCCCGCTTGAGCTGCCGGTCCGTCTCGGCGGCCACGCGGCGGTAGTCGGCGAGGGTGTAGAGGCCGCGGCCGATGCCGGACTGGTTGGTGACGACGACCAGGGCGAACCCGAGCCCGTGGAGGCGGATCAGCGCCTCCGGGGAACCCGGGATGAGGGCGACGTCCGCCGGGTCCGCGATGTAGTGCCGGTCCTCGATGATCGTGCCGTCGCGGTCCGCGAACACCGCCCGGCGGCCACCCTGCGCAACGGAAGTCCTCGGCACGGGACGCTACCCGCCCGGCAAGATCTTCGCGCCGATCGACCGGAGCGCCGCCGCGACGATCCCGTCCTCGCGCGGCGCGACCGTGCGCAGATCGATCACGACCTGCCCCTTGCGGCTCCGCGCGACGACAGGAGGGTCGTGGGCGCGCAGCACCGCCAGCCACGCGTCGGCGTCCTCGCCCGCGTCCAGGCGGATCACCGCGCTGGGCAGGCGGGCATCCGGAAACGTGCCGCCTCCCACCAGCGACCATCCCTCGGCGATCTCCGCGCCCAGTCCCGCCCCGGCCTCACCCGCGGCCCCGGCCACCGGCTCCGCCTCGGCCCGCACCCTGTCCTCAGCCCCGCCCACCTCCCCATTCACCTCGGCCAGCACAGCCTCGGCCCGCCGCCTGATTTCGCCCACCGGCGTGCCGATCATGCGCAACGCCGGGACGCGCTCCCGCGCACGCTCCGGGTTGCGGTACAGCGCCAGCGTGGCCTCGAGCCCGGCCAGCGTGACCTTGTCGCAGCGGAGCGCGCGGCACAGCGGGTGCGCCTTCGCGCGGGCCACCGCCTCCGTCCTCCCCGCCAACACCCCCGCCTGTGGACCCCCAAGCAGCTTGTCACCGGAGAACGCCACCAGGTCCACCCCGGCGGCCACGCTATCCGCGGGCGTCGGCTCATGCGGCAGCCCCAGCGCGGCGCAGTCGACCAGCAGCCCCGACCCCAGATCGTGAATGACCGGCGTCCCGCTCCCCGCCCCCAGCGCCACGAGCTCCGCCAGCCCCGTCTCCTCGGTGAAGCCCGACATGGCGAAGTTGGATCGGTGGACCTTGAGGATCGCGCCGGCACCGCCTTGCTCGACGGCGCGCGCGTAGTCGGCCCGCCGGGTGCGGTTGGTCGTCCCCACGGTGATCAGACGGGCTCCCGCGGCCTCGACCACTTCGGGGATGCGGAAGCCGCCCCCGATCTCGACCATCTCCCCGTGCGAGACGACCACTCCCCTGCCCGCGGCGAGGGAACTCAGCGCCAGGGCGACGGCACCGGCCCCGTTGTTGACGACCACCGCGTCGCCCGCGCCGGTGCGCTCCCGCACGAGCTCGGCGCAGTGGACGTAGCGGGAGCCGCGCCTTCCCGAGTCGAGGTCGAACTCGATGTTGCCGTAGCCTGCCACGGCCGCCATCGCGCGGCGCGCCTCCCCGGCGAGGGGGGCGCGGCCCAGGTTGGTGTGGAGAACCACGCCGGTCGCGTTGACGACGCGCCGCAGCGATGGGAGCTCGGCCCGCGCGACCTCCGCGCGCAGCAGCACCGCGAACCCCTCGTCGCCGTCGGGAACCGGCAGCCGCCCCGCGCGAAGATCGTCGAGCAGCGCGCGCAGCCGCTCCGTGATCCAGCCGCGGCCATGCGTCGCAGTCAGTTCACGGCACCAGGGCCGCGCGAGGAGGCGGTCGACGCCCGGGATGCGCCGGCGGGGGTCCTGTGCGGTCACCGGCCGGGTGCGCGCGCGGTGCGGCGGGGCCGGCGGGAGGGGGGGTGCGTGAGTGCCTGCCCGGGGCGAGCAATCCCGCGGGAGCGGAGAAACGGGAGCTCCAGAGGCCTCACGGCGCCCGCCAACCCCAGTGCGCCGGGTGTCGCGACGGTGTCCGGCGGGGTGACCGTGTCCGGGGGCGTTACCGTGTCCCCCGCTGCGGCATCCCCTTCAGCTTCCGTGGTGTCCTCGGGTTCCGGGGGCGGCAACGGCCGCATCACCGTATCCACCCCCTCTCCCCCACTCGTCCCATGGATGTTGGCGACCCCCACCACACTCGCCGCGTACGGGACCCCCGGGGGCAGCTCTCCGTCCAGCACGCCCACCACCGTCCGCGACGGAATGATCAGCCCCGACAGCCCAAGGGGAATGTCGACCGAATCGGCGGCGGCACCGTCTCCGGGTGCCTCGGGCCCCTCCGGGTCCCCGGTTCCCGGACCGGTGGCGGAGTCGGGCTCCTGGGCCCTCGCCAGCGAGTCCTCCCGGAAAGCGACCCAGCGGGTGTACTCGTGCTCCTGGAAGAAGCGGACCCGGATGGTGTCCCGCACCACGATCACGCGCCGGGGCTCCACAAGCCGCTCGGCGAGCAGCGAGTCCAGCACGTTCGCGGCGGCGAGCGAATCCAGGCTCCCGGCCTCGGCGATTGAATCGGCCAGCTGCGTAGCGGCGACCGAGTCCGCGGTCCGCACCGCCGCCACCGAATCCGTGTAGCGAGCCGCGGTTTCGGGATCCAGCATCAGTGGGCCCCGGCGATCCGCCACCGCAAGTGAGTCCTCCTCTTCCGCTGCGTCCACAGCCGTGTCCGGCTCCGGCGCGATTGCCAGCTCGCCGCTGAACGCCTCCCCGGAAACGGTCGGTTCGAGGTAGTCGTCGAACTCGAACCTGAGCGTCACGGAGTCGACGATGTTCACGCGGGCCAGGCGCGGCGGGGTCGTGTCGGGCTCGATCAGGCTGAGCACGCTGAAGCTGGTGTCGGGAGGCGTCGCCAGTTCGCCCGCTACGAAGGCGGCCTGCGGCTCCCGCTCACCCACCTCGCGGTCGCGGTTGCGGTCCTGCCAGGCACCGATCTCGAAGGGACCGTCCGGGACGAAACGGAGCGAATAGACGCCCGCGGAATCGCTCACGTTCCAGTGCACGATCGTGTCGCCTCCCATGAGGAAGCGCGCCTCGACCCGCACGTCGGGGGTCGCCCGTCCGGTCACCCGGTCTTCCACCATCCCCGCGACCACGTTGGGGACGAACTCCGGGCCGGTCGAAATCACGAGGTCGAAGGCGTCACGAAGGTTGTTGGCAAACATGTCGTTGACGACGGGCAGGACAGTGATGCGGTAGACGCGGTCCGGGAGCAGACCTTCGCCCAGCGAGATCGCGATCCCGTAGCGGCTGTGCCGGACCCGGACCCGGTCGACCGGCGGCGAGACGACCACGGCGTCGTCCAGCGTCCCGCCGGCGGTACGCTCGCTGATCCGTTCGCTGAAGCGGATGAAGATGTCGCGCAGACCCGGTTCGACCACCGCGAAGGTGTCCGGCACGGTCTCGACCACGTAGGGCGGAAAGCGGTCCTCGGGTCCCCCGGGAGGCATTTCGAGCTGGGCGCACGCGGTGAGCAGGATTGCGAGCAGGGCGGGCATGAACCGCCGGTCCCGCCGAGAGCGGCGCGGGGCGGCTCGGACAGGGCGGCCTGCACGGATTCCGGCGAGGTGTCGGCCGCGATTCCGCCGAGCGCCACCGACCGTTATCACCCCTGGTTCCCCTGCAGAGATGTCAACTTTTCCTGTAATTTTGTAAACTGTACTTTACATGATGCGAGCTTTTCGCGCTCGCGGGCGACCACATTCTCCGGCGCCCGGGTGATGAAGTTCTCGTTGGCCAGCTTCGCCCGCAGGCCCTTCAGCCGCCCCTGCAGACGCCCGGTCTCGCGCTCCAGCCGCTCCAGTTCGCGGTCCACGTCGATGACTCCGCCCAGCGGCAGGAAGAGCTCGGTGCCGTCGCGCAGCACCGCACTCGCGCCGACGGTGCCCGCGGCCGCCGGCGTGGACTCGACCGTGCCGATCCGGGCCAGCCGCCTGAGCATCTCGCGGTGGCCCCGGGCCCGAGTCGCACCGTCGCCGCCGGTGACGTGCACGGCAACCTCGCGCCCCTCGCCAACGCGGTACTCCTTGCGCATCCCCCGCACGCTGACGACCAGGTCGCGCAGCCGGTCGAAGTCGGCCTCCGCCCGGTCGTCCGCGAGCGCCGGCGCTTCCTCCGGCCAGCGGGCAACCATCAGAGGGGGGTCGCGGCCATCCATGGGAGTCGTCGCGCCCGTGGCATCCGGACCGCCCGGAGCATCCGGAGCGTCCGCCGGAGCCGGGGCATCTCCCTTCCTGGCCCGCGGCAGCAGGCCCCACAGCTCTTCGGTCACGAACGGGACCATGGGGTGCAGCAGCCGGCAAATCGTGTCCAGCACGTGCAGCAAGACCGCGCGGGCGGCATCGCGGCCGGGCCCGCCGGGGCGCAAACGGTGCTTGACGCACTCCAGGTACCAGTCCGCGAACTCGCCCCGGAAGAAGTCGCGCAGCACCTCGGCGGCGCCGTGGATGCGGAAGCCTTCCAGCTCCTCGCCGGTGCGCCGGATCGCGCGCTGCCGGCGCGACAGGATCCAGCGGTCCTCGAGGGCGAGCTCGCCGGTGACCTCTGAGAGCGCAGGGACGGGGTCGTCGCCCAGGCTCATCAGCGCGAAGCGGCCGGCGTTCCAGAGCTTGTTGACGAAGTTGCGCCCCGGGGAGAACGCCGCCTCCAGGTCCTCGTGGTCGAGGCGGATGTCGGCGCCCACGCCCGCGCTGGCGATCAGCGTGAAGCGCAGCGCGTCGGCCCCGTAGAGGTCCACCACCTCGAGCGGGTCGATCCCGTTGCCGAGCGACTTCGACATCTTGCGGCCCTGGATGTCGCGCACGGTGCCGTGAAGGTAGACCCGCCGGAAGGGCTCGGCGCCCATCGCGTGGTACCCCGACATGATCATGCGGGCCACCCAGAAGAAGAGGATCTCGGGCGCGGTCGACAGCGTGTGGCCCGGGTAGAAGGCCCCCAGGTCGCGCGTACGCTCCGGCCATCCGAAGACCGAGAACGGCCACAGCCACGACGAGAACCAGGTGTCGAGCACGTCGGGGTCCTGCTCCAGTTCGGCGCTGCCGCACTCGCCGCAGCGGTCGGGGTCCTCCCGGCAGGCCATGACCGCGCCGCAATCCGCGCAGTACCACACCGGGATCCGGTGGCCCCACCACAGCTGCCGCGAGATGCACCAGTCGCGGATGTTCTCCATCCAGTGCTCGTAGACGCGGGTCCAGCGGTCCGGGACGAAGGTGATGGTGCCGTCCCGGGACCCCTGCAGGGCGGGACGGGCGAGCGGCTCCATGCGCACGAACCACTGCTCGCTGAGGCGCGGCTCGACGACCGTGTCGCAGCGGTAGCAGCCCGGGACGGCGTGGTCGTGGTCGTCGGTGCCCGCGAGGAGGCCGGCGCGGTCGAGCGCGGCCACGACCGCCGTGCGGGCATCTTCGCGCGGGAGTCCGCGGAAGGCGGCGGGCGCGTTCTCGTTCATCACGGCCCGCTCGGTCATGACGTTGAGGAGCGCGAGCCCGGTGCGCGACGCGATCTCGAAGTCGTTGGGGTCGTGGGCGGGCGTCACCTTCACCATCCCCGTCCCGAACTCCGCGCTCACGTGGCGGTCGGCGACGAGGGGGATGGTGCGTCCCGTGAGGGGGAGTTCGACGGCGGCGCCGACGAGGGAGCCGTAACGGGGGTCCGACGGGTTCACGGCCACCCCGGTGTCGCCGAGCATCGTCTCGGGACGGGTGGTCGACACGGTGAGGTGCCACCGGCCGTCGGGAAGCCGGTCCACCGCCTCGGCGCCGGCCGCGCGTGCCGCGGCCGCGGCTTCTTCATGCCCCGCCGCCAGCGGGTAGCGGATGTGCCAGAGCGATCCGCGCACCTCGGCGCCCTCGGCCTCCTCGTTGGAAAGCGCGGTCAGGCAGCGCGGGCACCAGTTGATGATGTATTCGCCGCGGTAGATGAGGCCGTCCTCGTACAGACGGATGAAGATCTCGCGGACCGCGCGCGAAAGCCCCTCATCGAGGGTGAACCGGGTCCGGTCCCAATCGCAGCTGCAGCCGATGGCCTTGAGCTGGTTCAGGATGCGGCCGCCGGTGTCGTGGACATGCTTCCAGACGCGCTCGACGAACGCTTCCCGGCCCAGGTCGTGCCGGGTCTTCCCTTCGGCGGCCAGGCGCTTCTCCACGACGTTCTGCGTCGCGATCCCGGCGTGATCGGTGCCCGGGACCCACAGCGTGACGCGCCCCTGCATCCTGCGCCAGCGGATCAGCACGTCCTGGATGGTGTTGTTGAGGCCGTGTCCCATGTGGAGCACCGAGGTCACGTTCGGCGGCGGGATCACGATCACGTACGGCTCCCCGCCCTGCTCCACATCGCGGGCCGAGGCGCCGAAGTGGCCGCCCTCCTCCCACATGCGCAGAATGCGCGACTCGACCGAACGGGGATCGAAGGTCTTGGGGAGCCGGCTTCCCCGGGAACGTTCGGGCTGCAAGGTTGCTTCTACCGTGGACCCGGCCGGCTGGCAGTCCGTGGATAATCCCCGCGTCGCACCGAGGGCGGCGAGGCACCGGGCTGGCAAGGCGCGACGACGAGGATTGGCAGCGCCATTTCGAGGAGAAGCAACGCAGAGCGGCGCTCCAGATTGCCAGAATAGTCAACAAAACATGACGTATTGTAATGTTCTCTTGACGTTTCGGGTGTGTGAAGCGCCGCGTCCAGCCCGGATGCATCGCCGGCCGAATGCAGCGGGGACTTATTCCGCGGGCTGCTGAAGCTGGTATCCGGCTTCGTCACGGGCCGCGGCCTGACCCTGGCGGCCTGCTCCTCCGCGCGCCGCTCCTCGCGCCTCTTCCGCATGGCCTCCACGCGCTCGCGCCAGCTCTGCCGGGCCGCCAGCGTGCCGGCCGCGCGCTGGATGTCGTTCAGGCGGAAGGCCATCTGGGCCCGCTCGCCGTTGTAGTCGTAGGGGGGCGAGAAGCCGAACGGGAGCGGGATCGAGACATCGCCGAGGTGGATCATCCCCGGCGAGAACCCCCAGCGCTTGCCGTCCGCGTCGGTGTAGGTCCAGTCCGTGGCGCGCGCGAGGGCCTGCGCCTCGGCAAGGGCGGAGTCGTTCCCCTCGGCGATCAGGGTGGCGAGCCGGACCCAATGAACCTGCTCGGGGGTTGGCTCCACGAGCGACGGATCGATGGGCTGCCACAGCCGGGGGTCGCCCGCGCCGAGCCGGAGGCGCTCGCCCGCGCTCCGGTACAGCTCCGGGGGGAAGGGGTCGAATTCGGTCTCGATCGCGGGCCGTTCCACTTCGGTCTGGGTTTCGGAGATCTCCTCGGTGGGCGTGGGCTCGTCCGGCGTGGCGGTCTCGGGCGTCGCCACCTCGATGATCTGCACGACCTGCATGCCCTCCGGTTCGGGCGACGGCACCGAAACCGGGATCACGACCACGTCGGGAATCTCGATCCGGACCAGCGACGAGTAGAGAACGATCACCAGGATGTGCAGGGCCGCCGAAACACCCAGCCCGGCCAGCAGGGGCACCGGCCTCAACCCGCTGCGGGGGCGCCGGGCCTCCGGGGGTGCTGACCGCTGCTGTCGTGCCATCGGCATCATCCGGTTCCTCCTCCGCGCGTCACCCGGCCGGCGCGAGGGTCTCTCCTCCTTCGACCGGGTTGCGTACCGCAGAGCCGCAGGAGAGCGTCACTTCGACGACGTCTCCGGGCGACACGGGCCCGACGCCCTCCGGCGTTCCGGTCGCGATCAGGTCCCCGGCCTCGAGGGTCATGACGTGGGAGATGAAGCTCACCAGGCGGCGCGGCGAAAACACCATCCGCGACGCCTCCGCGTGCTGGCGCACATCCCCGTTGACCTTCGTGGTCACGGCCAGCCTTTCTGGTAGGACAGCCGACGCGTTGACAACGTTGCCTACCGGACAGAACGTATCGATCCCCTTGGCGCGGGTCCACTGGCCGTCGCTGTTCTGCAGGTCGCGTGCGGTCACGTCGTTCAGGGCGACCACACCGCCGATGTGCGACCATGCCTCGTCTTCGGAGACGCGGCGGCACCGGCTTCCGACGACCAGTCCGATTTCTCCTTCGTAGTCCACGCGGCCGGCGTCCGGGGGAACGCGGATCGGGTCTCCGGTCGCGATCACGGCGGACGGCGGCTTGAGGAAGATCAGGGGTTCGGCGGGAACGTCGCTGCCCAGTTCGGCCGCGTGGTCCGCGTAGTTGCGCCCCACACAGACGATCTTGCCGGGCGCCGGTGTCACCCCCTACCCGGCCTTCCGTGTGTGGATCCAGGTGCCGATCAGGGCACCCAGACCGGCGATCATCAGGAAGCCGGTGATCACGGACCACCAGAATCCCACATCCGAGTGCCCTCCCGACCACCCCAGCCACGCGGTCTGGAAGGCGCGCGCCGCCAGCGAGAGGAGGAAGAGTCCAGCCAGGAAACCGAGTGCCTTCTTCATGCCTGTTCTTTGGGGTCGGGTTGGGGGTGTCGCGGGAGCGGTCCCGAGGACAGCGCCGCGGTGCTGCTATGAATCTACCGGCATGGTGCACGTGAACAAGGCACGCAGCGGGACGCTTTTCAGGGGAACGGGCGCGTGCGGACGCCCAAACTCAGTAGAACTCGCCTGCGCGCTGGCGGACCTCCTCCCAGGGCCCCCGGTACAGGGGCATCGGCGGCAGCGCCTCGCGGATGGTGCGGCCGTATCTGCGGGTCAGCAGGCGGTCGTCGAGGAGGACGACGGCGCCGCGGTCGGTGCGCGACCGGATGAGGCGCCCGATGCCCTGCTTGAGGCGAACGGCGGCGTCGGGGACCATCAGGCCCCAGAAGGAGTTCTCGCCGCGGGCGGTCATGGCTTCGAGGCGGGCCTCGGTGAGCGGCTCGGTGGGCACCCGGAAGGGCAGCTTCTGGATGACGAGCGCGCGAAGCGGCCGGCCGGGGACGTCCACGCCCTCCCAGAACGACGAGGTGCCGAGGAGGACGGCGTCGCCGGAGCGGGCGAAGCGGCGGAGCAGCGCCGACCGGTCGGCCTCGCCCTGGACGTGGAGGGGCCAGCGCCCGTCCGCGCCCATGTCGCGAAGCGCCGCGGCGACGGCGCGCAGCGCGGAGAACGAGGTGAAGAGCGCGAAAAGGCCGCCTCCGCTGATGTGCGCCATCTCGAAGACGACACGGGCGGTCGCGTCGTTGTAGGAGATCGCACCCCCGCTGCCGCGCGCACCGGGCAGATCGGTGGGGACGATGAGCGCGCTCTGGCGGGCATGGTCGAAGGGGGAGCCGAAGACGGCCTCGTCGACGGCCGGGCCGTTGCCGCCCGAGTGAAGCCGGGTGTCGCCGAGGGTTGGATCGTGGAGGAGGCCGGCGTCGTCCGCACCCGCGCCCCCGAGTCCCAGCCGCCGCCTGAGGTACCCGAAATCACCCTTGACGGCCATGGTGGCCGAGGTCAGCACGGCGGTGTCGAGGTTTGCGAAGAGGTGTTCGGCGAGGACGGGACCCAGTTCGACGGGCGCCGCCGCAAAGACGAGGTTGGCGGTCCTGGCCCCTCGCCTGGCGGAGCGCCGCACATCCAGCCAGCGCACCATCGTGTGGTCGTCGCCGCCGGGGACGAGGCAGAGCCGGAGCGCGCGGCCGACGCGCCCCAGGCGGCCCGCCGAACTCTGCAGGTCCAGGAGGCGGCCCTCCAGCGCGGCGCGGAGTTCCTCGTCCTCGCCCAGCCGGTCGGCGACGAGTTCCAGTTCGCGCTGGAGATCGCCGAGCGCGACGAGCAGGTTTTCGAGGGCCTCGCCGATTCCGGGGTCCGCGGCCGGTTCCGGGCCGGCCGGCGCGGAAGGGTGATGGGCACCGCCGCGGAGGCCGGTCTTCTCGGGGCGGCCGAGGCGCAGGCTTCCCCGTTCCGCGTGCGCGAGCGCCCAAGGCTCCATGAGCGCGAAGAAGTCGTTGAGCGCGGCGCGTGCCTTCGCGACGAGGGGGCGGGCGCGCTGTTCGACGCGTTCGTGCAGCCGGCGTGCCACGAGGGAGGTGCGCAGCTTTCCCAGCGTGGTCCGGGTGGAGGCCAGGATCCCCTTGCCTCCCCGGTCGAGGCGGGACAGCGCACGGTACATCCCGATCCGCGTGGTCTCGGAGCCGAGCCGGGGGGTGGCCGCGTCCTCCAGGTGGTGGGCCTCGTCGAAGACGACCCGCTTGTAGGGGGGCAGCACGGCGGCGTCGCGGAAGTTATCGGTGAGGATCCGGATAGCCAGGTCCGAGAAGAAGAGCGCGTGATTGACGATCACGAGGTCGGCCGCGGCGCCGGCCCTGCGGGCGCGCTGGTAGTGGCACTGCTGAAAGAACGGGCACTTTGCGCGCAGGCACGCGTCGGTCTCGCTCCTCACCTCTTCCCACACCTCCTCGCTGGGGACGAAGGGAAGGTCGCTGCGGGAACCGTCCTCGGTGCGGTCGATCCATTCCAGCAGGTTCTCGAGCTCCGCCGAGCGGTCGTCCGGGAAGAGGTCGGGGGCCGTTTCGGCCGCTAGGCGCGCCCTCCGGATGGAGATGTAGTTCGCCCTTCCCTTCACCAGCGCCCAGCGGAGCTCTTCGCCGAGGATCCCGCTCACGATCTCGAGGTCCTTGCGCACCAGCTGTTCCTGCAGGTTGATGGTGTTCGTCGACACCACCGTCCGCTCGCCGTTGCGAGCCGCCCAGCGCGCCGCAGGCACCAGATAGGCGAGCGACTTGCCCGTGCCGGTCCCCGCCTCAACCAGCCCGATCCCACCCTGGTTGAAGCGCGTGGCCACGAAGCGCAGCATTTCCCGCTGGCCCCTCCGGTCCTCGTAGCCGGGGAGCTGCGCGAGGGGACCCTCCGGAGCGAGCAGCGCGGAGAGTTCGCCCGGCTGCAGCGGTTCGATCGTGCGCGGCTCGGGCGGCTCGACCACCACGTACATGCCGTCCGCCGCATTGGTGACGATCGCCGAGCCGATCCCCTCCTCGTAGAGGCGGCCGGCCACTCTCAGGTCGGCTTCGGACGGTTCCAGGAGCCCCGACGGATGGTTGTGGATCATCACCCCGCCCTCGGGAGCGTCCCTCGCCACCGCCAGTACCGCCGCCCGATTGCCTCTCGCCACCGCCCGCGGGTTCACGATCACGCGCTCGCGGGTCACCTCGGCCAGGAAGGAGACCTCGCGGCCCCCGGCCCGGGTCACTTCGTCCCGGATGACCCCCGCGGCCTCCGGCGACAGCCGAAGGGGCAGCAGGGTCACGTCTTCAGCTTCTTCTTGCGGGCGGCCGGGAAGAGAACGTTGTTGAGGATGAGCCGGTATCCGGGGGAGTTGGGGTGGAGCTCGAGGTCCGTGTGCGGGTCGCCGATCTGGTGCTCGGGGTCCTCCGGATCGTGGCCTCCGTAGTAGGTCCAGGTCCCCTCCCCGAGGGTCCCGTGGATGTACTTGGCCCAGTTGCCCTCGACTCCAAGCTTGACCACGCCCGGCTTCAGACGGTCGATCGAGAACGATGTGGTCAGGCCGTAGAAGTCGGGCAGAACCGACTGGTGATTCTGTGTGAGCATGGCCGGGACGGGGTCGAACTTGGCCGAGAAGTCGAAGAGCGTGAACGCGCCCAGCTGCTTCCCCCAGGGGGTGTTGACCTGGTGCCCGTCGATGTCCGAGAAGGCGTTCACCGATGGAGAAATCTGGAGCTCGGCGTCCTCGAAGGCCATCGCCAAACCCCATTCCATCCTGGATCCGGCGTCGGGGTCGGGAGGCGTGCCGTCCGAATAGGCCGCGGCGATGTCGACCGAGTGCGCCGCCAGCGCCAGCTCGAGCGTCTCGGGGGCCGAGCACATCGCGAAGAGGAAGCCGCCCTGCTCCACGTAGTCCCGGATCGCGCGGCTGACCGCCTTCTTGAGCGCCGGCACGTTCGGGTGTCCCAGCGCCCGCGCGGCCTCCTCGTTGCGGGCCACCTCCTCCTCGAGCCACGCCGCGCCCGCGTAGGTGATGTAGAACTTTGAGTACTGCCCGGTGAAGTCCTCGTGATGAAGGTGCAGCCACTCGTACTCGGTGAGATCCCCCTCCAGCACATCGTGGTCCCAGATCTTGTCGTAGGGGATCTCCGCGTAGTCGAGCGCCATCGTGACGGCATCGTCCCAGGGCGCGCTGTTGGGGGGCGTGTAGATGGCGACTCGGGTCGCCTTCTCCAGGACGACCGACTCCATGTTGGACGCGGCGATGATCCCCCGGATGCGCGCTTCCTCGGCGGGACCCGCGGGCTGCACGGTCACGCCCATCAGCGCGGCATCGCGCCGCGCGCTTTCGGTGTCGGGCAGGAGGAACGAGCCGCCCTGGAAGTTGAGGAGCCACTCCGCGCGGCCGCCCTGCTCCAGGATCCGGTAGGTGAGTCCGTAGGCCTTTAGATGGTTGGCCTGGGTTCGGTCCATGGGGACGAGCAGCATCTGGGCGGCGGCGGAATCGACGCCTGACGGGCCCGGAACCGGCAGAATGGCCGCCAGGAGAAACAGGACGGCGGTCCGTGCCGGGCGGGCACGCTGTCCGGCTGTACGGATGGCGTGTGCGCCCATATATATGGCTTGGCTGACCATATGTATGGCTCGATGCGCCAGATCGACGGCATGCCGTGCCCCGATCTTCACTGGCCGCCTCCGCCGGGCCCCGAACGCCCCGTCTGGATGCGCCGCAATTCCCGCCGTGCGCCCGGGACGACGGGGCTGTCGGGACGGGCGACGATCAGCGCCTCCAGGACGCGCACGGCCTCGGCCCTGCCGCCCGGCTCGGCGGAGAGCGCGCGGGCGAACCGCAGCGCGGCCTCGGGGTACTCGCGCGAGTCCGCGTGTTCGGTGACGATGCGGCGCCGGAAGGCGGTCGCGTCTTCGGCGGGACCGGCCTGGTCGGCCAGGCGGGCTCCCAGCGCGAGGATGGCTGGGCGGTCGGGCGCGGGGAGCCGGTCGACCCCGTCGCGCAGCAGGGTGACGGCGTGCCCCGGGTCGCCGCGGTGGCTGGCGATTGCGGCCCGGGCGGCAAGCGTCGCGCCAGGCGCGGTGAGTTCGCTCAGCGCGAGGGTCAGCTCAAGGATCTCGGTGGCGTGGGAGGGCTCCAGGTCGGGAAGAGCCACCTTCAGCGCGGCGACCGCTTCCGCCACCGCGCCGCCCTCAAGGAGCAGGTAGCCCCGTTCCAGCGCGGCCCCGGGGCCCTCGATGCCGCTCAGCACCGCCATGGCCTCGTCGCGCTTTCCCTGACCCAGCAGGCGGGAAGCCAGCCCCGCCGAGAGGCCGTCCAGCTGCTCCGCGTCGGGATGCTCCTCCCTGAAGGCGGCGAGCAGCCCCATGGCGGCCTCGGTGTCGGGCGACTCCACCAGGAGGCGGAGCTCCCCGATCCAGGCGTCGCGCCGCTCCGGCGTGCCCGCGGGGTACCATTCGGTGATCCGGCGCATTGCCGCGAGCGCAGCCGCCGTATCCCCGCGGGCAAGTTGCATCTCCGCCAGCTCGCCCACCAGCGCGGGGAGGTCCCCGAGCGCGGCCACCCCCTCTTCGATCAGTTCGGCCGCCCGTCCGACCCCGTGCACTCCCTCCAGGACCCGCGCCCCCAGGCGATACGGGTCGGGCGACCCCGGCGCGGCGCGGATCCAGTTCTCCAGGGTGGTCTCGACCCCGGCGAGCGAATCGGCCTCGATCAGGACGCCCAGCTTGTGCTGCCAGACCTGGCTCGTCCGGGGGTACTCGGCCAGGTACCGGTCGAGGACGGGCAGCGCCTCCGCGATGCGCCCATCCGCCCTGAGTACCCGTTCCAGCGCCAGGACGGCCGCCACGGACCCGGACTGCACTTCCAGCAGCTCCCTGAGCGTGGCCTCCGCCTCCTTGAGCTCGCCGCGGGACTCGTGCGTCGACGCCTGCCTGAGCATGCGGTTCTCCAGGCGTAGGCCCGGGCGGTTCTGCAGCGCGGCGAGGGAAGCCGGTGGCGGCGCGGCGAGCGCGAGCGCCGCCACGGCGACCGCGGTGGCCCGGCACGCGCGCATCGTCGCATTGCCGGCAGGCCGTGGGATAAGTCCCCGCTGCATCCGCCCGGCGCTTCGGGTCACCGGCTCCCGCCCGTGCCCGGCCGCCCCGTTCCGCCCCCCGACGCGCCGTTCAGCCGTTCGAAGTAGCGCAGCACAAGTGCCCGCTGGGCGGGGGGCAGCGCACGCAGCGCGGCCGCGCCCGGCAGTTCGAAGCGCAGCGCGTCCAGCGCACCGGCACCGAGCGCGCCGACGGCTTCCCGGGTGAAGGCGCCCGGGTTTTCGGACTCGCGCTCCTCCGACTCCTCGTCCCGCTCCAGGGTGCGCCCGGCGTCGAGAAGCCGATGAAAGAGCCGCTCCTGGCGGCGGATCACCTCGGGATCGAGCCGACCCTGGGCCAGCGCCTCCGCGAGCTGCCGCGCCTCTTCCGCGAAGGCCGACAGGTCGCCGAGCGGGTTGCCCTCCTCCCCGCGCTCCTCCCCCTCCTCGGCCATGTCGCGCAGCTCCTGGGCGACCTCCTCCTGGCGGCCGGCCATCTCCTCGGTCTGCTCCTGCATGGTTTCCTGGCCGAGACGCATCGGGATGAGCGCCGAAGCATCCTGCATGATCTCGCCCTGTTCCTGGGCCAGCTGCTGCATCTGTTGCATCATCTGCTCCGATGCCGACGCCATGCTCTGGGCCTGCCCCTGCTGCTGCCCCGAGGTCATGGCCATGCGCGCCACCTCATTGAGGGTGCGGACCACCTTCTCGGCCTCGGCGACCGGCGACGGACCCTGCGAACGCGGACGTTCCATCGCCTGGATGGTCCCGTCGAGCTCCTCCATCGCACGCCCGACGGCGGTCAGCAGATCCCGTGCGCCGGGGGCCGCCATCTCGGTCCCCTCGGCGTAGTTGTCGGCCAGATTGCGCAGGCCCTGCGCGATCGCGGCCTCGTCCGCGCGCAGCGTGACCAGCTCTGACGCGTTCGCCCCCTGCATCTGGTCCCGCAGCTCCGATTGGCGGCGGGCCAGCGAGAGCGCATCGGCGGCGGTCTGTCCCAGCGCCGCGCGGATCGCCTGCATCTGCTGCATCTGCATCTGCATGTGGGCCTGGTTCAGCTGCTCGGAGACCTGCGACATGTCGCCGGCGGCCTGCTGCGCCTGCTGCGCCGCACTCTGCTGCTGGCCCTGCATGGCCATCTGCGCGGCCTGCTGCATCTGCTGCCTGGCCTGGGACAGCTGGTGGCGGGCCTCCTGCACGCCCGCGCCCGCACTCTGCTCGCCGGCCTCGTCCAAACGCTGCTGCAGCTCCTCCAGCTGCTGCTGCAGGGCCTGGGCCTCCGCCTCCAGCTCGGCCTGCTGCTCGGCGCGGAGTTCGGGATCCCCCCCCTCCTGCATGGCGCGCGCCAGGATCTCCTGTTCCCTCGCGAGCTCCTCGGCCTCCTTGCCGGTGGCGCGGAAGTCCTGGTCAAGCGCGGCCTCCCTGAACTGTTCGAGGGAGTCCTCAAGCCGCTGCCGCAGGCGCTCCTGGTCGAGTGCCATCTGTTCCAGCGCCTTTGCCAGCTCGTCGGGATCCATCTGGGAGAGCTGCTCTTCGAGTTCCGCCAGTGCGTCCTGCTCCTCCTCGGGCGCCACCTGTTCCAGGAGCTGCTCCAGCTCCCTGATCCGGTCCTCCAGCTCCTGGTCGGCCAGCCCCGCATCCCGCAGGGCGTCGCGCAGCCCCTCGAGCTCGCGCCGGAGCGAGTCGACCTCCTGCATCATCTGTTCCTGCCGCTCCAGCGCCTGCGCGATCTGCTCCCGGTCCTCGAACTCCGCCTGCCCCTCGCGGCTGCCCTCGCGTCCCGCCTCCGCCTCGGAGCGGGCCTGCAGGTCGCGGGACTCCTCCTCGGCCTTGCGCGCTTCCTCGGCGAGCTCCTCCATGTCCTCGGCCGCGCGGTCCAGCTCCTCCTGGGCCGCACGCTCCAGCTCGGTCACGCCCCCGATCCAGAGCCGGTACTCGGCACTCTCGCTCGTTTGCGGCGAAGGATTGTTGTCGACCGCCCGCGCCCGGTAGCGGATCGTGTCGCCCGGCGAGAGCGTCCACGCCGACATGTCCAGCACCGGACGCACGATCGCCCCCGCAGACCCCGCCAGTTCGACCCCGTGCACCACCGGCTCCCCCGCATCCCCGGCCGCGCTGATCCGGCGGACGACGATCTCCACCCTCGCCACCCCGTAGTCGTCCTGCGTCTGGATGACGAGGGGCTGGCGGAGATTCACCGGCATGATCGTGTCCACCCCCGGGTAGGCGATCGCGATCGCCGGGGGCAGGTCGGGGATGACTTCGATCTCCAGCGGGGGCGGCTGCACCGCGGCTTCGCCACCCGCCGCGTCGGTGAAGGTCCAGTCGTAGCTGCCGCTGCGCGCCGGGACCCAGCTCCCCTCGAAGCGGGCACCCTGAAGCTCGAACCGCAGCGCCGCGCGTCCGTCGGCGCCGGTGAGCGCGCCCGCGCCGATTTCGCGGCTTCCCTCGCCCCGCACCCTGAAGTGCGTCCCCGCCGGGATGGTGAGCGCGGGGACCTCGTTCTGGAACTCCCCGGGCGGGAAACCGGTGTGGGGGGGATAGGTCACCTCCAGGGTGAAGGTGTTCACGAAGAGCGGGTCCACCGGGGTCAGGGTGTGGACTTCGCTCTTCGCGCCGTCCGGCGCCTCGATCCAGTAGCGCGTCTCGGCGGTGACGGGCGGCAGCGCGGATGCGCCGGAACCGGCGGCCAGCGCAATCGTACGCGACCGGGCCAGCTGCCCCGTCACGTCCCAGCGCAGCGTCACGCTGTCGCGCAACGGGGCATGGGCGAGGACCTCCACGGCCGCGCCGCGCGCAACTTCGGTGGTGCCGGGCTCGACCGTAACGGGGGGAAGCGCGGGCTCGACGAGAACGGCCAGCGGGTGCATCAGGCCGTCCCAGGCGGTGAAGGTGCGCGCGGGCGCGAACCCCATGACCAGCAGGGTCGCAGGCACCGCCGCAAGGAAGGCGATCACCCCGCGGCGCCGGTCCTTTCCGATCCGCTCGCCCAGATCGCCGGCAAGCGAGCGGGAATCGCCCGAGAGGCGGCCGCCCACCCTGGCCAGCGCCATCTCGCGCAGACTCGGCGATGTCCCCGGTGGGGCGACGCGGGACAGCTCCAGGCCCCCGAGCACCGCACCCTCTTCGAGCCCGGCCGTCCCGTCCATCGCGCGGGTGACGCGGTGCTCCGCACACCAGCGCCGGCCCAGCCGCCGCCAGTACCAGATGCCCGCCGGGACGAAGGCCAGGATGAGCGCCACCAGCAGGAGCGGCCCCGGGCTGCCCGGGCTCCAACCGTCCACACCCGCGAGTGCCGGGGCCATGATGAGGAGCGCGAGAACACCCGTGCCGCACCAGGCGGCCACCGTGAGCGCGAGGGAGCGCGACAGGTGCCTGCGGACGCTGTGGACGGCGCGCGCGATTCGGGCGGCAGCGGTCACGAGGCGGCCTGCGTCATCGCGAAGACGAAGATGTTGACCCCCATTCGCAGCGCTTCCTCTCTGACCTCGGGCGGATCCTCGTGGACGCCGGGGTCCTCCCAGCCGTCCCCCAGGTCCGTCTCGTAGGTGTAGATCACGACGAGTCTGCCCTGGTGGAATATACCAAACGCCTGCGGCGGCGCACCGTCATGCTCATGAATCTTGGGGAGCCCGTCCTCGAATTCATAGGGGGAGTGGAAGACGGGATGCTCCGGCGGAAGCTCCGCGAGTTCGCGGTCGGGGAAGATGCGGGCGATCTCCTCACGGAAGGACTCGTCGAGGCCGTAGTTGTCATCGGCGTGCAGGAAACCGCCGCCGAGCAGGTACCGGCGCAGCGCCAGGCGCTCGTCGGCCGTGAAGCGCACGTTGCCGTGGCCGGTCATGTAGAGGAACGGGTAGTCGCGGAGTGAAGGATCGGTGGGCCGCACGGCCACCTCCCGGTCCGCGGTGGGGATGCCCGTCCGTTCCTGCACCGCCGCCAGCAGGTTCGGCAGGGAAGACGGGTTCGCGTACCAGTCGCCGCCCCCGTCGTACTGCAGGCGGGCGATCGTGACCGGTCCGCTGCCCTGAGCGGCGGCCGCATCCGCGGGAAGCAGGACCGGGATGATATAAAAAAAAGGCGCAGGCGGCTATATTAAGCGTGTATATATGGGTGGGGGGAGGATGGATATAAAAA
>VXLT01000144.1 GCA_009841475.1 Gemmatimonadota bacterium
ACCCGGTCATGCAAATCACGCGGAAATCTGCATGACTATGGGAGACAAGCCAGCCGACAGAGGCCGAGGGAGCTATGCTCCTACTGTGGGGAGAAGGCCGTGGACGGCCTGTCGGGCTGGTGCTGGCATTGCCACGGGCTGGGGCGGTGCAACGACTGCGAACTCGCCGCGCTCGAAGTCCGGGCGACGGTATCCGGCTTCGAACGCCACTGCACCATGTTCCACCTGCCCGCCGAGCGCGTCAGGGAGGAGGAACGTTCCGGCCGGAGATTCCAAGCCGTGAGCCGGCAAAGAGTGAGCGGCGTCGAAAGGGCTGGTTTGTCCTCCGAAACGAACGGACGGCCCAATGTTGCTCCACGCTCGACACCCTCCGTCCCCAAGCTCCTCCGCTGTGCTCGCCGCGGCCGTGGTGGCCGCATGCCAGGAGAAAACCACGGAACCCACGCCGGACCGAGTTCCCGGCCGACCAACGTCTGGCGCAATCACGGGGAACGCACTGGTCATCATGGCTCCCGGCTTGGAACCAAGCAGGCGGCCCGCAAGGCGGCGCCGCGAGCGGGAATGCGCGCGAGTTTGCCATCCGCCGTTGCGACGGTGGTGACGCTGCCTTTCGTGGCGCTTAGCAGGTGGGCGAAGTGGCCCGGCTGACGCTACCGAGCCGCGGCGGTAGGGGCGAAGCGGCAATCGTGGATACGGCGTGAACGAACTACTGGCCGCCGCCCGGGAGGACGGAAGGCGCAGGGGCAGGTCGGACGCGGAGAGTGACCTGCTGCGACCGAACACCGACCATGTCTTCGACTTGTACGAGGTTACCGATGGCCGGCTTTCCGAGTGGTTGGCCGGCTACTGGGAGGCCTGGAACGCGGAGCGGGGGATCGTGGCTCCCCGTATTTCGCCACGCAACGGGAACCCTCCATTGAAGCCCTTCGCCATCGACATACGCCAGGAACTGCTACGACAGTATAACGATCCGGTCATGTCGAACATCCGCCGGGCCGATTACATCGAGGCCGTCGTGGCGACAGCGCTACGGCCCAGCTGGGTGGTCTCGGAACTCGTCATTGGGCCTCGTGGGACTTCCAGCACGACCAGTCCGGCTGCCGGATGGAACCGATCCGGCAAGTGGCACGACGACCCGGGCCGTCACGCCCACGTCTACGTCTTTGCATGGCATCCGGAGGCGAAACCGTCGGCCGACCAGCGTGACCCGTCGAGTTGGCTCTTCTACGTCACACCGGAAAGTGAACTGCCCACCCAGAAGACGATCGGACTCCGCGTCATCCGCGGGATGGCCGAACCGTGCAGGATCGGCGGTCTTCCTGATGAACTCGTCCGCATGGCGCTTCTTGGAGTCTGCGCACCGAAGTCGTAACCGGAGGGGACTTGACCAATGACGAGACTGACGCACTGTCAGTTTGCTTGCTGTTGGCGATGGCCTGCACGGATGTGTCGCCGCGGCCGCTCAGCGTTGATCTGATGCCGGGAGAGGTGGCGTCTGGCGTCGTGCTCATTTGTGGGCCTGGACACCCAGGCCCTGTGTTCAGATCAACCCGGCCCGCCTCAGCCGGTCCGGCGGGTCGTCCCTGCGGTCTGCGGAAGGGGCGACGCGAAGAGCCCGTGCCATCCGGGCGCCCTTGCGTTCAGACCGCCGTACAATGCGCGCGAGCGAGCGGCGCCGTGTGCCGTTGGCAGCGGCCGCGCCGAACCGAAGGGTCTTGCGGTTCATGGCAGTTCCTTTCTTTCGTCGTTCTCGTTTGGGATCCCACCGGGAGATATGCGAGCGGGCGGGTCCCCCGCGAACCGGGTGGGGGATGGGTTGGTTGCGATTCGGGAACCGTCGGCCACCGCCTCTGCACTGCGGGGAATCACGAGAATGGTCCCGACCTGCATGCGCCGGGGCTGCACGTCCGGATTGACCGTGCGCAATGCGTCCAGCGCAACCCCGTACCGCCGTGCAATGCGCACCAGGGTCTCGCCCGGGGCGACGGTGTGTTCACGAAGCGTGGAGCGCTCTGCGGCCGGAATCGTGGCGAACCGGGCCAGAAACGCTTCGCCCGCCCCGGCCGGCAGGCGCAACCGCGTCGACCTGCCCGCCGGGGCCAGGCCGATGCGGAGGTGTGGATTCAGCATCCTGATCGCGTCTTCAGCGATGCCCGCGGCCGCGGCGAGGACATCCGCCGACGCCGCTCCCTCGACCCGGACCGCATCGAAGCGCTCGGGCGGCTCCTTTTCGAGGGCCGCGTGTCCCGGTGCATTCGACAGCTCGCCAGCCAGGCGAACGCTCGCGAGAAACTTGGGAATGAAGTCCCGGGTCTCCTTGGGCAGCCGGTCGCGGATATGCGCGAAGAGAGCGTCGTTGCGCGGCGGGGCCCCGCCGTGTCGCCGGATCGCCTGCTCGATCCGCGTCGGACCTGCGTTGTAGGCGGCGAGGGCGAGGAACCAGCACCGGAACCGGTCATGGAGAGCAGCGAGGTAGTCCAGCGCGGCCCCGGTGGCCGCTTGCACGTCGAAGCGCTGGTCCACCAGCGAGTTGACCTCGAGCCCGAGCCACCGGGCGGTCTCGGGCATCAGTTGCCAGAGTCCCGCTGCCCCCGCCGGCGAGACGGCCAAGTGGTAATAGTCGGCCTCGATGAGGGGAAGGTAGCGGAGCGCGGGCGGCAGGCCCCGCGCCGCCAATTCGGCGTCAATGTAATCTTCGTACCTGCCCATTCGCTTCAGACCGCGCACCGGACTCCGCCCCTTGGTCCCCCAATGATCCAGCCACCGGGCGACCTCCTCCCCGATCGCCCCGTCACGAGCCGCACGGGGTGACCCGATCTCGTCGTAGGCGTTGCACGGGCGGCCGTCCCGGCTGCCGCAACTCCGATGGGGTCCCGCCACGTAGCCCTCGGTCTGGCGAGTGGCACGGACCGAGACAGAATCCACGTCCCCGGTGTTCGCCTTGACAGGCGTCAGGGCCGAAACCATGGCGGTGACGGAGAGTACAAGACGCGTGAGCCGCTTGTTCATGAGAGTCTCCTCCCGGATGAAGTGGGGCGCCGCCCGAAAGCGGTTCTCGGGATGCAACACCGGCGCAGCGTCCAACAAGATGAGCATCGCGAACCGGCGCTACACAGAGGGAAAACCCGTGATTCTTGACGGGAGATTCCGGTTGCGCCGGGCGGGGAGAATCCCCCCTGGGGCCATTCCGTGGCGTCGGCGCGACACGGCTGCGGCAAATGGTCGTGTGACAGCCCGGCGACAAATACCCGGACGCGGCGTGGGAGTTTGCTGGCTTGCCTGGACGGGATCGATGCGCCGTTCCCCCCCTGGGAGCTTCCCGGCAGATCGCCCCCTGCGGCCGCCGTGGCCGTCCCTGGAACTACGAACGCCCCTCCGCCCTGGGGAAAGGGGTGGGCCGGGACCCCTTCGGGGCCGCTAGAGCGCCGGGCGCCGTGCCCGTGTGCATCGTGGGGGAACCCCCCTGTTCGTAGCGCCCCAAGCGAGCCGTTCTGGAAGCCCACCGGCATCCTGGTCTCGGATTCTCTTGACGGGAAGCTCCCCCCAATGGGACACCGGGCTCGTCCCGTCAGGATTTCAGGAGTTTCCCTCTCCAATGCGCCCACTGCCGATTCGTATCCTATTGCTGTGGCCGAAATCGCGGCCCCCGGCGAAAGGGAGGAGGAGCAGCATGACACGCTACGTTCCGAGCCTTCGAAGCATCATGGAGACCCTTCGGCTTGCCGAGCAGGGATACCTGGTCGACGACGCCCGGCCCCGCCCCGCCGTCCGCCCCATGCCTTGGCGCCGCATCCTGCACCACCTGATTGCGATGGGACGCGGGGACGTGCTGCAGGTCGAGCCGACGGCCAGCGGCGCCGGCGGGGACGACACCGTGGTCCGGCGAATCGCCGGGAATGGCCGGCCCGCGCCGAAGCCCGGCGCGGCACACCCGGCCGAAGCCGCGGCTTCCCGGGCAGGCACGACGGTGGCCGCCGTCAGCGCCGACGCGCGGCTGCTCACCCTGAGCCGCTTCGCGCAGAGCATCGAGACGGCCGCACAGCGCAGCCAGTGCCGCGTGACCTGCGTCAAGACGAACTCGGACATCCGCGCGTACATGACCGGCCCGGCGGAGTCACAGCGGCGCCCACTCAGTTCAGTTTCGCGAACCGGCTTGAAGCCGCGTTCGGCCAAGGGACTTCCGCGCGGGTTTCCGACCCCACCCATCCATTTCAAATTGGAGGAATGAGCAAATGAAGAAGACGCTCGCAACCCTGGTATTCCTGCTGGCCGCCGCGTCGGCCTGCGTCGATCCCTTGCCGACCGATCCCATTGAGGAGTCCGGCTTTCCGGCCGATGCCGTCCGGCACGACATGATCGGCGTGCCGGTCGTGTACCGCGGCCAGGCGGCGATCGACCACTACTCGAAGGTGCTCCGAAGCGAGCTTGCCAGCCCACGGCTGCTCGAACTCAACGCCCGCCTAAAGGGCATGACGGTCGCGAAGTACCGGGCGGGGATCGTCGACGACCTCGGCTTCCTCGCCACGGCGGAGGCCTCGAGCGGGACATGCGACGACGCTGCACGCTTCACGCTGACTGGCACGAGGCTGGCAATTGCCGAACCGCTGTTCGGGATCGGGAACGGGCCGTGGGCAGCCCACGCGACCGGATTCAGCTACTCAGACAAGCCGGCGATCCACCGCATCTACACGTTCGTGACGGGCGGGCCGGGCGTCCACGAAGGGATCATCGACTACTCGAACGGCGAAGAAAACGACGTGACGAGCGAGGGCTGCGAGAAAGCATGGGCGGTCGGCACTGCGTGGTTCTACTTCCCCGCCGACGACAACAACTGCTACTGGGCCTACGGTGAATCGATGCACCGTCTCGTCAAGCCCGGCGAGGACGACGAACTGTACTCGTCGGCGTTTGTCCAGCACTGCTGGCGGGAACAGCCGTAAGCCGCCCTCGCCCCGGGGGGGGGAACGGAGTCCCAGCAATGGGTTGCGGGAAGTTCCGCGCGGGCTTCCGACCCCCTTCACATCCACTTCAAACCGGAGGGATGAACAAATGAAGAAGACGCTCCCAACCATCCTGGTGCTCCTGCTGGCCGCCGCCTCGGCCTGTGTCGACCCCCTGCCGACTGATCCCATCGACGAGGGCCCCCTCACTCCCGCCGCCTCCGGCAACCGGCCGGACGGGGTGGTTTCCCAGGACGCCGCGAACGATGTTGCCCGCGCGTTGGCGAGAGCCTTGGCGTCACCGGAGCTGAGGCTGCAGGTGCTCGGCGACATGCGCGCCAGCCCCTACGCCGGCCGAAGTCTGGATCTCGGCCGCCATCTCGGCCGGGACGCAGGCTTCCACGACGCGCTCGCCCGCCAATTGGAGGGCGGTCCGGTAGTGCTGAAAGACATGATGCGCAGCACTACGCAGTGGCGCATCGAAATGCCGGAGAAGCGTGACCGGACCCAATGGCGGGGCACGGACAACATCGTCGTGCTGGGGAGCGCAACGCCCTTGCACGGCACCCAGCCTGGCGTCGCGGCGGATGTCGCCCCCGCTCTGACGGGATACCGGATTGACGGTTCGAAGACCGAGATCGATCCGCAAGGCGTGTCGCAGGACGTGGTGTTCATCGTCCACCCGTCACCGTCCGGCGAGCCGCTGGCGCTGGCACCGAGACACGCATCGCACAAATCGCTGGCGACATTGCGGGGTACGATCAGTTCGATTCGGGAAGAGTATTACGTGACCGGAGACTGCGAGCCCGGACTACAGCCGGGAGACCCATGCGTGCCGCCGCGACCTGGCGGTCTTGGCACTCCACTGAAGCGTACCCTGTCCAGCGGTTGGAGTCTGGCGGACTGCCGGAATACGAGTCTCGGAGGGGGCGATTCCGACGGCGACGGCCTGAACGACCAGTGCGAGTACGAAGTGGCGTGGGCCTTTTCGCCCGCTCTGATGGTCGATCCCGCCGACAACGTGAACCGGGACGAGTATTGGGTGGTCATGCCGGGCGCCGGGAACAAGATCCTGGTGTTCTACGCGTTCGGCTACCACATCGACCTGGGGTCTCCGGGAATCTGCCGCCGGTGCAAGGACCACAACGGCGACTCGGAGTTCGTCGTATTCGAGCTGACCCCGGCCTCCCAGCGGGGAAGCGAGTGGGGGCTGGTATGGGCCTACCTGTCCGCGCACCATGGCGAGGGCTGGGGGTTCGACTCGTCAGTGCTCGTGGGCGGCTGGAACCTGGAAGTGGCCGGAGACGGGCGCCCAGTAGTGTGGGTCGCGAAGTGGAAACACGCGAACTACTACACCCAGGACGAGTGCGATGCAGGCGCGAATACGACCGACACCTGCGACAACAACACCTCGACCACCCGCTTCTGGGTGTCCACCGACGGCAATCTCGGACAGCTCAACAACCGGACGTACAGTTCATGCAATGTCCCCAGCCGGTCTGGCGGGAGCAGGCGGGAGTGCTACTGGACCCCAAGACGCTTCCATGGATGGCGGGCGCGCACGGATAGTGGCGCCGGCCCATACCGGGACCATCTGGCATACTTCGGCTTCGACACCGGTCGCGCCAGCATCGACGGCTGACGCGCGAGTCACCCATACCCCATGTCACGTCAACCTACGTTCCCAAGGAGGAATGCCATGCGAAGCAAGCTCATCTCCACCATGGCCATGCTCGCCGTGGCCGCCGCCGTTTTCCCGGTCGCCGCCCAACCGGCTCACGCAGACGCCGCCGCCCCAGCCGATGTCACGGCCTACGCCGTACCTTGGGAGCTTCTCGCCCCAGGCCCATGGCTCGTCCTCGCCGCTCTTTGCGGGGATGGACATGTACGAGGCCGCATGCCTCCCGGACGGCGCCGGAGGCATCGACTGCTTCCGAGAGTGGGGGGACGTGATCATCAACGGCCTGCAGTGCGCCGCGAGCCTGTTCGGGATTGGCCGAATCCTCATGGCGAAGCGGATCGCAAGGAAGATCGGTGAGATCGCCGACGCAGTGAAGCGGGCAACGGCGACGAAACGGGAACTCCTCTACAAGTTTCTCGGCGTTCTGGTCGGCGAGTGCTGGGACACCTACGGGGCCGTCATGGACCTGATGGACTGTTGGGACAGCCAAGAGACGACTAGCTTGCCGCAGGCATTTCGGCCTCAACCGTTGGTGCGGGAGGTGAACTCATGAGCGGCCACCTGATGTACTTCCTGGGGGAGCACGGCGGCAGCCTGTTGACGATCGCCGTGATCTTCTGGCTCTGGTGCCATATTTCGAACAGCATGGTACCGAAACCGGATGAAGATCCGCGAGGAGTTGAGACGGGAGAGAGCCAATAGTTCGCCGCAGCGGGCGGGGCGCCGCCGCCCTTCTGGCGGCGGTGCTCGCGTCCGCACCACTCGTCGCGCAGGGAACCATCGACCTCCCCGCCGCCGACATTCCGCTGGGCGTCGCCTTCGAGGAGGTGTACGCCGTGGGAAGGATGAACTCGCCCGGCCCCTCACCTTCGCGCCCGAACTGGCGGCCGCCGTCAAAGACGACCGCCGTGCCGTCCCGGAGCACCGTGAACAGGCGTTCTCGCTGTTCCGTCCCGATGGCACTTTCGGCCGGCAGGTACGGTTCCCGACCGCTTCGGACGGCACCCGTCAGCGTCCAGGGGATCGCGGCGGTACCCGGTCATATCGCCGTGGTTCCCTCTCCCCCGGTTGTCGTGACCGTGTTCGATCGCGTCATACGAAAGGTGACGGTCCAGACCGGGCCTGTCGAACGGGTCATGGGTCGCCGCCGTGCTGTGGTATGTTCCTCATTTCACGAGTCGTTGCCGGATGGCTTGATAAAGTCGGCGGCTTCAGCCGTTCCGCACCCACCCTCTTTCATCCTCACAAAATGCTCGTCGACGGCTTTCGCATTCCTGACTCCCGCGGATTCGGCGGCGGCCACCGAATCACAGGCCGCTGACGCCCCTGCTCCCTGACGGGAAGCTCCCCCCAATGGGACGCGGGCTCCTCCCGTCAGGATTTCAGGGATCTCCCTCTCTTCTGCGCCCACCTGCGGTCCGTACCCTTATAGCTGTGGCCGACAGATCGCGGCGCGCCATAGAATGCTGTGCGGGGGACCGTTCACTTCCAGCCAGGAGGGCAGGCCAATGAATCGCAGAATCCTCACCATCCTCACCGTGCTACTGGTCGGCGGGTGCGGCCAGGAAGCTCCCACTGAACCTCAGACCATTCCGTTGGAGGCGGAGCTTGTTCATTTCCTCACGTCGGAACTCACGGACGAGAACCTCGTCCATGTGTCTGCCGTCGCGCCAAGGAGCGTGGACCCGTCGCGGCCGCTCACGCTGGACACGTTTGCGATGCCATCCGGCACCGTGCTCTACCGAGCCGTGCTGACTGACCAGAACATGGGCCATGTCTACGTTCCCGTTCTTACGACCGGGAACTACGATCGGATCGAGGCTGAGGTGTGCACGCTGGAGGACTCCCGGGACCTTCCGGATTCGATCATCGGGCTTGCCCGGCTGATTCTGACTCCGTTCCATCCGCGCAAGGGCGAGATCACCCGATTCGTCGAGTGCATTCAAGCCCAGCTCGAAACCGTCGAGGAGGGAAGCGGCTGTGGGGTTTTCCTACAGGAGACACGCAACGAGGAAACCGGGGTGCTGGATCTTCACGCCACGATCCTTTGTCCCGATTGAGCAAGACGCGGGGAACCTGGGGCATTGCGCGGCGGCGCAGGCCCGAGAGTGATCCGTGGGCCTGTACCAAACCACACATTGAGAGGTGCCTGATGAAGAACCTCATCGCAACCGAATACTCCGCCATTCGCGAAGAACCGAGGATCGGCCCCGCATACATCCTGTGGGGCCTTCTCGGCGTCCTTGGTGCCCACCGCCATTACTGCCGCAGGCCGGGAGGATATGCCCAGGGCGGGCTGTTCGCCGGCGGAGTGCTCACGTTGATCGGCGTGGCCGGGGTGCCGCTTGAGGGCTTCTTCGCGCCCATGTGGGCTATCTGGACCGCACTTGGAGGGTTGGGTGCCGTTGCCGCTGCCGTGCTGTGGATGCTCGTCGACGGCCTTCTCATTCCCGGTTGGATGCGGAAGGGCTGATTGTTGTACGAAGCAGTTCATTCTGGCAGGAACGCTCGCGCTGGCCTACGTCGGTTGCGCGCCCCGGGCCTACTTGGACTCCCTGGGGTTCGCGCCGGAAAATGCTTGGATGCCAGGGAAAGGGTTGCGGCTCGCCGGGGACTCCGCGGAACTCTACCGGGTTCGGGAAAGAAGAATCGTTTCCAGCCCGAACTGCCCCGAATGCTGAATCCAGAGGAGGTGTGGCGCGCCATGCGCCGGGAGTACCCTTTGCGGGCCGGGATCGGGGGGTCAACGACGGTTCATGCGCGCGTGTGACTGGCGAAGGGTGTGATGGACAAGTTTGTTGCGCATCAGTTCGGTTCCGAAGCCATGGACGCGGCTGCGCTCAGGGTGATTCGGGTCACCCGAGATCGAACAGGCCCGGCGAGCAAACTGGAACCCGGTTGTCGCCGGGTCCAGACGGTGCGGTTCGTGAAGTTCCCGGGTTACTCTTCCGTTTCGGAAGGGGAAACGATAAACTTGTTGGCCCACTCCGCCTCGTTCAGCAAGTGACGACCCCACAGAGATGTATGATATGCCGCGAGTTGCGCTAGGCGATTGACATTCATAAACGCGTTGCTGACGGCCCGTTTTCCCGCACCCGAGCGAAACGTCGGCATTTCGTGGCCCGCCTGTGCGAATGCCTTAGACAACACTTCGTGCCACACATTCAGCAGGTCCTGAATCGACACGGCGACTGCGGGGAGTTCTGCTAGCAGGGGCAAGTATTCATCTCCATCTCTGTGCGCAATAGCCTTGTTCCGAAACGGGTCCAGCTGTTTTCTGACAGCATCGAGCCGTGGGATATACTGGCCGTATTGCGACTTCCTCGACTTCACCCAGACAAGCAGGGAGTCACTCTTGGTGTTTAGGTCCACTTCATGCCATGCCGAGAGAACCGACCATCTTGTCGCGCTGTCAAGTAGAATGACGAACAACCACTCCCCCAACAGCTTCTTCCATGTTATTGATTTGTCCTCCCGCGACAGCATGGCGACCGCTTCTAGGAGTTCGTCCAGTCGTTGAGCGCGGTAACTCATTGTGAACAGGTCGATTGCTCTATCTCTCACTTTCCTTCCTTTACTCCTTTCGGGGGGTTGAGCCGGGCACCCGGATCCAGACGCGGGTACCGTCGTGGAGCGCGATATTCGGCTCCACCCGAATGAACACGCAACTGCCTGTCAATGTCGCCCAATGTTCGGTCCCGGCCGGGAAGAGTCAAGTCAGGTCAAGCCCAAGGGAAGTGTCTGCGGTTTTCCGCAGCCCGGGCGCGTCTGGGGTTCGGCGGGGGGCCACCGAGGCCCTGACGCCCCCTCCCTGATGACGAGCTTCACTGTCGAGGGTAGTAGCCCATGGGGAAGCATCAAGGCTCAGCCGCCGCGGAGGCGGCGCTGGCGCTTCCGCCGGACCGTATCGGATGGCACGACCCACGCGAACCGCCGCTTCGTCCAGCGACGCGTGCCCGGAAGTGGCCTTCGACGGTGGCTCGCTGCACGGTGCCGTTCTCGTTGACGAGAAGTCGCAACTGCGTGGTGCCCACGAATCGCTCGTCCGGCCGTTGGGGCGTCCAGGACTCGAGAAAGGTCTCGAGTTCGCGCTGCACGAGCCATTCTACGTGGAAAGGGTTCTGAACGTCGGGCAATTCGTTACGCGTTGTACATGTCGGCGCGGGAGCGAATGGAGCGGTCTCCGGTGTCCCGGTGGCACAGGCCGCCCAGCACGATCGCGGCGCTGGAGATGGCGCGCTCCATCGCCCAGCACCGCGCCGGTGGTGGTGGTGCTGACGATGCCCGGAATCGTGGAAGGCTGGGATCAGCGGTGTAGGGTGCGCCTCCAGTGCTTGCTGAGCGGGCAGTGCCAGACTTCCTTGTCGGGCTTGCCGTACTGCTTGGTGGTGTCGAAGCGCCCGCATCCACGGGTGGTTCCCACCCGGATCCAACCGGATGCCCGTTAGACTGGCCCTGCGCCGTTCGGCCGTGCCCGCCTGCGCTCATTGGTTCCGGCTGGATCGAAGAGCCGAGGGGAGTTCAATGCTGGCGACCCTCTGCAAGCCCAGCGCGTCCGTCACGACTCCCAACATTCGCGAGTCCGAAATCCTGTACGGCCTGAACCCTCGGGGCAGGGTCACTCTCGTGTACCCCGGTTCCTGACCCCCCATGGAAATCGTCCACCAAAGGCGGCCATGCCCCAGCGGGGGTGACTCCCCGTCGAATTCCTGAACCCACACCCTTCCCGCGGCACACCGGAGATCGATGCCGAGCGGGGTTGACGGCGCGAACTGATCCCGGCTTCCCGCCTCCGCGCGCTCCAGCATCGGTTGGACTTCCGGGCCGGCCTGCCGTCCCTGCAACTCGGCTTCCATCTGGCCACGCAGATACCCCATCCTGTCCTCTCGGGTCAGGGGCCTGACTTCCCACGGCACGGCCAAGGAGTCACGTGTCTCCCAGCTTGCTCCGGCCAGGTAGACATGTCGGGCAATCGGATCGAGCACTGCAATCCGGTCGTCGGGACACACGTCCCAAAGAGGCACGGGCGCGAGAATGCTCCCCGCGCTCTGGTCCTCTCGAGGCGCGCCGCGGAGTTCCATGAAGTCGACCACGTGTTCGACGCCACCCTCGTCATCGAACCGGGCCAACCTCCCAGTCCAGAGATCGGGGGCCCTAGTTACCGCCTCACGATACTCGGCCCTTACCGTACCCGCCGTGGTCGTGGCGACGCGCAGGGGATCCCCGAAGGTCACGATGTCGATGTCCCCCCGAACCGTGCCCAACCGGCCCGCGTCCCAAGTCGAGACGAGGGTTCCGGTCTCCGAGAAGGTGCGATACAACCTTGCCGCCGCGTCCCAGAGGGTGATCTCCCCCATCGCGCCCCGGTCCACCAACGCCAATGCCGAACGCACCTCATTGGGACCGTCGCCATGCCGTCCGAACGCGACGGCCTCGATGCCCCCGCGGAATCCATGCACGAAGGGATCGGCGGAAGTGAGTACCCAAACCAGGCCGTCCCTTTCCATTACATCCGCGATGTCCCACAGGTCGCCGCTGGGGGATTCCCAAGCCATCTGGTCGGGACCGATTCCGACGGTCACGGGTTCGACATCCCTAGTTCCGTCGCACGAGCAGAGCAGGAGCGGGAGCATGGCGGAACGCGAAATGGTCTGGCGCATGGGGTCGGGCTCCGTTATGTGGAAATGCGGAAGGCGTGGAAAAGAGTGGGTCCGTGCCGGCGGCGCTCTTCGGTGGGGTTCCACGGTGGAACTTGGCATCATGGTACTTGGTGAGACTCGCCGCCCGCAACCGAGGCTCTTGCGGAACGCCATTCCCAGATGCTACCGTGGGCGTCCACTCGCCGGGGCAGGACCTGCTCCGTGGACATCGCCGACGCCAACCTGGAGGAAGTCATGCAGGACGCGAGTCCACCGAGCGACCTGCCCGCTCGAAGGGCAAGGTCTCGGTACGAACGGTTGGAACTGCATGAGCACCCCCATACGACCGTAACGGTCAGGGAGTGGTGGTGCCGGTGGACCTGATCATCGGGCAGGCATACGGGAGGAAGATTCACGCCCGGGAAGTGGTCGCAATCGACGAGGCCGGAGACGGCCTGTGCTGGGTCCGCCTTCGTCGGTTCGGCGACGCATGGCTCCTGATTCGCTCCGATGCCCGCGACGTGTCACGTAAGGTTCGCAAGCTCCGCCAGATACCCCCGGACGAAGATTCAGCGCGGTTCCCGCGCCTGTGACTGGCTTGCCACGAACAGTCCCCGGATGGGTGAGAGACACCGAGCGACGCACTCGGCGGAAGGCCGACCGGAACAATCGTTGGGCATGGGCCATCCCCGACGCTCTTGCCGAGCACCATTCCAGATGCTACGGTGGTGCCCACTCGACCGGGGGGCAGGTTCCCGCCCCAGAATCGCGGGCACCAAACTGATAGGAGAGGTACTATGAAGAAGCTGTTTTCACTCGTTGGCGCCGCAATACTGCTGGGCTCGTCGGCACCGGCGCACTCGGTGCCCGGCGATGCTCCTGCGGTTCTGGAACCTGCGGATGTGACCGGGCCGGTTATGTGCGCCGACGCCGGGAATCTGGCCGCGCAGGAGGAAGAGTGTCCCAACCGGATTGTGTGGCGACGGGTGAACGACGATGGGTCAATCGATCGAGTGTCTTGCCCGTTCGAGGGCGAAGGCCGACGGTTATCTGGAGTCCGGTTCATCGTCATTTCCACCTTCCCACCCATAGTTGTTCCCGTTCCCGAGTACACCGATACATGCGATTACGGGGACTGTGGCTCCATCGATCGCGACGATCTGGTGGGAGCACCCTCGTGACCCGACTGGCAACATACCTGCTGATGGGTGCGGGCTTGGCCATCGGCGGGGGTGCCGCCCAAAGCCAACAGGAACTCGTCATCGACTTCGACGCTGGCCGAACTATCATCAACGACCCATGGCGTGCCATCCTGTGGCGAGCGGCGATCGACCATGAGCGAGGCATCTTCTACGTCCGGGATTCCGAGGAGCCCGAGGGGATCCTTGCGTTTTCTCTCCTGACCGGCGAAAGGGTGCAGACCTTTCTGGCTCCCACGGGCGATGGACCAAAGGAGCTACCCGAGGGTGTCCGAAGCGTGTCGGTCGCACCGGACGGCCGGGTGTACATCGCCGGTATGGTGCGGGTGGTAGAGTACACTCAGCAAGGCGAGTACCTTGGCGCCTGGACTCCGAACGCGCCAGCGAGACGTGACGGCTCAGTATGCGACTTCGGCGGCCAGCCCGCGGTGCCCGTGGTGGGCGGTGTCTTGAGGCGTGGCGACGACGGCTCTGCCGACATGGGGATCGGCTCCAACGTCTTGATGCTCGGCAGCGACCCCGACGAGTGGATCGAGATGGAGGGGATCACGGACAGGGTGTGGAATGTGGGCGCCGCCAGAATCCTGTGCACGCCCGACGCCGCTTTCGTCGTGCTCGAGCACTCCGACAAGACGGACTCGCTCTTCGTCTACTACCGCGCCAGCAATCGTGAGGGCCGATTGCCGATCCCGACCGAACTCGCGGCGGACCAAGCGTTGACGGTGGGACCGCTGCTCGAGACCGATGGCCGGGGCCACGTCGTGCTGCTCGGCGTGTCCTTCATCACGCTGTTAGACCGGCCCGGTGGATTCACGGCCGTGGGTGCCGTGCTCGATCCAGCGACCGGCTGCCACGGGGTCATACGGAACCCGGAACCGAACATGCTCCAGCCCACGTTCCAGGGCATCTACCAGGACAGTGCGCTTGTGGCGTACAGGTATCGCGAGGAGGGGCGCGAGAACGGACGACTGGTCAGGACCACACACACGTATTCCAACAGGGTGGCGCTCCACCCACTGCGTCGGATCAGCGGCCAGCCATGTCCGGGGATGTTGCCGACCGTGAACTGAGGGGAGGTCCCAATGACCTAAGGCTGAGCGGCCGGGTGCCCACTCGACGGGGGCAGGCCCGCACCCCTGAATCGCGAGTACCAACACAAAGGAGGCGGTATGAAGAAGCTGTTCGCGAAGCCGTGGAGGCGACTACCCGACGAATCGGCCCATGCCTACCGGGCGTTCCTCTACTGCGTTCTGACCCCGGGTAGAGGGAAACGGCAGATCAACGTGGCCGAAGCCCACCGCCGAGCGCGAGAGAACAAGGATCCGGTCGGGGAGTATGAGTACGTCACATGGTCGCAATGGAGCGTGGGAAACGCGGCCCGAACATGAACCGTAGCCTTGCGGTACCACGAGTTGGCAAGCCATCTTTCACGAATTAATTCGATCGATGGCAAGGCCAGAAGGAGGATCAGTCACAGGTGTCGAAGAATAGGGAGCCCGAACTACTGGATACCGAAGTACAGTACCTCCAAGAGAATCACAGGAGTCTCCGGCAGAAGTACCCGGGAAAGGTGCTTCTCATCAAGGGAAATGAGGTGCTCGGTGCCTACGACAGTGAGGAGGAAGCCGCTCTCGCTGGGGTAGAGCTATTCCCGGAACCCGGAGCCCGCTTTCTTGTCAGGTCCGTCAACAGAATAGAGGACCCGAAGATCGGTAACCCTGCCCTCGTTCTTGGGATCCCGCTCAGTTGCCCGTCTTAGCCCGCGAAATCAGAAGACAGGGAAAACCGGCACCGGCAACGCTCCGTAAGCGTGGCCCATGCGTCACCGTCGTTGTATCCAGCGTGGGTCCGCCACGGAAGGGATTCCGACCGAAACGGCCAGAACGCGGTTTCGCCCTCATCGATACAGGGGCTTCGTCAACTGCCATCGACAACACAGTTGCTAGGGCAGCGGGCCTCGCCATCGTCGGGAGAACCCTGGTGGGATCCGCAACGGGCGTATCGCCTGCACCGGTGTATGTCGCCAAGGTTATCGTTATGGACGGCAGAAAGAAGTGGCTCGACTACACCGTCTTGGCTCACGGGGTGAACATCAAGGCTCACCAAGGGTTAGTGGCACTGATCGGTAGGGATGTACTTTCGGGGGGAAAGTTCATTTACGATGGCGCGAACGCTGCATTCGAATGGTCGATGCTACGACCCTGACCTGCCGCGGTCGTCGCCACCGGTTTTCACCTGGAACAGGAAAGGCCCAGCCCGCATCTTCACGTCTCGTTCGGGTTGCCCTGAGTACTGCACCGCGTCTCACTCATCCCCACTCCTGGTCCGTCCGCTCGAACATGTTTCCGGCTCCTTGGGAGTCGCGAGGCAAAGTGCTTCCTTCTGGATCGGAAGGTAGGGGGGCGGGATCGACTCCGCTAACCGAGGGGCCGGGGCGTGGGTGCCGCATACCGCCCCCACGCCTCCATGAGATCGCAGCGGCGGTCGAGGTAGTCCGTGCGCCGGTACGCCGCCTCCACCCGGTTCTGGACCGTGTGCGCCAGCGCCGCTTCGACCACCTCCCGGGGGTGCTCCGTCTTCTCGGCTGCCCAGTCGCGGAACGACGACCGGAAGCCGTGCACGGTGCCCCCGCCGCCCGCGGCTCGCAACACACTCCCCAGCGCGGCGGTGCCGATCCGCCGCCCGGTGCGCTGCGACGGGAACACGAGTCCCCCGCTCGACCGCCTCCATGTAGCTTGCCGGAGGACGGCCTGGGCGGCCGCCGACAGGGGAACCCGGTGTTCGCGCCTCGTCTTCATGCGGCTGGCCGGAAGCGTCCACACAGCCGCCTCAAGGTCGACCTCCCCCCAGTTGGCGCCGCGCACTTCCACCGAACGCGCCGCCGTCAGGACCAAGAACTCGAGCGCCAGCTTCGGAGGATCGGACATTCGCAACAACGCGCGGACCCGCTGGATCGTGTCCCATACCTCACCGTGCGGCACTGCGTCGTAGTGGCCGCCCCGGTCCTGTTTCGGCAAGGCGGCGCCCAACACCTCACCGGCTGGGTTGTCCTGCCGGTAGCCCCTCGCCACCGCCAGCTTCATGACCGTGCCGATCCGCTGGCGGACCTGCCGGGCGGCTGTCGGCTTGGTCTGCCATACCGGGAGCAGGCAGTCCAGCACGTGCGACGGAGTCACCTCGGACACCGGCATGTCCCCGATCCGAGGGAAGGCATACGTGCGCATGGACCGCCGCCACGTCTGCGCGTGCCTCTCCGGGTGACGCCAACCCCCCCGGTGAACCTCGATGACCTCGTCCAGCATCTCCCGGACCGTGGGCACGATCGCGACGCCTGGACGCGCTTTGCCCGATGGCTCGTCGGCGTTGCGGAACGCCACCGCCCGCGCTTCCGCCAGACTCACGGCCGGGTAGGCGCCGAGCCCGATGTTGGTGACCTTGCCATTCACCCGGATCCGCTGGATCCACCGCTTGGTGACTTCGCCGGTCGTCGTCCTGTGGACCCTAAGACTCAAGCCGCAACCGCCGCGACCATCGCCGTAAGCGCCCGGCTTGGTGAGCCCTCGAACCTTCGCTGCCGTCAGCGCCATGTGTACCTCCGTGTGTTAGCCGTGTGTCACTGCGTGTCACTTACGATACATCATTGGCGGAATCACGCAAGGCGGGTTGATTCGCCGAATTCGTACCCGAACAGGTCTGGTGGTACTCATAAATGGTTGAAAAACAAGGAGATGAACACCGGATACCACGGCCATTTGCCGACACTTGATAGACTGTTGATCACACTGTGACGATTTCTTCGTGAAGTGGCTGCTGGGCGTCGAACCGCCGGACTGGAACAGCGGGGTCACGCTGGGGACCGACGAGACGACCGGGGAGCCGCTCGACTATCCGGAGGATGAACTCGAGCCGGCTCCGAGTTTCTTCGAGAGGGACGACGAGGTGGTGCCGGGGAGGTGGTGGTAGGGGACTACCGATACAACAGGTACTCCGCCCGGCGAGCCAAGTAGTCCTCCAGCCCGTCTCCCCAGCCTCGGGCAAGCTCCGCGTACGTCGCCCCCGCATCAAGCGCCGCGCGCAGCTCGTCCGTTCCGGCCAGCCGGTTGAAGTGGCCGATCCGCCAGCTCCACTGGTCTCCGGACATCGCCTTGATCTCGACGAGGAGGGCCAAGGCGGCCAGCGTCGGATCGTAGTCCGGCCCGGCCGACTCCAGCCGCACGCCCCCGACCTCGGTGCCGCCGAATTTGCCGTCTCCGGGACTCGATGGCGTGAAGCGGACGGGGATGAAGCTGGCATCGTGCACGCCGAGCGCGTTCAAGCGTGCTGCCAGCGCTTCCCCATCCAGCCACGGAGCGCCCAACTGCTGGAAGGCGATGTCCGTCCCCCGGCCCACCGAAATCGGCGTCCCTTCGAAGAGGCAGGTGCCCGGGTAGTGCAGCGCGCTCTCCACCGACGGCATGTTGGGCGACGGCGCGATCCAGGGGATGCCGGTGTCGTCATAGGGCATCGTGCGGCTCCAGCCGTCCAAAGCCGCGACGCTGAGGTCGACCTCCACGCCGAACTCGCCGACCGCCATGCGCGCGAACTCGCCGGCGGTCAGGCCGTGCCGCATCGGTATGGGGTAGAGGCCCACGAAGCTGGAAAAGGCCGGGTCGAGGATGTTGCCATGCACCGGGTCGCCGCCGATCGGATTGGGCCGGTCGAGGACCACGAAGGGGATGCCGTGTTTCCCTGCGGCTTCCATCGCCAGCGCCATGGTCGACAAATAGGTGTAGTAGCGCGTGCCCACATCCTGGATGTCGAAGAGGAGGACGTCGATGCCGTCGAGCATCTCGGTGGTCGGGGCCCGGGTTTCGCCGTAGAGTGAGTGGATGGGCAGCCCGGTGCGCTCGTCCACGCCGCCTTCGACCCGCACCCCCGCCTCGGCGCTGCCCCGGATGCCGTGTTCGGGGGAGAAGAGCGCGACGAGCTCCACCTCCGGGTGGTCGGCGAGCAGGTCGATCGAGGGGGTGCCGCTGCGGTCGCGTCCCGTGTGGTTGGTGATCAGCCCCGCGCGGCGGCCGCGCACCAGCGCGAGGGAGTCGCTCAGGAGGACCTCGATGCCGGGGCGGACGTTGCCGGGTTGGGGAGTTTGCGACCGGGTGGTGGCGCTGGTGGCCGCGGCCGTCTCTCCGTTGGCGTCTCCGGCGGGGGAACAGGCGGCGGCCGCGAGGAGGCCAAGCGCTACGGCCAGAGGGTGGGGGCCCTGCAGAGGGCGCCGGGAGCGGGGACGAGGCATGGGCCCCAATTGAGACCCGCGGCGGGGGGTGGGTCAAGGTTGGTGCGGAAGCGCCCGATCATCATGACCGATACTATCAGCCCTCTAGTGTCGCGTGGACAAACCCCCCGCGGCATTCGAGCGGCGATGCATCCGCGTTGGACGCTTTGCCGATCTGGCTCCTACTGTAGTGTCTGCTTTACACATTGTCGTGTTCTCTTTACATCTCACATCCCCAAGGCACCGTTCTTCGTTGCGTTTCGGGCGAATAGCTGCTATTCACCCTTCGTCGCGCCTAGCCAGCCCGGCGCCTCGCCTCCCTCGGTGCCACGACGCGGAGATTATCCACGGACTTCCAGGGGGCTCGCGAGCTTGCCCGCAAAGAGTATGGTGCCCGAGAGACGCTCCCGGATGAAGAATAGGAAAGGCCGATCGGCGCGAAAGCGCAGACCGCCGCTCAAGGACACGACGCCCTTGGTTGCAGCGACCGCCTCCGTGCCTTCTTCGTTGACTTCCACCCAGGTCTTCTGCCTAACGCTGGAGATCCACAGGCCCTCGACCGGGGAGAGTCTTGAGAGATCCGCCCGATGATCGAAGGCGTCGACCATGCCCAGGGCGGCCAGGTCGTCGTTCAACTTGCGCTCGTAGGCCATCCGGAAGCGGGGGAGGTGGACCGTGACTTTAGTCTCGCGGAAGCCGTCGGCGAGTTCCTGCCACGACGTCGCCTCAAGGGGTGCGGCGAGGTCGTCCACGGTAACGTCCGGGCGTGGCAGGAGGATGGTCATCGAGAACGCGCGGCCCCCGTACGGCAGATCCACGGCTTGGAACCGGCCGGTCTCCAAGTAGGGGAGATCTCTCGTCAGGGTCATGAGCGGCACCGTTTGCGTGGAACCGTCGTCCAGGTGGAAGGGCGCGGATCGCGTGTGGGACGGCTCGAACCGGAAGGTCCACGGGCCCTTGAAGTAGATCGCGTTGATCAGATACATCATGACATCGTCGGGAATAACTGCGGGCACGATGTCCTGGATTCGGCCGTTCATCGCGGTCCTGACCCAGCCGTTGATCCGGCCCGATGCCGAAGGGCTCGAGAAATCGAGTTCGGCCACCTCGGCGTCGAAGCTCTCGCGCACGGCAGCCCGGAAGTCTGCATGTACCGGGAAGCCCTGCCGGGTCCAGACGGAGTTCCCCACCGCAGTCTCCACCGACGGATCGAGGCCGACCAGAAGCTCCAGCAGGGACGCGTAGGCGCCGTTGACTTCTTCCTCGTCGAGGCCTCCGAACCCCAGCACGTCGCGCATCTGGTTCCAGGTATCGCCCGAGGCTCCGTTCATGGTCATCCCGAGCGCCATGGACGCCGAGAGCGGCGAAAGGAAGAGGTTTTCGCCGGGGCGGCTGGCTTGAGCGAGGAGGCCGAAGGCGAATTCGTTGCCCGCTCCGATGACCTCGACCTCCGCGGCGGTCAGGGCACGCGGAAGCCGGGTGATCTCACGGGCGGACGGATCGGTGGGCAGCAATCCGCATCCCGCTGTGGCGAGCAGGAGCAGGGTCCCCGGAATGGAGAAGCGGAGGCGGAGCGCGGCCGCTTGGGCGAGGTCGGCCGGTTCTGGGCGTTGGCGCTTGGTCATCTGTGGCCCCTTAAGGTCGGGAGCGAAAGATTTTCCGCCGGGAGCCGGGGTCCAGCCCGGAGACGACTCAGCGTGGTCGGACCTGGCGGATAGTCGACAGTCCTCCTGACAACCTCTCATTGGTCCGGATTGTCGTACAACCCATCCCCGTGGACCGGCAAGGATCGTTATCTTGAATCTATAGGCGGGTGACACCCACGACATGCGCGCAAGCGATCCCTTGATCCCACCGACCTCACGCTCAGTAGCCCGGCCCCCGGCCCCCCCCCCCCCCCGGTGTGTTATTCACATGTGGCGGGGGCGACGCTGTTAGGCGGGGAGGGGTGGGGGGGGGGGGGTT
>VXLT01000332.1 GCA_009841475.1 Gemmatimonadota bacterium
TCTATCACAGACCCGAGGGGAACGAGGGCGGTGGGCGAAGCGGTGGCCGGCCGGGTGCCCGTCGCCGTGCCGTTCCCGCCGTCAACCAGGAAACGGGCGCCGAAACTGGCACGGTCGTCGACGATCAGGGTGTCGCCGCGCGAGCGGACCTCGACGGTGGCGCCGCCCCGCGCGGGGGTCATGAAGAGGCGGCCGTTGCGGTGGTCGAAGTCGAGGGCGCCCTCGCCGGTGCCGTAGGTGCCTTCCAGCGCCAGGGCGAGGGCCGGTGGGAGGGGGTCGGTGCCGCGAAGGGGCGCCTCGGGGAGCGGCTGGCCATCTCGCGCCGCCAGCATGAGCTCCAGCGCCGCGTCGGCCACGCGGCTGGTGAATGTGTTGGTGCCGTCGACGGCCGAGACCACAACCACGCCGAACTGCGCGTCGGGAAGGAAGGCGAGCTGGGTGGAAAACCCGTAGATCGCGCCGCCGTGGCCGAGCCAGCGCTCGCCGAAGCGCTCCTGCACGGCGAAGCCCAGCCCATATCCGGTAGTGGCGCCGGGCTCCGCGAATTGGGGGGTCCACATGGCTTCGAGCGTCTCGGGGGCGAGGAGGCCATCCCCGCGCTGGAACATCACTCCCATGAAGCGCGCGAGGTCCAGGACGGTCGAGTACATGCTGCCGGCCGGGGCCATGCCGAGTTCGAAGCCGGGCGCGTCGAAATCCGGCCGGTCGAACCCCCACATGAAGGCGTCGGCGAGATCGTCGACGATCCCAGGTTCGGGCGCAAACGCGCTGCTCGTCATCCCCAGCGGCTCAATGACTGCGCTCTTCACGTAGTCCGCGAACGGCTCGCCCTGCGTCACCTCCAGAGCGTATCCCACCACCGCGATCCCCGCGTTCGAGTACTTGGTGCGGGTCTCCGATTCGTAGACCAGCGGAGTCCCGTTCAGGCTGGCGATCGTGGCCGCGAGATCGGTGCCGGTGTCGTCGAAATAGTGCCCCGCCGGTGGTTCCCGGATGAGCCCCGACCGATGCGACATCAGCTGCCGCAACGTGATCGCCGTGCCGGAACGGTTGTCCGGCGCGAAGTCGGGCAGATAGCCGCGCACGGGCGCGTCAATGTCGATCTCGTCCCGCTCGGCCAGCTGCATGACCGCGATGTCGGTGAAGAGCTTGGACACCGACCCGACCCGGTACACGGTCTCGGCCGTGGCCGGGACCCCCGGCGACTGCTCGCCGAATCCGTCCGCCCAGACGACTCCCTCTGCGTCGACCAGCGCAATCGACACCGCCGCGAGCCCCTTCTGCTCCCGCTCGCGCTCGATCATCTCCGCCAGCTCGTCCGCCACATGGGCAAGGCCGGCGCGCGCTGCCGTCTCCGGGGACGACCCCGCGCCGCTCTCCCCGCAGCCCACCGCGGCCAGACCCGCAAGGAAGAGGAGCGCGATGCCATCGGGAGATCCGGGCCAGACGCCGCCGCGGCACGCACGCACTCGCCCGGACACCGGCGGCCCGCGCCACCTTCCAGGTCCCGTACATCTTCGCAAGGATGTAATAAGAACTTTACAGAATGTCATGTCGTCTTTACCTGTATGTGGTCCGTGTGGCCGTCACCCAAGAGATGCAGTCGCCGCCCTTCCGTCAGTGCCAGCGCGCGTTCGATTCGACCTTGTACAGAATGTAGTCCCGCAGGCGGCATGCGGCCCGGTGATCAATATACGGGACCTCCACGCTCTCGCCGGCAAGCTGCATTTCCAGCGTGGCGAGTCCCTTGAGGCGCTGCAGCGGCGACTGCTTGACCGTCGCGCTCTGGACCTTGCGGAAGAGGAACGCCTCGACCTTGCGGGCGACGAAGCCGCTCCGCACCGCGATGCCGTCGTCGTCGTGGACGTACCCCCACCGCCGCCAGCGCTGAAGCGCAATGACCGCGCCCGCGAGGGTCCAGACGAGCACCCAGATGAGGGCGAACTGGGCCCAGCCTGCGGAAGGCCCGGTAAACAGCAACCCGATCGTGGGGATGGAAAGCGCGGGGGCAGCAGCGATCTTCACCGTCAACGCACCGATGAAGGCAGCCGAAACGCGAACCATCGCCCGGCTTTGGGGCAGTAGCGTCAGCCCCCCTCCTTCGCTCCCGAACAGCTCCGCGCGCAGCCCTTCCGCCATGTTTGCGCCAATGAGCGGGACCTCCAGAACCTCGGCGTCGTCCGACACGGGCTGCGCGGTCATGCGGAAGCGGCGAAAACACCGGTCCACGAGGTTCTGCGACAGCGTGACCTGCTGCACCTTCACGGACTGGACCACGACCTCGTGCTGAGTGAACAGCCCCGCCCGCGTACGATAGGCGGCCCCCGTCCGGTACAGTCTGAAGCCGAAGTAGGTCTTGAACGCGCCGTAGATGCCGAGCACCGCGAAGAATGCCAGCACTGCGGCCACGAAGCCGGCGCGGACGATCAGCTCGGCGAGGTCCGACACCAGGTCATGTGGGACCTCTTCTCGACTGATCGGTTCGAGGTATCCGAGTTGGCCGGCAAAGTAGCGCAACAGGTCTCGCGGATCCCTGGCCAGGAACATGAGTGGAAGAACCCCCACGGGGCCTTCGCCGAGCATGCGGACGCCGATCCGAACCATGTCCCCCGGGGGGAGCTTCATCATGACTTCGCCGGGGGATGGGTCGTCGGTGGCCAATTGGCGAGCGGGTCTCCCATCGGGCGCCTCGCCGGCGAGTGCTTCATCCGCAAGCCGGCTGGGGCGTCGCTGATCACCGGTCGGTATGGCCACACCCTCCGCCGACGGGTCCGCCTCGGCGCGGCGAGCAAGACGTTCCCTGCGGGCGGCAGCCACCTGCGCCCGAATCCGGTCTGCGAACGCCCTCTTGACCGAGGGGATCACAGCCTCCACCGCTCCCGACCCGGCCGTGTCCACGGACACGGTGACGAGGCCGAGCAGGCGATCGGTCAGCGAGCGTTGGATGTTGACCGCCTGAATCCGGTCCAGCGGCAGGTCGAGAGCCGTCTTCTTGACGACCCCCTGACGGATCAGGATGCGGTCCCCGGTGATCCGGAAGCGGAAGAACCAGTACCGCAGTACCGCGACAGCGATAATGAGCAGGATCGCAACGGGAATCAGCTCTCCCGCGAGCTCCCTCGCGCGAACGAGGAGAAACGCCAGGCCAAATGTCGCCAGCAGCTGCCCGTAGATCCTGATCTGCTCGATCGTCCCCCTGACGAAAAAGACGATTGCGAACGGGGATGTGCGCCGCCAACGGTCAAACTCGGATGTGCCCGGCAGGTCCGCGGTCACGTCGACTGCCCTTCGGCCCCGCTCAGTGCCACCGCCGCCGCGTTGCCTCCACCCTGTACAGGATGTAGTCCCGCAACCTGCGCGCTGCTTTGTGCTCGATGTATGGGACCGTGACCTTCCCGCACGCCAGATGAACCTGCAGGGTCGCCAGCCCCTTCCGGCGCTGCAGCGGCGACCGCTTCACGATTGCCGACTGGGCCTTGCGCAGGGGGAACGCGTCCACCTTGCTCCCGATGAACCCGCCACGGCTCGCCAGCCCGTTGTCGTCGTGCGTGTATCCGCGGCGGCGCCACAGCTGCCACGCGACGAGCACCACGACCGGGATGGACGCGAGCCACCCGATCAGCATCGGCACACCTGCGGCCGTGGAAACCCCGGACAGCAGCAGCTGAAGGAAGATGCCGGCGAGGACAAGGCCGACAGTGAGCCAGATTCGCAGGGCCAGCGCACGGATGTAGTGGGGCGAGACCCGCCTGAACGCCCCGTCACGTGGAAGGACCGCGATCTCGCGTGCCTCCCGCCTGAAAACCCGCGCCCGCACCTCTTCGGCCCGTCGGCCATCCAACAGGGGGACGTCGAGCACATCGGCCACGTCGAGTCCCCCGGGGTTCTGCCCGCCCTGCTGACCGACGACCGCCGCCGCCGGCAGCGCCCGCAGCCGGAATCTCCCGAACCACCGCAGCACCAGGTCCTGGCTCACGGTCAGTTGCTGGATCTTGGGGGCCTCGACGACGACCTCCCGCTGTGTAAGGAGGCCGGCGCGGGAGCGGAAGGTCCGGCCGTCGTGCCAGAGGGTGAAGGCGTGGTGGCGCAGGAACGCGGCGGTGACGGTGAGGATAAGCGCCGCAGCCAGAGCGCCGCCGACGAGCACCACCACGACGACCAGCTGAGCCAGCGCGCCCAGCCCGGAGAACGCGCCGGCGGCGCTGTCGACCCCGGCCGCGAGCGCTTCCAGGAGCGGATCGAGAAAATCGCCGGGCTGGACCAGGTCGGTGAGGATACCCACCATGGCCGCCACGAAGATGAAGTTGCGGTTGGCGAGGCCGATGCGGACCATGTCGGCGGGGCCGAGCTTGAGGAGGACCCGTCCCCAGTGCGGCCGGGTGGCCAGCCGTGGCCCCGCGGGGGCCGATGTGCCCGCCCTTGCGGCAGCCACCGCATCCGCGCCCGCGTCAGACGGCGCACCTTCGGCGCCCGGAGCCCATGCCTCGCCGGTGCCGCCCTCCGGCAGGGCATACGCCAGCCCCGGGCCAAGCGCAGCCACGCTGGCCCGCAGATGGTCCGCCACCTCCGTCGTGACCGAGGGCAGCTTGCCTTCCGCCTGAACCGAGCCGGCCGTGTCCAGCGTGACCGAGACCAGGCCGATGATCCGGTCCACGAGCGAACGCTCGACGTTGATGCCCTGGACTCGTTCGTAGGGGAGGTCCAGCGATGTCTTCTTGATGAAGCCCTTGCGGATGAGGAGCCGGTCTTCGGCGATTCTGAACTTGAAGTAGGCCCACTGGATGACCGCGATCACCGCGACCAGCATCAGCAGTCCCCCGATGACGGGAAGCAGGCGGCCGAGGCCGAGGGGTTCGTCGTCGCGCAGCAGGAGGATGGCCGCCACCACCGGAAGGGCCCCCTGAACGGCGCCGCGCGCGAAGATCTTGACGGCGAGCCCCACGAAGGAGAGGATCGCGAACGGCGACAGGCGCTGCCAGTCGCCGGATACGGCCGGGTTCACTGACCCGAATCTCCGGCGCCTTCCGAGTTCGTTTCCCAGTTCGTTTCCGAGTTCACTTCCGAGTCTTCCGCGGGAGCCGGCGCAGCGTCCGTGTCATTCGACTCCGCATCCCCATCCGCCTCGATCCGCTCGGAGATGTAAACCCTCAGCCGCTCGGCCGTCTCCTGCCCCAGGCCCCGGATCCGGTGACCCGCACCCGCCCCCGCGGGAAAGACCGACAGGCTCGCCAGCCCGAACCGCCGGTCGAGAGGGGTGCTGTCGAGCTTGGTGTGCTGCACCCGGTTGAAGGGGAACGCCTTCACGGAACGCCACAGCACGCCGGACTTGTAGAGGAGGTCCTTGTCGCGCACGACGTAGCCGCGCCGGGGTACCGCGACGGCCGGCCATAGGAGAGACCAGAGGCAGAACGCGCCGATAATCGCCCAGGCAAACACCGGCAGCCAGGGAAGGCGCTCCGCGATGAATGGAAGAACACGGAGATGAAACGCGGTCCAGGCGCCGACGATCAACACGGCCCGAATCAGCGCCCCGACCTGGAGGCGCCTGGCGAACCGCGGGTGCAGCGGCGTCCATTCGAGGGATTCGGTGCCGGGGAGGGAATCGAGAGGCACTACGGGATTGACGAACATGCCGGGGACCCCGGTGTCGACAGGTGTGGAATCAGCCATTTTGCAACTCGGGTAAGGGTGGTGGGACGATTTGAACGGTACATACGTGCCGAAGGTGGGCTCCCGTCAATCAATACCAGCGCCGCCTGCTCGATTCCACCTTGTACACGATGAGGTCGCGCAGGGCGCACACCAATGCATGTTCGATGTAGGGGACGGTGACGGATCCGCAAGCGGTCTCGACCTCGAGGGTCGCGAGCCCGTGCCTGCGCTGCAATGGCGACTGCGTGACCGTGACGCCCTGAGCCTTGCGGAAGAGAAACGCCTCCACGCTGTAGCCGATGAGCCCGGTCCGGCAGGAGAGCCCGTCGTCGTCGTGCATGTATGCAGTGGCTCGCCAGCGGAGCCACCCGACCGGCGCGGCCAGCACAACGGAGAGGGCTGCCCAGATGGCGGAAGCCGCACCCCATCCCTGCAGTTGGTGCATGAACAGCACACTCCGGTCGACATCCTCTCCCCTCCAGGACGCCGCCACCATGTAGCTCAGGATGAAGAGAAGGAAGATTCCGGCCGGCACTCCCACGAACAGGAAGCGCAGGGCGGCGGCGCGAATGTAGAGCCGGGACACACGCGTGAACGCCTCGTCATCCGGCAGCGCCGCCAGCCGCTCGCCTTCGCCGCGGAACACGCCCGAGCGGATTCTCTCGACCAGCGCGCTATCGGCCCACGGAACCCCCAGAGTATCGACATCGACCGTCTCGCGAGTCCTCTCGTCGTCGTCGTCGTCCGCGTCCAGGGATCCCCCGATGGGCGGCAGCGCGAGCCGGTGCCGCCCAAAGATGCGATACACCGCGCCCTGGTACACGTCGAGCTGCTGGACCTTGCGGATTCGGACGACCGCCTCCTTCCGCGTGAACAGTCCGGCGCGCGACCGGTAGGAACGGCCTTCGCGCCAAAGCGTATAGCCGTGATGGCGCACGAACGCCGAGGCAACGCGCGCTGCCACGACCACAACGAGCAGGCCGAGCGCCAGGGCGGCCACCGCCACCGCCGCCGCAAGCGCTCCCAAGCTGCCCAGCGCGTCCCGGACGGCGCCGAAGGCCCCGAGCGCGGCGTCGGTGGCGACATCGACCTGGCGGGCCACGACCAGCAGCAACAGCCCGTACAGCACGAATCCGCGGCTGACAAGACCCATCCGGAAGAGGTCGCGGCTGGCAAGTTCCTGCAGGACTTCACCGCGCGCCCGCTCGGCGTCCCCGCGAGCGCCCGTTGCGGGACCTTCCGCTTCGTCCGGTGTCCGATCGCGCTCTGCGGCGTCCAGGTCGCGTGCCGTACCGGCTCCCCCTTCGGGTCCGTCGGCCTGGTGCTCGGCAACCTTCGCGAGCAGTTGCTCGGCGATCTCCGGATCGACGGTGGGCAGCTGCCCTTCGGCGGAGATGGACCCCGGCGTGTCAAGGACCACCGTAACCAGGCCGAGTATGCGTTCGATCGGGCGCCGGTTGACATTGATCCCCTGGATGCGGTCGAAGGGGAGGTCGACGGCCGCCCTGTTGACGACGCCCTGGCGGATGAGGATGCGGTCATCCTCGATGCGGAAGCGGAAGAACCAGTACTGCAGTCCCCCCACCAGGGCCACGGTCAGCAGCGCGGTGAGGACCGCCAGCACCGTGTACTGGGGATTGCGCAGCAGAAAGGCGGTGACCCCGATGGCGGCCACGACCTGGCCGAACATGCCGTAGCGATCGTAGACCCACTTGGCGGACTTGCCGACGAAGAAGACGATCGCGACCGGCGACGTGCGCTGCCAGGCGCCGGGACCGGGCGGGTTCACGACCCGGTGTCCGCCGCCTCGAGCTTCTCGGCCTCGATCCGCTCCGAAACGTAGGCCCGCAGGTTCTCCGCGGTGTCGGTGCCGAGTCCCGGGATCTTGTGGCCGCCCGCGCCAGCGGGAAAAACGGTCAGGTTGGCAAGGCCGAATCGGCGGTCGAGGACCCCGCTGTCCGTCCTGGTGTGCTGGACGCGGCTGAACGGCACCACCCTCACCGCGCGCCACAGGACGCCCGACCGGTACAGGATGTCCTTCTCGCGCACCGCGTAGCCGCAGCGGGGGACCACGATCAAGGGTTTGACCACCGCCCATGCACCGCCGAGCGCGCACAGAGCCCACAGGATCCGCAGCGGCCACACGGCGATTCTGGATAGGGTTTCGAATCCCGCAAGCAGCACCGTGACGTGAGCGGCCGCCACCACGGCGGCCAGCACCCCGATGCGGATCAGGGCCCCGGCCTGCAGGCGCTTTGCGTAGCGCGGATGGAGCGGCTGCCAGTCCAGGGTCGCGGCCCGGGGCAGGGAGCCGGGTCGTACCTCGGGATTCGCGAATGGTCCGGGGTTGTGGGTCTCGGCCTTCGTGAAGTCCGGGATTCCTGGGGAGCCCATCAATCTACCCTTCACAGCCAGCGCAGACGGCTGGACTCCACTCTGTAGAGGATACGGTCCCGGAGACGGCAGGCCATGCCGTGATTGATGAAGGGGACGGAGACCTTCCCGCAGGCGAGATGAGCGTGGAGTGTGGCGAGTCCCTTGCGGCGCTGCAGCGGCGATTGCCGGACCGCCACGCTCTGAACCTTGCGGAAGAGGAACGAATCCACCTTGCGCCCGAGGAATCCACCTCGGTTCGCCAGACCCTCGCCGGTGTACACGTATCCGTGCCGGTGCCACTTCAGCCACGAGATGAGCGCCGCGGGCGGGAGGGAGCAGAACCACCAGATCACCACGGCCACGGCAACGCCCAGGGCCCGCTCACTTCCAACGATCGCCAGGAGTATCACTGCTCCGATCAGCGCGGACACCAGACTGATCCGCAGAGTGAGCACTGGAATGAAATGCGCCGAGATCCGGGCAAACCCCCGGCTCCCCGGCAATACCGTCAGCCCGTCGCCTTCACGCCCGAACACCCGGGTGCGGATCCCTTCCGCCCGGGAATCCTTCAACGCCGGGACTTCGAGCACCTCGGCAAGACCCGGCAGGCCGCCCGCATCCCTCGCCTGGGCCGGCATCGCGGCAGCCGGCAGCGCCTGCAACCGGTAGCGTCTGAAGAGGCGCATCAAGGGGCTCTGCGATACGGAGATCTGCTGGATCTTGGCTGCCTCGACCACCACCTCCTTCTGCGTGAGCAGTCCGGCGCGCGAACGGAAGGTGGTCCCCTCGCGCCAGAGGGTGAAGTTGTGGTGGCGGAGGACGGCTGCACCGATCATGAGGCCCAGTGCGATCGCGAGCAGCGTGGCGATGAAACCGGTGACCAGGAGCGTCTGGGCGAGGTCGTCCGCGCCGGCGAACGCCGTTTCGGCCGATTCAACGGCCGGTGCCAGAATGTCTGCAGCGAAGTCCAGAGATTGGCCGAGCAGGGCGAGAACCGCCCCCACGAGCACGAGATTGTGATTGGCCAGTCCGATGCGGACGATGTCGCCCGTTGTGAGCGTCAGGATGGCCTCGCGGCGTTCGCCCGTCCGGCCGGACCGGCCGCCGACCGCTCGCCGGGCCGAGCCGGTGGATGCCTCTTCGGCGTCTTCGTCGCGGGCGTCGCCTTCATCCCCCGAACCGTGCTTCGCGCTTACCCGGGTGCGCAACAGATCGGCCAGTGCGGCGTCCACGCAGGGCAGCTGGCCCTCGGCGGCCCCCGATCCAGCGGTGTCCAGGCTCACCGTGACCAGACCGAGCATCCGGTCGACAAGCGACCGTTCGACGTTGATCCCCTGGATGCGCTCGAAGGGCAGGTCGAGGGAAGTCTTCTTGAGCACTCCCTGCCGGATCAGGATCCGGTCTTCCTGGACCGCGAACCGAAAGAACAGGTACTGGAGTACCCCGGTCGCAATGATGGCCAGGATGCCCAGCGGAATGAGCAGGAAGAGGTAGGGGTTCCTCCGGATCAGCACGGCGAGCGCGCCGAACGTCACCAGGAGCTGGGCGAAGCTCTGCCCTAGCGTCTTGATCGTCTTCCCCACGAAGAAGACGATCGCGAACGGAGAGGTGCGCTGCCATGTGGCGGGATTGGCCATCATCGGGTGGCTGGGTGTGGGACCGGGGCCGGCGGACCTCGGGTCAGCGCACCTCGAAGGTCAGCGTGGCCCAGTTCGACTCGTAGTCGACATCGGGCTCGGTGGTGGTCTCGGCCATGTGGATGGTACGTACGTACCAGCGCCCGGTTCCGTTCAGGGGGATCGTGGCGATGCCGTCCGCGTTCGTGCGAGTGGTGACCGACTCCACGTGCTCGCCCGCCGCGTCATGGCTGTGATAGCCTTCGTAGTTCGCGTAGACGAGCTGCCGGGCGACGGGTTCGCCGCCGCGCAGGAAGCGGACCTGCAGCCGGTCGCCCCGGGAGAGCTCGTAGGGATTCTGGAGGGGGATGAACTCTGCGGGGTAGCCCAGCTCGGTGGCCCATTCGCCGCTGCGCGCTCCGCCGACCTGAACCACCGCCTTGACGTGCTTGCTGTAGCGCTCGGTGGCCCCGTCGTCCGTGGTGCCGGCTGCCTTGCGCTCCTCGATCGTGTCGAGGAGGCCGTCGTGCACCAGATAGTCGTTGAACTCCTCGCCGGTCAGGGTGATGACCCTGGCGGCAGTCGAAACGCCGATCAAGTAGGTGCCGGGTCCGCCCGTCTGGAAGCTGAGGATGGCGGTATCGACGCTGTCGGGGCTCCAGTGGAAGACTGCCGAGTCCGTCCATGCCGATTCGGGGGGATGCGTGGTCCCCCCGGGGCCGACGACGCTCACATCCAGCATGCGGTCGCGGGTGATCACGTTCTCGCTCAGGTCGAAGTCGCCGTTGATCAGCTGGACCGTCCCGGTCGAGTTCGGCTCGAGGAAGAAGCTGTCGAGCTTTAGGAACATGATGTGCGCGTTTATGGCGGTGGCGACGACGATGGTCAGCGCGGCGACGGTGGCGAGCGCGAGAGTGGTGCGTCTTGCGGTTGTCATGTGGAGGGTCCTCCCTCGTTGAGGCTCGGTGGCGAGAGCGTTAGAAACGTAACGTCTGGTTTACAATATGTAAGGTTTACCATACAGAATGGCTCGCGGTTGCGAGCGACAACCCGGTGGTCGGCCATTTCATGCGCCGCTTGCCTCGGGTGCCGGTCCGAAGCGGAGGAAGAGCGCGGGAACGACCACCATGTTCAGGAATGTAGACGTGAGCAGCCCGCCGAGCACGACGACCGCCAGCGGCGCCTGGATCTCCTTGCCGGGCTCACCGATTCCGAGCGCTAGCGGAATCAGGGCCAGCCCCGCCGTGAGCGCGGTCATGAAAATGGGGCTGAGCCGCTCCATCGAGCCGCGCCGGATGCTGGCGGCGAGCGACATGCCCGCGGCTTGGAGATCGCGGTAGCGCGCGACCAGCAGGATGCCGTTGCGGACTGCAATGCCGAAGAGCGTGATGAACCCCACCAGCGTCGCCACGTTGACGGTCCCGCCTATGAGTATCACCGCCGCGACACCGCCGGCGAGCGCGAGGGGCAGGTTCACCATGAGAAGCGCCGCAATACGCAAACTGCGAAAGTTGCGAAACATGATCAGAAAGATCGCCGCGATCGAGAAGATCGAGAGGATCGTGATGCGCCGCGCCGCCTCCTGGCCGCTCTCGAACTGGCCTCCGTACCGCACGTGGTACTCGGGCGGCAGGCTGACGTCGGTCGCGACGCGTCCCTGCAATTCCGCCACCGCTGTCCCCACATCCCGGTCCGCCACATTCGCGCTGATCACGATCTTCCTCTGCACATTCTCGCGGTTGATCGTGTTGGGTCCCAGCGCCGGCGCGACCGACGCGAGCTGCGAGAGCGGCACCGTCACCCCCGACGCCGTCGTGATCAGCGTGCTGCCGATCGCCTCGGGGTCCGCGCGGCTGGCGTCGTCGTAACGAACGACAAGGTCGAAGGCGCGCTGCCCCTCGCGGATGAGCGAGACTTCTTCGCCCTGGAAGGCGACGTCCACGGCCTCGGCCAGCGCCCCGGGAGTGACGCCGTAGCGGGCCATGGCTTGCCGGTTGGCGCGGACCTGCAGCTGCGGCACCTCGGCCTGCTGTTCCACCGCGATATCCACGAGCCCGGTCACGCCCTGCGCGACGCTCTCGATCTCGGCGGCGATTTCGCGCAGCCGCCCGAGGTCCGGCCCGAAGAGGTTGACCGCGATCGCGGCCCGGGTACCCGAGAGCATGTGGTCGATCCGGTGCCCGATCGGCTGGCCCACCGTCACGTTCGTGCCCGGCAGCCCCGCGAACCCCGCCCTCAGGTCGGCCATCACGGTGGCGAGGTCGCGCCCGGAGAGATCCAGCAGCGCGTCGACCTCCGACGCGTTCGTGCCCTGGGCGTGTTCGTCGAGGTCGGCGCGGCCCGTGCGCCGCGACGTCGACACCACCGCCGGATGCGCGAGCAGCTGCCGCTCCACGCGCGCCCCGATCGCGTCCGACTCGGCGAGCGAAGTGCCCGGCAGGCTCACCACCGAGATCGTGAGCGACCCCTCCTGGAACTCGGGCAGGAACGCGCGGCCCAGTGTGGGAATGACCGCGATGGTTCCCGCCAGGAGCAGAACGGTTGCCGTGATGACCACCCCCGTACGGCGCAGTGTCCACTCCAGGATGCCCCGGTACAGGTGCTCGAGCGAGCGCAGCAGCCAGGACTTGCGACCGAGCTCGGCGGCGGCGCGGCCCCGGGCCAGAAGCCCGTGACAGAGCACGGGGGTAACGGTCACCGCGACCAGCAGCGATGCCAGGATGCTGACGATGTACGCCAGGCCCAGCGGGCGGAGCATGCGGCCCTCGACCCCCGAGAGGAAGAAGAGCGGCACGAAGACGATCGTGATGATGACGGTGGCGTTGAGGATCGGGTCGCGGATCTCGCGGGCCGCGCTGCGGATGACGGACAGCGACGGCCGCCGAAACTGTTCCGGTCTGCTCATGTTGTCGCGGAGCCGCCGGTGCGCGTTCTCCACGAAGATGATGGCGTCGTCGACCAGGGCGCCGATCGCAATCGCCATCCCGCCCAGCGTCATGGTGTTGATCGTCCCGCCGAGCGCACGCAGCACGATGACCGCCACCGCCAGCGACAGCGGAATCGCCAGCACCGAGATCGCGGTCGTCCGCACATTCCACAGGAAAAGGAAGAGGATGGCGATGACCAGCACGGCCCCGTCCCGGAGCGCCGTCATCACGTTGTCCACCGCCAGCGAGATGAAGTCGGCCTGCCGGAAGATGCCCCGCTCGAAGGAGACGCCGTCGGGGAGCGCCGCCTCGATCCGGTCCAGTTCGGCGTCGATCGTCTCCGTGAGTTCGAGGGTGTTCGCCCCGGGTTGCTTCTGGATTGACAGGACCACAGCCGGCTCGGCGTTCACCGATGCGGTCCCGAAGCGCAGTTTGGGACCGATGCGCACCTCGGCCAGGTCTTCAACCAGGATCGGCACGCCGCTGCGCACCGCCACCACCGTCAGCCCGATCTCCTTCAGGTCGCGGGCACGGCCGAGTCCCCGGATCAGGACCTCGCGGCCCCCGGACCGGTAGATCCCGCCCGACACGTTGCGGTTCGATTCGGCGGCGGCCGCGAGCACTTCGTCGAGCCCGACGCGATAGGCGAGCAGCCGCTGCGGGTCCACCAGAATCTGGTACTGGCGGACTTCGCCCCCGATCGGGACCACCTGCGCGACTCCCGGCAGCGCCAGCAGCCTGGGCCGCACCGTCCAGTCGGCGGCGGTGCGCGCCTCCATGAGCCGGTCCGAAGGCGCGGTGACGCCGATCAGCAGGATCTCGCCCATGATCGAGCTGACCGGCGCAAGCACAGGCGCGCTCACATCGTCGGGGAGCCGCGCGGCCGCGAGCTGGAGGCGCTCGCCCACGATCTGGCGCGCCCGGAAGATGTCGGTGCCCCAGTCGAAGTCCACCCACACGATGCTGATCCCCTGTGCGGAGCTGGAGCGCACCCGCCGCACCCCCGCCGCCCCGTTCACCGAGGTCTCGATCGGGAAGGTGACGAGGTTTTCCACCTCCTCCGGGGCGAGTCCGTGGGCGTCGGTGAGCACCGTGACGGTCGGCGCGGTCAGATCGGGGAAGACATCGACAGGGACCGTCGCGGCCACCCACCCGCCGCCCGCCAGGAGCACCACCGCCGCGCAAACCGTGAAGAAGCGGTGCTCCAGCGAGGCGCGGACCAGCAGGTCGAGAACCCCCGTCCGCCGCGCCGTCCCGCCCTCGCTCAAGCCGGCCGCCTCAATGCGGGTGGCCGTGGTCGGAGATCTCCACGTCGCCGAGCGACGCCAGCTTCACCTGGTACGCGCCGGTCGTGACCACCTGCTCGCCCGACGCGACCCCCGCCGTCACGATCGTCCAAGTACCGTCCGAGGGGCCGAGCTCGACAATGCGGCGCAGGAACGCCTCGCCGCCCACCTTCACGTACACCACCGGGAGACCGTCCTCGTCCTGCACGGCCGCAGCCGGCACGGCGACCCCCTCGACCGGGTCGCCCACGAGGAGGTGCCCGTCCGCGAGCATCCCGACCTTGAGGGCGCGGCCGGGGTTCGCGACCGCGAAGCGGACGGGCAGGGTGCGCCTGTCCGGGTCGATCACGCTGCCGACCGAGACCAGCCGCCCCGCCGTGTGGACGCGCTCCGTGCCTTCGACCGTGAACCAGGCGCCGCTCAGGTCGCCGAGCGCGCCCGCGTGCCGCGCGGGGACGTGCGCCACGAACCACAGGGTGGCCGGGTTGACGACGGTGAAGGCGTGCGTGCCCGCGTCGACGTGCTGGCCGGGCGCGACGTGGCGGTCGGCGATGACGCCCCCGATCGGTGTGCGAAGGTGGTAGAGGTGGGGGTCGGTGCCGTCCTCCTCGCCGGGCGGGGTGCCGCCGATCGCGTCGAAGGCCGCCTGCGCGACGTCCAGTTCCTGCAGGGCCTCCTCAAGGCGCCGGTGCGCGATCGCGCCCGCCGCGAAGAGGCGCTCGGCCCGCTCGGCCTCGTGCTGCGCCTCCATGAAATTGGAACGCAGCCGCGCATAGGAGTTGTCGAGACTGGCGGGCGAGATCACCGCGACGGTCTGGCCGGCGCTCACCGGATCGCCGGGCGCCAGGGCCGGATCGCCGGGCAGAACCATCCCCGCCACGGGCGTCGACACGTGCGCCAGGCCCCCGGCAGGCGCGGCGATCTCTCCCGTTGCCGGGATCGAGCGCGCAATCCGGCGCTCCTCCGCTACCTCCACGGCAAACGGCATCGTCCACTGCTGCTCCTTCAGCAGGGCGATCAGCCCCGGCGACGGCTCCTCCACATCGTGCGGAAGCGCCTCCTCGCTCTCGAAGACCTGGAGCTGCCCTACGGGGATCGCGTGGTCCGCGCCGCGGGCGAGCAGCGTCATGTCGGCCCGCCAGGTGCCGGTGGCCGGGAGCGCCGGGGTTGCCGTGTAGACCCCAGGCCGATCGGGCGCGTGCATCACGATCTCTTCACGCGCGCCACCGGGACCGCGCAGCAGGAGCGTCAGGCGTCCTTCCCGTACCGGCTGCCAGTCCGCCAGCCAGGTCAGGTGGATCGCCCACGGATCGCTCGGGACATCCTCGACGTGGGGCGGATACTCCACGAAGAGCTCCAGCTCATCGGTCCAATGCGTCACCACACCGCCGCCGGCGTGGGAATGATCGGCCTCGGCCGGCACGTCGGCCGCGGGGCCGGCACAGGCCGACACGCCGAGGGCGGCCGCCACGGCCAGGACGCCGGCCGTTCCCGGCAAACCCGCCGTCCGGCCCCGCCAGCCGGCACGATCCCCGGTGCCGGGACGAAACATCCACACTGCTGCCCCGCTCATGATTCATCCGCCGGGACCCGCGCCATTGCGCGCAAGAGGTCATAGTAGGCGATCCAGGTCTCGGCGCGGAGCGAAAAGGCGGCGATGCGGGTGTCCCGGTAGATGTTGGCTGCGTCCACGAGCCCCGGCTGGCCCACCTGGCCGTCGGCGTACGCAGCCCTCGCCGCGCTCAGCACCAGGTCGGCGTAGGCGAGCAGTTCGTCTCCCGTCGCCTCGAGGTTCGCGCGGCTGGACGCGTATAGATCCGAGGCCGCCATAAGGTCGATCTCGGCGAGGCGGCGGACGAACTCCAGTTGGTAGGTTGCGGCGGTCTCCCGGGCGCTTGCGCCGTACCGGTCCCCCGCGCCCCGGTCGAACAGCGGCATCGGCACGTCTACCGTAAGGGCCGCACCGGATAGCCCGCCACGCTGGTGCTTGTACCCGAGACCGAGCGTGGGATCGGGCACCCATGCCGCCATCGCGAACCGGGACCGGGCCTTCGCCGCGTCGAGGTCCCTGGCCGCGGCCTGCAGATCCGGCCTCGCGCCGAGGGCCGCAAGTGCCACCTCGGGCGTGATTGCCGGTGGGAGCCCGGTGAGCTCCGCCGCGGGCCCCGCCTCGTGCAGTCCGGCGTCGGGCGCGATCAGGAGGGCCAGCCTCCTGCGGGCGGCGCGCGCCTCGATGGCGGCCTGTGACGTCTCGCGCTCGGCCTGGGCTACCACAAGGTGGAGCCGCCGCGCTTCGTAACTGGATATGTCCCCCGCCGCCAGCCGCATGTCGGCGGCCTCGGCGACCAGCTGGATCTCGTCGGCGACATCGCGCCTCGATTCCTCGATCTTTTCCGCGAGCCACACCGTCACATAGGCCTCGCGCACCTCGAAGGCGAGACGCACCGAGTCGGCGCGGAACGTTGCCGCGGCTCCGGCGCTCGTGTGTGCGGCAACCCTGGAGCGGGACGCGGTTCTTCCGGGCCACTCCAGCTGCTGGACGACTCCCGCGATCGTCTCCCAGTACTCGTCGTTCGAGCTGCCGAGCGACTCGTGCGCGAGCGAGAACGCGGGGTTCGTGTAGCTGCGGTACTGCCGGGCCGTCCCGATCGCCGCCTCGGCCTCGGCGCGGGCGATTCGCAGCTCCAGGCTGTTGGACGCAAAGGCCGCGAGCGCCTCGGCCATGGTAACTCGGCGGACCCCGTTTTGGGCCAGGACTCCGCGGCACGGCGCCGCGACCGCGACTACGACCGCGAGCACAACCGCCGATGTGGGTATTCGGCGCACAAACACCTCCATGATGAGTTCCCAAGGATTCTGGCTTTCGCCGGGGACGGTGGCAACCGAAGGCAGGTCGCCGGGCGGTGACCATCCACGCCCTGCCGGCACCGCTTGCCGCGGCGAACGCTGCCCGACTACGATCTGCGTGAACCGGCACCTCACCGCCCTCGTTCCCATGCGGGGATTCCCACGGACTGCCGATGACGCACGACGAATACGTCAGCCAGGACGGCACCGCGCTCGCCGGACTCCTGCGCGCCGGCGAAGTCACGGCGCTGGAGCTGATCGACGCGGCCATCAAGAGGCTGGAGGTCGTCAATCCGCTCGTAAACGCGGTCGTCTACCGGATGGACGACGAAGCGCGGGCGGCGGTGGTCGGTTCGCCCCCGTCCGGTGTCTTCGCGGGCGTTCCCTTTTTGGCGAAGGACCTGCAGAGCAACTTCGCCGGGCACCCGACATCGCGGGGAAGCCGCCTGGTGGCCAATCACGTGCGGGAGGCCGACACGGAGCTGGTGCGGCGGGTGCGCGCCACCGGCGTGAGCGTGCTCGGAAAGACCAATCTGCCGGAGTTCGGGCTGCTGCCGTACACGGAACCGGAGCTTTGGGGACCTTGCCGCAATCCCTGGTCCCTCGACCGCACTCCGGGCGGGTCCAGCGGCGGTTCAGCGGCCTCGGTGGCGGCCGGAATCGTGCCGATGGCCGGCGGTGGGGACGGAGCGGGGTCGATCCGCATCCCGGCGTCGTGTTGCGGGCTTTTCGGGCTGAAGCCCACCCGTGGCCGGGTCCCCCCCGGACCCGAGCGCGGGGAGCCTTGGCATGGGGCCGTCGTCGAGCACGTGCTCACCCGTTCGGTGCGCGACAGCGCCGCGATGCTCGACGCGACGCACGGACCGGAGCCGGGCTCGCCGTACAGGATCGCGCCGCCGGAACGGCCGTTCCGGCACGAGCCGGGCGAGGATCCGGGCCGGCTGTCCATCGCGTGGACGACGGAGCCGATTCTGGGCCGGGCGGTGCACCCCGACTGCGCTCAGGCGGTTGCGGAAGCCGTGGCGCTGCTGGAGGATTTGGGCCACGAGGTCGCCGAGCGATCGCCCCGGGTGGACGGGCCGGCTTTCGCGCGCGCGTACCTGAACATGATGGCGGGCGAGGTGGGGGCCGATCTGGAAAACGCACAGAGGGTGCTGGGGAGGAAGCCGCGCAGGGGAGAGCTCGAGCCGCTGACCCGGGCGCTCGCGCTCGTGTCGGGGGCGATCTCCGCCCGGGAACTCGCGGATTCTCTCCGCGCGCTGGAAACATGCGGAAGAGCCGTAGCCGGATTCTTCACCGACCGGGATGTCCTCGTTACTCCCACTCTCGCGGAGCCGCCCCCTAGACTCGGCGCCCTCCCGCCGAGCCGGATGGAACAGCTTCAACTGCGACTGCTCGGCCTCATCGGCTCCGGGCGCCTGATCAAGGTGGCCGGCCTGATCGACAGGATGGCCGACGGGGCGTTCGACTTCACGCCGTGGACTCCGGTCTTCAATTTCAGCGGACAGCCGGCGATGTCGGTCCCGCTGCACTGGAACGCCGACGGACTCCCTGTCGGAGTCCAGTTCGTGGCGCGCGTCGGCGACGAGGCCACCCTGCTGCGTCTGGCGGGGCAACTCGAGCGGTCGCGGCCGTGGTTCAAGCGGCTGGCGCGGTTGGAGCCGTCCCGAATGGAGAGGGAGCCCGGGCAGGCAAGCCCTGAAACCGGTAGCGGACCAGGGGAGTAGTCTCCGGGTGACGGTGCCATTCGTCATCAGGCGTGCCGTCTTCGTGTTGACCCTGTCGATTCGCCCAAACCGGAGCCGCAAGACCATGCGCCGCATCCCCGCACTCTTCGTCTTTGCCTTGGGGGTGGCCCCCCTCTTTTCGCCCGGCCCGGCCGTGCTGGGCCAGCAGCTCTCGTACCGTCTTCCTTCGCCAGCCACCGCGGTCTACCAAATGGTGGACACGACGGTTGGCACAATGACCAGCCCGGATGGCGCGTCGGACATCTCCGGGAACTCGAACATCACGTACACCCTTTCGTTCGAGCCGGACGGGGAAGGGGTGAGGGCATCGGTGGACCTGACGGATTTCACGGGCGGGATCCAGCCCCCGATGGGCGCTCCGATGTCCGTGTCGCAGACACAGGCCGGACTGCGCAGCTATGTCGTGCGGCTGGACGGCCGGGGCCTGGACGAGTTCGCTGCCGGGCAGCGGCGACGCTCCCCCAGCCAGTTGCCGCTCTTCGTGGACGCGTGGGAGGCGATGTTCCCCCGTCTTCCCGGCGGCGACGTGGATCCGGGCGATAGCTGGGTCGACACCGTCACCACCTGGGTTGCGGGCGAAGGGGAGCGGGTCGTGGCGTACACGTACACGCTTGACTCCGAGACCACCGTGGACGGCCGAAGGCAGCTCCGGGTCGCAATCTCCGGAGACGCCCGGCTGACTGTTACAGAAGGCGGGACCCCCACGAGCATCGACGGCACCGAGACCGGGTTTTTCCTCTGGGACATCGAGCGGGGGCTCGTGGCGCTGTGGGAGGTGTCCCGCAGATACGAGGGGAACATTCCGAATGAACCGGTTTCGGTGACGTTCACTGCAACGACCCGCGTCAGATTGACGAACTAGCGGGCGGCGGGGTTCTGCCCACGGGCTGCCCTACCGTTCCGTCCCCGGCGACCCGGTCGCGATGACCCGCAGTTCCGTTGACGGCGGCAGTTCGCGCGGGTCCCCGCCATCCTCCACCAGCTCCCGGCTCTCGATCAGATAGGCGAGGATGGCGTCGTATTCAGCGGATGGCAGGCTGCCGGGCGTCTCGTGCGGCATCGCGAAGCGGAGGTAGCGGTCCAGACCCCCGACGGTCGAGTAGCTGGCGAGGACCCTGGGCGTGAGTTGGGCGCCGATGCCGTTGGGGACATCGTGGCAGTAGCCGCAGCGGATCGTGTAGGCGTACTCGCCGTCGACCTCGGTTTCCTCGGGCTCTTCGCCGGGACCGCAAGCAGCCAATAGACACAGCACCGGGCCGGCCCAATCCCTCAGCCAGCGTCCTCCGTCAGCCAACTTCCACGGGGTGGGGAAGCGCGACGTTCAGCAGGTAGCCCTTCTCGTTGTGGACGGCCTCGAGCGGCTGGGTGTCCCCCGCGGCATCGGTGGCGCGGGTGCGGATGACGTGACTTCCCGGCGGCGCGTCCCACTCGAATTCGAATCGCACCCAGGCGTGGGGCAGGGCCTCGGGCGTCCCGATCAGACGCGCCGGCGCCCACGGGCCATCGTTCAGATTCCACTCCACCCCCCTCACCCCCCCGCGCGGCGAGTAGGCGAACCCTCTCAACCGCTGCGGCCCCGCTGAGAGCTCGGCCGGGTACGGCAGCGCGAGCGCGCTCTTCACCGCGCCCGTCGTGATCGGGGCGCCATCGGCCGGGGCGTAGCGGTCGGCGGGCCAGTCCTCTCCCACCAGCACGTACGAGGTCGTGTTTGCGCGCACCCACACCGTCTCGGTGGCGACCTCGATCCTTCCCACCCACTTCACGCTGGACGACCCGACCCACCCCGGCACCACCACCCGCACGGGGAAACCGTGGTCCGGCGGGAGCGGCTCCCCGTTCATCGTAAGGGCGAGGATCGTGTCCGGATCGAGCGCCTTCGCGAGCGGCATCGGCCGCGCCCACTCGGCCTCGTCGAGCCCGATCACATTGACGTCCACCGCGCCCTCGCGAACCCCCGCGAGCGCGAGCACGTCGGCCAGCCTCGGCCCGCTCCACTCCGCGCACCCCACCGCCCCCGTGC
>VXLT01000048.1 GCA_009841475.1 Gemmatimonadota bacterium
GCGGTGGTGGGGCTCGGGCTGCTGGTGGCCGTCTTCGTCGCGGGCACCGACGCGCCGTCGCATGGGGCGGCGGGATTCCTGTCGCGGCTCTGGGTGTTGGCGGCCGAGAGCGCCCCGGCGCTTCTGCTGGCCTACCTGTGCGCGGGTCTGCTGAGCGCGTTTCTGCCGCAGCGGTCGATCCGCTGGATGGAGCGGGGCGGGGCGGTCTCCCAGGCGGGGCGGGGGATGCTGATCGGCCTCCCGTTCCCGATCTGTTCCTGCGGGGTCGTGCCGCTGTACCGCAGCCTGATCCAGCGCGGGGCCCCGCCTGCCGCGGCGATGGCGTTCCTGGTCGCCACACCGGAGCTCGGGCTGGACGCCGTACTGCTCTCCATCCCGCTCCTGGGTCCCCAGGTCACGATTCTGCGCCTGGCCACGGCGGCGCTCGTCGCGCTCCTGGTGGGCTGGCTGGTGGGGGGCAGGATCAAGGCGGCTCTTCGCGCCGAGGAGCAGGCCGTCTCCTCGGACTACGCCCCGTCGCTGACGGCCCGGCTCGGCGTCGCGCTACGTTCCGGTACCGGTGAAGTCGTCGACCACACCGCGCCCTGGATCATCCTGGGACTGGGCGTCGCGGCCCTTGTCACGCCGCTCCTCGAGAGCGGCTGGCTGGGCAGCCTCCCCCCGGTCGCCGACGTCTTCATCTTCGCCCTGCTGGGCTTCCCGACCTACGTCTGCGCCGCCTCGGCCACCCCCCTGGTCGCGGCGTTCCTCGCGACGGGGCTGTCACCCGGCGCCGGCATCGCCTTCCTCATCACGGGTCCGGCCACCAACATCTCCACGCTGGGGCTGGTGAGCAGCCTGCATGGGAGACGGGCCGCGATCGCGTTTGCCGCGGTCATGGTCACCTTTGCGGTCACGGCCGGCGTCGCGATCAACGCCGCCTTCGGCGCACTCTCCGTTCCGTCGCTCGCGGCGCTGATGGAGGAGACTCCCAGCGTGCTGCAGCAGGCCAGCCTCGTTCTGCTTGCCGGACTCTTCCTCCGTTCGATTGTCCGGCGTGGGCTCCGCAGCTTTGTGGGCGAGCTGCGGGAGGGGCTGGGGTGGGCCCACTGAGTTGACGTAGTCGACTTGTTCGAAACTCTTGGCGGAAGGACATGAAAGTGCGGAACTCCTTGATCTGGCTGGCGGTCCGGATTGCGGCCGCCATCGCCATCGTCGTCTCGACCTTCGGCTACGCGATTACAGGCAACCACTCCGATGTCCTGATGGGAGCGGGCTGCGGGATCGCGATCGGTGTGGGCCTCGGCCTCCGGGGTGGCTCGCGGAGCGGGCTGTGGACCGGGATCCTGATCGGCTCGGCCGTCGGGATGGCCGTGGTACTGGTAGCCGGGGGGTTTTCAGGCAACCGGTGGGGATTCATCACCCCGCCAGTGCTCGCCCTTGCCGTCGGCCTGATCGATGGGCTCGACCGGTCATCTCTTTCGGGGTATCGGGAAATGAGCCGGGAGACGTTGATCGTGGCCGTTCTCCTGACCCTGGGGTTCTTTCCCGCTCACATGGCGGAGGGCATCGTCCTCGGGCTGCGAACCTCGGACGACTTCCTGATTGTGTCGGTACTGCTGGTGTTCCCACTCCTGTTGATGCCCTACATGGCGCTGATGGCCGGCCTCCTCACCCACCGCCGCGAAGGGTGGCGCGACGCCCGGCCTCCCCGTCTGCTGATCCTGGGCGCGGCCGTACCGGTTGCCTTGTTCGTTTTCCTGATGGCGACAGGAGCGTTGGTAGAAGGCCGCGGGCTGTCGGGTCTCGAACTGATCCTGGGAATCGCATATGCACTGTCCCTCCCCATGGTGGCCATTCCGGCGGCCGCGTTTCTTCTTGGGCGCGCCGCCGCCACCTGGCTCCAGCCGCGGCTTCGAGTGTATGGCCGGCTCGCCGAATACCTCCGCGCCATGTGGGTCCCGATCGGCGGCTTCGCGGTCGGGTACCTGACCATCATCGTCCTGTTCGCCGGGTTCTACGGTACGCTGGAGCGCTTCAGCCCCGGAGCGTTCGCCGGAATGGACGCGGGATCCGGGGTCACCGATTGGCTGTCGTTCGCGTTCTTTACGGCGCTCGGCCAGGACTTCCTGACCGTCGCGCCGGTCTCCGTCGGCGCGAGGCTGCTCGTCGGAGTCCACCTGATCTTCTCGGCGGGATGGGCGGTCGTGCTGTTCGCGGCAGTGATGACTTCCATCGGCCCGAAGCTGGACCGGATCGCGCGGCGGCATGCGGAGGAGGGGGGCGAGTGAGGGGAGGTGCGACCGTGGCCACGCGAGCGGCTCAACGAGAGAGAGGCTGCGACCTATTCGACCAGCGACGCGGACTGCCGGTCCCTAGCACCAAAAGGGCGACAGCGACAATCGCGTCCTCGCAGCGCGTTCCATGAAACGGTGGGTGTAGGCCCTTATCTGTGTTCCCCTGCCGCAGACTTCAACCATATACAGCTGGCTGGTCGGCACGGACTCCAGTGCGGTCCACCCGCCGAGCAGCGGAGACTCGTCGAGGTAGACTCTGGGGCTCACGATTCTCCCACGGTCATTGACGCACGTTGTGGCGACTCCCATGCGATCGATGCGCAGCATGAGCCGATTCGTGGAGTGGGAGACGGAGTTCCCGATGGGGCACGCGACGGTGACAACTCCCGCCTGGAAGTCGACAAAGTCGGCAGCCGACCCATAGTTGCTTCCGGCCAGTGCCTCCTGGTCGTAGGTGCGCACGCGGCCGGAACCAGCCCGCCTTCGGCGCTCGAAGCGATCCGTAACGATCTCGAGCCCCTCCAGGATGATCGGGTCGGGCTCCAGCCGAAGGCGAAGCGGCTCACCGGACGGATTGGGTCCGATCCGGATCCTCAGCGTGTCGTATCCGAGCCGTGACGCCGTCAAGACGCGTTCTCCAGGACCGATGTCGCAAAGCAGGAACCGGCCATTATCGGTGGTGAGCGAAGCCCGGTCGGGCGACTCGACCGACACCAGGACGCTCGCCAGGGGCGATTCGGTGCCGGCGTCGACAACGAATCCGACGATCCGGGTGTTGTCCTCTCTGCAGTCCGGTTCCTGAGCGACGACCCGGGCAGCCGTGGCCGAAGACAACGAGAGGACGGCCAGGGACGTGGCCACCAGTGGCGAAAGCGGCCGCGTCGCGGGATGGGGCTTCGTCATCTTGCGGGCTCCGTTGACCGGGGTGCGAAAAGCAAGGCAATCCGTCTTGCAATACCCCCTGCCGCTGCGATCGGTTCCCGTATGCCGTCTGTTCCGCTGTCCGGAGCCCCTGAAGTCGCGGAACCGCAACCCGCAGCTTCAGTGCAGCGGCGCCCTCACCACGTACGGCACGTCCATTTCGTCCACGACCCAGGTGTAGATGTTGCCGTGCTGGACCCAGAACTCGCTGTAGGGTGCGGGGGTGAAGGCGAAGCGGACGGAGCCCAGATAGTCACCGTCTTCGCTGAACGTGTCGTAGAACGCGGGAGCGTCCGCCGGAGTGACCCTTTGCACCCACAGCCTGCCTACGTCGTCCACGAACATGCGTGCCAGAATGGGCTTGGTGTCCGGCATGAGGGCCGCGACCTCTTCGGCCGCGCGGCCTGCTTCGGGGCTGCGCTCGGCAGACTCCTCGATGTAGGCCGCACGGTCTTCGTCCGTTACCGGTAGCGCGGGCAGCCCGGCCTCGATAACGACCAGCGTGTCCCCGCCCTCGCCGGTTCGCGCAATTCGGTACGCCGCGGTGTTCGCGCGCCAGAATCCGCCTGACGGGTTGACGACGATCATCTCGAACGCCTGGAAGCGGGACGGCTGCAACTGCCAAAGCCCGTTCGCATCCTGGTAGTAGTATGAACGAAGACTGCGTTCACCGAGGTAGACCGAGTCGACGGCCTCCGTGGCCAGGTCGTAGGACTTGTAGTAGCCGCGCGCGGTCCTTGAACTCAGGCCCGGTGGGGGCGGGTAGCGCAGTTCTTCGTCCGAATGGGAGGTGCGCGACCAGTAGCGTCCCCGATCGTCGAACGGCCCCGCCCATCTGAAACCGTAGCTCAATACCGGCTTGTTGAACCGGCGCAACTCCCTTCCGGCCGGGTCCACGCCGATGATCCTCCACTTGCCGTGATCGTGGATCCACAGCAGCGTGTCGCCCGAGAAAACGATCCCATTGGCCGCGGTGATCTCGCCCGGGCCCTCGCCCCGCCGGACGATCGTCCGAAGGTACCGGCCGTCGGCGTCGAAGGCACGAACCTCCGTAGCCTGGAAGTCCAGCACGTAGATGGTGCCGTCGGCGGTGGCCTGGATGCCCCGGATGTCCCCGAAGAGGAGTTTGGGGTCGTCTCCTTCGAGGCTTCCGAACCTCAGATCCACATTTGGCTCGGTGACGCCGGGGCCGACGGAGTCGATGGCGGGCAGGCCGGGATACCGCACGAGGAGCGCGCCGTTCGGCAGGGTTTCACGCAGAGCGGGGGGTCCGGCGGATTCCGTGACGCATGAGGAGACAGCGGCGGCGAGGATGAGGGTAAGCAGTGCGCGCGATACGGGATGGTTCCGCATGACTCGACTCTGGCCCGCTGGCAAAACCCCCGCGGCGTTCGGGCGGCGATGCATCCGCGTTGGAGCGCTCCGCCCACATGGTCGCACTGTAATGTTCGCTTGGCAGAATGTCATGTTCTCTTTACCTGTCAGATCCTCAATGCTCCGCTCTTCGTAAGCCTTAGCCTTGGGATCTGAAGCCGCCTGACGGGACTGCGCGTTAGTTGAAGCCGCTTGGCGGGATTGCGCGTCAGGTGAAGCCGCGGGGCGGGATTGCGGATCAGCTGAACCCGCTGGGCAGGAGTGAGTTCCAGCTGGAGCCACTTGACAGGATTGCGCGTCAACTGAAGCCGCTGAGCGGGATTGCGCGTCAACTGAAGCCGCTGAGCGGGATTGCGGATCAGCTCAAGCTTCACCCCAGCGGGCCACGTTGATATCCGAAACTCTCCCAACTCGTTGTTCGTCCGCCGCCACACGTCCAGTGACACCGCCCGTTCCCCCTCCCTCTCCCAATCCGGCGTGCCGATGGCGACCGTTCCGCGTATTGATGACTCTTCGCCCAGTTCCGGGAACAACTCCGGGTCCCGGGAGAATCCGACCCACTGGATGTCCAGCGGTTCGCCGGCGAGCAACTCCGCCAGCCCTCCGTCGAGCAGAAAGCCATCGACGAGAACCAGCGGATCCGTGGCGACGATATCGGCGTCAAGGGACACGACGGGCGCCTTGTTGACGCCGCGGATGACAACGCGGCCTTCATGGTCCACGGGGAGGGACGGCGGGGTCTCGGCGGCAACCTCGGCCGGGGCCTCCAGAGCCTCTTTCACCGCCGGGGCGATTCCCTGCGGCGCCGGGACGCCGCAAGCGACCGCAGTAGTGACCACCGCGGTACATCCGAATAGCAGCATGGCGGATTTCCTTACTCTGATTCCTTGATTCCTCATTGCCTTCAACCTCCGTTCGAGCATGCTTTGCGAGCCCACCAATGTGGTCGCGAAAAAGGGCTGGGCCGGACGGCCGGACCCGATGTCGAGAAGAAGATCTCCGTATTCGGCGGCGGGGATTCCGGACGCGAGGACGCGGCGGTCGCAGTCGATCTCCACGGCGGTGCGAAGGCGCAGCACCATCCACCAGACGACCGGATTCCAGGGCATGGCGGCCACGACGAGAGCCGAGTACAAGAGGACCAGGTGATCCCAGACCCGTGCGTGCTCCCGTTCGTGCCGCACCACGGTGGCTCCGGCGGCGTCCCCGAACCTGACGACCCAGCGGGGAACGACGATGGCGGGTTTCACCACCCCGACCAGCGCCGGCCCGAATCTGCGCGAGACGTATACGTCCTCGCCGGCAATCCTGCGCCGATCCCAGCGTCTCCGGGCGAGCGCCGCCGCGACCAGCACCGTGCCGATGAGGATCAACGCGGCCAGAGAAGCGAAGCCCCACAGGGTGATCGCTGCCCTGTCCGTGGGGCCTGGGGCGGCCGCTGCGGTGTTGCCGGCCATCGCGGGCTCCGCGCGGGCCACAGACCTGTCGATTGGGCCGCCGGCCCGGGCGGGATCGATGCTGCGTGGTGCGACATCGGCTGCCGTCGTGCCCGCACGGGCCACCGTTTCGGCACCGATCTCGGGCTCGGGGGGCGAAGCCGTCAGGGGAACCAGCAGCGCCAGCGTCAGTCCCGCCAACCAGGCAAAGCGGCGGGGAAAACCCACTCGCTCACAGAGCTTGTCCAGCGAGAGGGCTCCGGCGGCCAGGAGGCAAGCAACGCCGGCTGCGTAGGCCATCCACGTCACCATGTTTTCTCCTCCCCGGTTGTCTGTCGCTCCGTCGAGGCAGCATCGCGGGTGCTGATGCGGCGACACTGCGATTCATTCACGAAAATCTTCGTAATAAGAATAGTACGGTGTCCGGGCCCGAGTGTCAACGAGACTCTTCGTGGCAATCGCGGAAACTGATGTTTCCGACTGAATTAACTGGACGCAACAGTGATTAGGCGCGTGGACTTACGTCCACACGGGCCGCTGATAATTCACCAGTATGTTGTTTTATCAGCGTCCCCACGTTACCGTGAGACCCGGCCTCGACAGCAGCACCCTGAACACGGGAACAAACATGCGCGCACCGACCTCTCTCGTGATCGCCGCCCTCGTCGTAACGCCCGCCGTGGACGCCCAGCAGATCCTGGAGATCGACACTGCAGCCGGGCGGGTCATCATCGACGACGAATGGCGCGCCATTCGTACGATTGGGGACATGCCCCTGGACCGTGCGAGGGCCGTTCTCTACGCCAACGACGACGAGGAGCCCGAGGGCGTGATGGCCTTTTCCCTCGAGACGGGCGAGTGGATCCGGACCATTCCAACTCCGGAGGGTGGCGGCCCGCGAGAACTCGAGCGCGGCATGTCCGGCATGGCGCTCGGCCGTGACGGGAGGCTCTACGTTTCCGGCTACGTGCGGGTCCTCGAATTCGACCCGCTCGGCCAGTATGTCACCAACTGGCGTCCGGGGGCCGACGTGGTATCGGACGTATGCGAGTTCGATGGTCAGCCGGCCATCGTTGCCGGCACCGGCGTGATCCGGCGTGGGTCCGATGGCACGGATGAGGACATTGGGCGCGGCATTGTCGACCGCCGTGCAACAACCACCCGTGAGACATCAGCTGGGTACACCAGAACCATAAGTGGTCGCTCTCCCCGAATCGTCTGCACGGACGACGCGGCCTTCGTCGTTACGACCAATGCTGAGATCTCGGATTCGGTGTTCGTGCACCACCGCAACGGAGAAACGGCCAGCCTGGCGATTCCGACCGAGTTCACCGACCCGGGAGACGATTGCAAGGTGGAGAGGAGCTTCGGAGCCAGGGTCCTGGAATTCGCCTGCACCAGCTGGGCCCGGGAACTGAAGCCGAGCCTGGACGGACAGGCCAACCTCGTACTGCTCGGCAGGCACGTGGAAGTGCCGGGCGCCATCATCGACCCCGAAACCGGGTGCTATGCGGTGCTGCGCAAGCCGGAACAGTCATGGGACTATGACGCCCTGCACATCTACCAGGACAGCGCCCTCGTGTTCCGCTACGCTTCCTGGGAAAACGATCGGGGCGGGTTCACCATGTCCACTGCCGCCGACCGTGTTTCCCTCCACCCGCTACGCCGGATCAGCGGCGAGCCGTGTCCCGGCATGCTGCCGTCGGTGAACTGACCACGGTCCCAGCGAGGTACGGGTGAGAGAGGTTGACGGTGTAGGGGCCAGGGCGCGGGCGCGTCAGCTCGAACCCGTTGCAAGCAATGCCGCGTTCGCTCCTCCGCCACCCGCGCAGATACCGGGGAAGCTACGGGGAGCCCGGCTCCAACTCGACCTCGAAATCGAGGAACGCGAGCGGTTGGCCGGACGAGACCCGAACCACCTCCTCCAGCCAGGCAGCTTTATAGGAGAGCAACTCGTCCTTTGAGCGCCCGTCGTCGGGCCCCCAGCCGGGCCTCAACACCACCACCCGGAGAGTACGGTCGACCGGGACGCCACAGCCAGCGTAGCGGCCTGATTCGTCCGTCTTCACGATCATCACGTTGTGCCATCGCCATAGGCCGCCGTCAGCGCGGGTGACCTCGTATTCGCGTGTCCCGATCCGCACGGCTACCCCTTCCAGCGGGACGCCTGCGGGGTCAGTCAACCGGCCCAGGAGAACGCCCGCCCCGTTGGAACGGTCCCATGTACCGGGCGTTTCACCGATCGTCGTTCGCTCCCTTTCGCTGCAGAGCCGTTCCAACGCCGCCGAGGCGGCGGGCGCCGTAAAGTCGATCCGGGCCGGTGTGGGTGCCTCCTCCAACACGTCTACCTCGATGGGGGACGGGCGAAAACGGAGCCGGTCCAGATACGGGTGGGAGAAGCTGACGGTGTAGGTGCCCGTGCGCAGGTGCGTCAGCTCGAACCTCCCGTCCCGTCCCGTCAGCACCTCCATGTCCGTCCCATGGATGAAGACCCGCGCTCCGGGAAGTCCCGTCCGCAGGCTGTCGAAAACGATCCCGGCGATCCGTCCACCGAGGTCGCCCTCCAGCACCGTCCCTTCATTCAGGTGAGTTCGCAGAACCTCTCCTCCCTCTTCGGCCAGCCCGCCGAGCCTCACCCTGGCAAAGGGGCTGGGGTTGGATACTGGCCGCGGCATCCTGATCTGCCACGATTCCACGATCCATGTGCCGTTGGGCATCGGCTTGAAATCGACTCTGCCGCTGGCGGCGCGGACCAGAGGGACCGGAAGCGCGAGGTTCACGTAGCGGAAATCCAGCCACTGCAGCTCCGAATCCGCGGGATCGAGCCAGAGCGTTCCCGCGATCTCCGGGAGGCGGCGGCCGGGCACCGGTTCGAAAGCGAGGCCGATCAACCCCGGGGCGCGTCGCCCGTCGCGCCGCAGCCGGAAGCAGTGCGTGTCGAGGAAGGGATCGGAGAGTAGCACGGCGGCGTCGGGAGCAAAGTACAGCGACTCGTCGGCGCTCTGACGGGCGAATCCGTTCCCGATCAGCTCCTCGGCCGGCCGGGCACGATAGGGCGACTGCCTGTGGCTCTGCTGCAGAGTCCGGTCCTCCCAGATCACAGTCCTCCCGTCGGGGTCAAGGTCGCGGGTGATGTGCAACATCTCGTACCGATAGATGCCACGCTCCTGGGTCCAGGCCGCCGCGGCGAGGGCTTTTCGGGCCTCATCCCACACGCGGGCGACGGCGAGACCCTCCTCCGGCCGCACCCGGCAGCGTGCGTCCCCCTGCACCTCGATTCCCTCAAGCGAGATCGCCTCGACCTGGGCGGTGATTTCGATGGCCAGGGTGTCGTCGGCAGCGATCTCGAAATAGTCGGACCAGGTGGTGGCGTACCCGATCCGCTCCGCCATGACGCGGTAGCGGCCCGGCGACGGAGCCTCGATTTCGAATAGGCCGCTCGCGCGCGTCAGCGTGCTGGCGAGGTGGCTGCCTTCCTGGTCAACGAGCGTCATCATCGCGCCGCCGACACCTTCGGAGTTCTGCAGATCTACCAGCCGTCCACGGACGGCTTGCGCCGAGGCATCCGTGCCGCCGGCGATGGCAGCGACGATTGCGAAGATGGCCAGGACGTGGGAGGCAGGCGGGCGGCAGACGCACCGACGGCCGTGGCCCGCAACGGGAGCGGGACGTCCCAAGCAGCGGCATTCGGACCGCGCGGACTTCAACTTCACGGAATTGCCATCCCCGCGCACGGCTCCCCACTGACCCGCCGCAGCGGGTGCATCGAGGCCTTGTTGGCGCTCCCCATGAACAGGTGGGGTCTCCCGTCTTCCGTCTCTCCCTGGTCCTGCTGGAATACCAGGACGCTGTCCCCCCTCACCCGAACGGGAATCCGGGCCATGTCGGTCCGCATGTCCTTTTGCACGATCGCGTAGCATCCCGAGTCCGGGTTGATGATCACGCCCCCGACGCGCATGTCGCCGCTGAACAGTACGAGGTTGCCCCGGTCGTCGAGAGACGGATGCGTTTTGTGCGACCATGGCGGGCACGGTCTCCCGTTGATCTGGCAGCCCCACTCTTCGGTGAACTCGGTCGGAACGGCCATCCGTCCCGTCCCGCCGCTCAGGTCGTAGACGAACACGGAGTCGGGGCCTTCCTCGTAGGCCTGTACGACCAAGGCCCGGTCCTCGGTACAGACGATCCGTGCGCGGCTATTCAGCGAAAGGCCGGTGAGCACCTCCTGCGTGCGGGCGCGGGCCTCTTCTTCCGAAACGATCTCGTCGATCGACGTGCCAACAATCGCATTCGGTCCGATGGTCTCCGTCTCCTGCCGCAGCACACCGTTCGGGACCGGTACCGCGGGCTTGCCGCCCAGATCGCAAACCCTCTGTGCCGAGGGTGCCTGCGGGGTCCATGAGCCCACCGGATTGTGGTTCGAGTCGAACATGAGGACTCGCTGGAATCCGGCAACGTACAGCCCGCCATCGCCGGCAAGTGACATCCAGGTTGTGCCCAGGGGCGGGATTTCCATCGGGCCCTCGCCACGTGGCGTCGAGATCGTTCGGACCCAGTCACCCGTCTCAAGCGAGAAGACCATGATCCCGTCCGGCTCCTCGTTGTCGTGGACGTAGAGAAGATTGCGGTCCCAGTCAGCTATCAGGTTGTGGTACTTCATGGCTCGCCACTCGTCGTGGATGATGGTCCGGCCGACCGAGTAGTCGATCTCCAGGATCTGTTGGGCGCCGGCGCCGGGAGCCGCGACGAGGCCGGCGATCATGAGGAAGGTCAGTGCGCGCAACGGGTTGCTCCTGCGTTCAGGTGGAGTGCAACTGGGACGGGCAGAAAGTCACACGTTGACTAGATGCATCAGCGATTCCGGGGGTTGTCAGACTGAAGAGGCTCAACCCAACCCTCAAGGGCCTCTCGGCGCACCCGCCTCGCCCCGCAGCCCAATCCGTTTGACGTTGACCAGCGGAGCCCCCTCGGAAGAGAACTCGACGTCCGCTACCAGTCCATCCTCAATGAAGTCCAGGAAGAAGGGATCCTGCTCGTGCGAGGCGAGCAGAGTGCATGTCTCGAGGTCCACAAGATCGATCCGGCTCTGGAACCAGTTGAGCAGATCCATGTCGACGGGCATGAGGCCGCCCTCCGGATCCTCCTCCGAGTTCTCGACCCAGTCCGCGCGGCGGAGCCACAGCGACACCCACGCCCTTCCGGAGGCGTCGATATGCATGTCCGACAGGTGATTGGGAAGCGGGTTCTCCGGCGTGACCATACCGCGTTCGAAAGGAGTGTTCTCCAGATCCGGGCCGGTCAGGCTTCCCAGGAGCCGGCCGTCACGGGACCACGCCTCGATCCGGTACTCCTCCCGGTGTGCGGCCAGGATGGACCCGTCGGGGGCGGCCGCGGCAAACCTCAAGTCGAGGGGATCGAAGTCGGAAGGGTCGTCGGCGGGGCCGTATTCCGCGCCGAACGACACGAGCACCTCACGCGCGTCGACGACGTGGAGCGGCTGGCCCAGGCTCGCGGGGTCGCTGCTCCAGGTCTGCATGACGTACAGGCTGCCGTCGTCGATGGCGATCATGTCGTTGATCTGCCGCCCGGAGAGCGGCTTCTCGTCCACGAGCGCGAAGTCCGGCGAGATGATCGTCACCCTGAGATTGAGGGGATCCCAGACGTGCACGTTGCCGGCGGCGTCGGCGTGGAAGGGATAGGCGTACTGGAACTCCATGGGTCCCTCGCCCTCCCTTCCCACGGTCCGGATGAACTCGCCGCCCGGACCGTAGACGTTCATGTGCTCGCGCTGGCCGAGCCAGTAGTTGCCGGAGCCGTCCCGGACGATCTGATCTTCCCCTCCGCGGCCCGAGATGAAACCCGGACCGGCGACGGACCCGATCCGGAAGTCGTGTTCCAACACCAGGCAGTCGACGCATGCGTTGGCGGTGTTGAGGACGCAGCCTTCGGCGAAGGAGGCGGGGGGGGCCGAGTCTTCAGGCGCGCAGGCGATGAGGAGCGTCAAGGGGATCGCGCTCCAGTGATAGGTGACGGATTTCGACATGGGGTGCTCCCGATTCCGGTGTTCTGGATCTCCGGCTCACTACGAACGGTGGACGCTCGGGAGTTTCCATCGGGAAGCTCCGGTTTCGGCTGCTTACCGCATCAGCCCATGGAGCCGCACACTCTCACGCCCGAACTCGTCCTTGTGGATCCCGAGGACGTAGTCGTCGCCCACTTCGAGGAGAAAAAAGCCCGGCGGCGTCCGCAACTCGGCGATCGGCGACCCGTCACGATCGACGACCTTCCACAGCGCGCCACCGTCCAGGCGGTGGTGAATCCTCGGATGGATCACCTCGTCCGCGAACACGACCGGTTCCTTCCACAGCGGGTAGGCCATCACCCAGACCCGGTCCTCCGGAGCCGCGACAAGCCGGGCGTAGCGCGGATAGTAATCCGGATAGACCAGCGTCCAGCTCATGGTCATGCGCTGCCCCGTGCCTGATTGTGTGGCCTCCATCTCGCGGACCAGCTCTTCCCGGGCGTCGGCGGGGACGGGAGCCGGTTCGAAGGGAACGGGAAGGGTCCCGAAGTGCTCGCCGCTGAAGCTCATCGCGAGGATCGAGTCCGAGCCGGTGTCGCCGAGATAGATGCGGTCGTACCCGATCCCGTAGACCCGGTTCCTCGGATACGCGTGCATGGTCTCGGAATCGGAGGTCCTCTCAAATGCGGGCAGCCAAGCGATCGTATCGAAGTGTTCGGTTGCCGGGACGAAGCGCCCGACCACCATCGGTTGGCGCGCCTCACCGGGGCCCGGGGGCGGGCACTCCGCGCTGCGACCGATGAAGATTCCGTAACCCAGCACGATCGAACCATCGGGAACCAGGCGTTGGCGACCCTCGATGACCCGGCAATGCCCGGACGGCGGCAGGTTGTATCGATTCGAACTCGCGTACCGGCCATCGGGCCCGAATCGGGTGATTTGTGACAGCGAGGAAAGCACCAGGACCGTGTCCCCGGGCATGCGGGCGAGGCGCTGGAGCGACCCTGCGAATTCGCCCGGGCCTCCGCCCTCGCCGCCGGTGTCGAAGAGGTGCGTCCCCTCCGGGTCGTAGTACTTCAGCTCCGAAGTGCTTTCATTCGCGACGACGATGCGGCCGTCGCCGAGACGTGTCGCACCGGTGACCCAGTGCAGAAGGTAGCCCTCGCGCTCGTCCGCGCCGCCGATGACGACGGTGGGCTCTTCGGTGAGGCGCCAGCTTGCGCTCGCGTCCTGCGGGGCGGGAGCTGCGTCGGTACCGCAGGCTGTGCTGGCAAGCAGGGTCGCGAGCAGGAAAGGCATCATTCTGCCACTGAAATGCCGCGGTCCGAGTGGGACGGGTGTCACCGGCCCAACCTCAGGTCCCCCACGTCGTACCAGTCCAGCGCGCGGTCCGGAATGCCGTCGGGGTCGTCGGGCCCGAGCTGCCTGTCGACCAGGACCACCAGCGTCGATCCCAGAAGGTCGAACGCCCTGAGGCGGTCCCTGACCCTCACGGACCTGACAAATCCGGCGTTCTCGTACACGTCCAGGTAGGACCATTCGTGCGTGTCGCGTTGCGTGGCGATCCAGTAGCGGTTGTCGGCATCGAACAACTGGTGTTCCGTGCCCAGATCGTAGGGCTTGGGCGTGGCTCGGTAGTCTTCCATCCTCCGCTCGACGACCGAGCGGTAGGTGCCGTCTGGACTCACCTGGAGAACCCTGGACATTTCTGCGGGACGAAGTCTCCCGTGGGCCGTCCACAGTCGCTCTTCCTCCCGCGCCACATCCCGCTCGTCCGGAAGGTAGGTTGGCGGACGCAGCACCGTGGCGTCGCCGGTGTTGCCGGCGAAGACAATCAGACGACTTCCGCAGGCCAGGAAGACCCATCCTTCCGCCCGGTCCGGGATGCCCTGGACGCTTTCCCCTTGCCCGCACTCGACATCTCCGGGCCTGCTCGGCGACGCTTGCTCCCGCACGACCTCCCCGGAGGCGACGCTCACGTCGTACCGGACCATCAGCGTATCAGGGATCCAGCCGCGCCACACCACGCCCGAGAGGACTGTGCCGAATGATCGAAGTGGATGCAGGAACGGCGCCCGCACCTGCGATACATAGGCGCCCGATGGCTCGAACAGGGTGAAGCGGAACAGCACCTGGTCATAGACCCCAACCGTGCCTTCCTCGCCGCGCACGAGGTCGATGCTGATGAGGTCGTTGGAGCCGCTCCTGCCAAACTCGCCCGGACCCTCCCCGACCCGGCCGAAGACTCCCACAACGGCGCCCTCCGGGTCCACGCAGCGGACCCGGGTCTCGTAGGAATCGACTACGCACGCGACGCGCTCGTCCGCAAGCAGCGCGACCTGGTGGCTCTCGCTCAGCGGCAGGGCGGCGGTGCCGATTGCCTCGGGCGTGAAGATGGACTGGTCGACCGGGGCGTCATCCTGACCGCAGGCGACGGCGAGGGCCAGTAGTGCGGGGACGGCGGGCGGCGGAAGGGTCTTCATTGGGCGGACTTCGACGAGGAGCCGCGAAGCGGTCCCTTGATGATCGGAGGCGCCGGTCTCCTCACAATCGGGGGGAACCGCACCAACCGGTGCGTTGCGCGCTGAAGAAGCTCGGAATGGTTGCTCAGCACCGAATGAATGAGTTCCCGATGCAATGACGTATCCCGCATCGCAATCCCGCCGGGCGGACGCCTCCGGTCGACGCTCGCGGAGAGCGTGTCGGCGAGCCGCTGCTTCTCCTCTTCGGATAGATCGAGGTCCCCGTAGGAGACCAGAAGCCCCGCCTTGGCGCCGGCGACGTAAGCACTGAGCTCAAGGCCGTGAACCAAGCTGAGTGCGCCCAATCCCACGTCTTGCAGGATGTCCCGGTTGATCTCTTCCTCGCGGTTCGAGAGGACCGCATCGAGGTCGGATTCGGCTGGCTCCGCTGGCTGCCGAGGAGCGTCCAGCACCGCCAAGTCAGCAGCGGCGTCCTCGTCGGGTTCGGTCGGCGCTTCGGGCCGGTCGCAGTAGATGAGCCCGAACGGGAGCGCGCAAAGCACCGCCACCCAGGTCGCCGCCCGCAGCCAGCGGGGAGCGGGGGAGCGGGTGTCGGTTGAAACGATCATTCGGAGTCTCCTCTCGAGTCCCCTGGTGCGTCCGCCTCCTCCGGCCGCGCTTGCAGGAAGCGGTGGGCGGAAGCCGAGCGGGGCCGACGTACTGGTGACGACCTGCAGGAGCGCGTTGGCGTATGTCCTGGGACAGAAGCTTGCCGTGTCCAGCGCGAGCCGGTCGCAGCACGCTTCCTCGGCGATCCGGAGCTGGTGGCGGGCCCACCAGGTTACGGGGTTCCACCAGAAGGCGGAGCAGGCCAGCCACTCCAGCCAGCGCACGATGTGGTCACGGCGGCGGACGTGGGCCAGTTCGTGGGTCAGGATGGCATGGAGTTCCTTGCGGCTCAGGCCGGTCAGAAGGAAAGCGGGAATCAGCACCCGGACCTTCCCCCCGGTCCACCAGACCATGGGCATCACGCGGGCGCTCGTGGTATGCACATCCGGGATCCGGGCCAGACCGAGGTCGCGGCCGATCGCGGCGGCCTGGCGTTGGACCGACACGGGTGCCTGGCGGGACGCCCTGGCCAACGTGCGCTTGAAGCGGATGGTTCGCGCGAGCGTCCATCCCAGGAAACCCGCCGTGCCCAGGAGCCACAGGATCGCCAGGACTGGTGGGCCGACCGCGCCGAGCGGCGGGCCGGTCGACTGGTACGAAGGCCCCTCGGCCAGTACGAGCTGGGGAGCGCCGGCATCGCCTGTGGTCAACGGCGCTACCAATTCCGCCGGGAGCACAGGGATGGAAATGATTGCCGGCGTCAGCAGCGTCACGAGGACGAGCAGCCACAGCGGGTGGGAGACGGCGGGACGAGCCACGCGCCGGTGCGCGATCCACACGGCCGCGGCGAGGACGGCCGAAATCGCCAGTTTGGTGGCGCCGATCTGAAGCAGCAGGCCCGTCATGCCTCCTCCTCCAGGATGCGGCGCAGATTGTCGATCTCGTCCTGCGACAGCTTGTTGTCCGCGACCAGCCGGGTGATCATCGGCACAAGCGAGCCGTGGGTCAGGCGATTGGCGAGCGACTCCAGCTGGGCGCTGGCATAGGCATCGCGGCTGATCGCGGGAGAGAACACGCTGATGCCCAGGCTGCGGTCACGGATCACGAGGTCCTTGGCGGCGAGGCGCTGCAGGAGCCGCTGTACGGTGCCGTGCTGCGGCTTGGAGGCGTCGGGGTAGAGCCGGTCACGGATCTGGCGGCCGGTGAGGCGGCCTCTTGTCCAGAGGAGTTCCATGACCGCGAGTTCGGAGTTGGGCAAGGCGGGTATCGTCATGGAGGCGTCCTCGTCGACAGGCGAAACGACAGTATGTCGTCAAATTAAGACGTGTCGTCGTGCATGTCAAGTCGGTGTTCGCGGCATCTGGCCGCTCTCGCCCTGACGGCGCCACAGGAACTCCGGATTGCCGCAATCGCCATCATGGTGGCCGGGGGGATGAAGGCGCCCGACCTCCTGGAGATCGTCCGCCGCATCGCCAACGACCGGGGTGCGGCGGCGGCAATGCTCCAAACACGGATACCAGGTCGATCGACGCTGTTCAGGATGCGGCCCGCAGGGCCCTGGAAAGCAGCTCCGGCCAGCCCTACCAGGGGTCTTTCAAAGGGGTCGGTGCTAGAACCAGAGCGGCAGCGGCGCCAGTCGCGTCCTCGCGGCCCGCGCCATGAAGTGATGGGTGTACGCCCGGATGTGCTCTCCCCTGCGGTACACCTCGATCATGTACAGGTGGCTGGTCGGCAACGACACGAGCTCATCCCACCCGCCCAGCAGCGGTGCCTCGTCCAGAAAGATCCTGGGCCTGACGGTTCTTCCCCGATCATAGACGCACGTTTCGGTAATAGACGTTCTGGTACTGCAACGGACCGTGACAGCTCCTGCCTGCATGTCGACGAATTCGGCGGCTGACCAGTAGTTGCTCCTCGCGAGCGCCTCCTGCTCGAAGGTCCGAACCGGGACCGCGACCGCCCGCCGCCGGCGTTCGAACCGGTCAGTGACGATTTCGAGACCCTCCAGGACGATCGGATCGGGCGCCATGCGAAGGCGGACCGGCTCGATGGACGGATCGGCCTCGACTTGGACCCTGAGCGTGTCGTAGCCCAGCCTTGCCGCCGTGACGAGATGGTTTCCGGATCCGACGTCGCAGAGCAGAAAGCGGCCGACTTCGGTGGTGAGGGAGGCCTGCGGTGAGGTCTCGATCCACACCAGCGCACCAGCGAGCGGGGACTCGGTGCCTGCGTCGATCACAAACCCGACGATGTGGGGCTGGTCCTCGTCGCAGTTGGGCCCTTGCGCGGCGACCTTGGAAGCCGTGGTCAGGGACAGCGGCAGAGCTACCAGCGACGCGGCCGCCAAGTGCCGGAGCGGGAGTGGCACGGGAAGGGGCTTCGTCATCGTCCGGGCTCCGTCGGCAGGGTTGTGGGGGACGCAAGATGGGGCTTCTTGCGATACCCCGACAAGCCTGGGCTGTTCCAGTGGCCCCGGTGGAAGATCCATTCCAGTAGTATCATTGCATGATAATAAATGATACTATCCTCACCGGCGTCCGTAGTGGACCGCGTGGCCGCCGCTCTTTGCGCGGGGGCATCTTCGCGCGGGGTTATCCACTGCTGCTGGTTGTCGGGCAAACGGTCGGTTGTTGGGATGCACTACGATACTTGTCGGATATACCAGAATAGGTTAGTCTGACAAATCATCGTCCTTACAAGACGCTACAATTCTTGGGGGAAATCACCTCTCTCACCATATCGACAGATAATCGTATTACCATGCTGGCTCGCGACTACATCGCCGACCTGGCGGCGCATGGACGGTATCACTTCACGACCGACGAGGCCGTTAGCGCGATCCGGAGCACCAGGAGCGCTGTTCAAGGACAGCTGCGGCGGCTGAAGGCCCGTGGCGTCATCGCCGAGCCCGTGAGGGGCTTCAACATGATCGTCCCGGCGGAGTACAGGAGTCGCGCCTGTCTGCCTGCGGAGCAGTTCATTCCGCAGTTGATGGATCTTGCCGGCGAGCCATACTACTTCGCCCTGCTCAGCGCAGCGGAGAGATACGGGGCGGCGCACCAGCGTCCGCAAGTGGTTCAGGTGATGGTCCAGAGGAACCGCGCGGCCATCGCGTGCGGGCAGGTGCGGGTTCAGTTCATCGCTCGCCATGACCTCGATCGGATGTCCGTCAACGAAGTCAATACGCCTCGGGGTGTAGCTCGCTATTCGACCCCCGAGGTAACCGCGCTGGAGCTGGTCGGCTACCCGAACCACGCTGGCGGCATCGCGAACGTCGCAACGGTCCTGCGCGATCTTGCGCCCGAGATGAGGGCGCACGCTCTGGCGGCGGCCGCACGTCTCTCGCCCGTGAGCTGGTCGCAGCGTCTGGGATATATGCTCGAGCGCTTCGCCGAGTCGGACCTGGCTGAGGCGCTGATGCCCTTTGTTGAGGAACAGGCTCAAAGCTTCACCCCGTTACGTCGCGCGGCTCCGAATGCCGGAGCCGGGCGAGACGCGACCTGGAAGCTCATCGTGAACGTCGACATCGAGCCGGACGAGTGATCCCCCGGGACTACATCACGTCCTGGCGCCTCCAAGCGCCCTGGGCAACCGACGCGCAGGTCGAGCAGGATCTCGTCGTCAGCCGGGCGCTTGTCCAGCTGTTTGGAGTGCCCGACCTGGCCGGGGCGCTCGCCTTTCGCGGGGGCACGGCGCTGTACAAGCTGCACCTGACGCCACCTCCTCGATACTCGGAGGACATCGATCTCGTGCAGGTTCGCGCGGAGCCGATCGGGAATACGCTGGGACGGATGCGGTCGGTGCTCGATCCCTGGTTGGGGCGTCCCCGCTGGACACTCAAGGAGGGACGGGTCAACCTCGTGTACCGATTCGAGTCGGAGGACCAGCCTCCGCTCACGCTCCGCCTGAAGATCGAGATCAACACCCGCGAGCACTTCACGGAGCTTGGGCTCCAAAGGATGCCGCTCGAGGTCGACAGCCGGTGGTTCAGCGGGTCCGCGGCAGTCAGCACGTTCGCACTCGACGAACTCCTCGGAACCAAACTCAGGGCGCTCTACCAGCGGAAGAAGGGCCGAGACCTGTTCGACCTGTGGCACGCCCTGGATACGGAGCGCGCCGATGTGCACCGGGTCATTGCCTGCTTCCGGCGCTACATGGCTGAAGGCGGCCACTCCGCGACGCGTGCCCAATTCGAGAAGAGCCTGGAAGGGAAGCGCAGGCTGCCCGACTTCCGCGAGGACATGGGTCCGCTGCTTCGCCCGGGACTCGCATGGGACGTCGACGCGGCCATCGACACGGTCCTTGAGCGGGTCATCGCCCTCCTGCCGGGCGATCCGTGGAAGGGTTCGGGGTAGCCCGATGCCGGCGAGCGCGCCGAGTTCGGACGGAATCGTGCCGGTGACGAACCGGTCCGCGACCCGATAGTATCATCAAGTGACCCTAGCTGATACTATTGCTGCCCGGGGTACGGAAAGAAACCGCGACACGCTTCCTTCACCCGCATGAGTCTGTCGGCGGCCTGAGTGCGTAGCGCGGCACCCCCCGCGGAACTACTTTGGGCGATGATGTGCTACTCTCGCCCAATGCCGCTTCTGTCGTGACTGCGCGATCTGACGCCATCGATGCCCCCCCACCGCTGTGGACGCCGCCCAGGAACCGTGCGCGCGCCACCAACTTGGCGAAGTTCGCGGCCTGGGCGGCGGAACACGGGGAGGGCTCGGGCCCGGCTGCCCGCACGTCACCCGTCGTCGCGCGGCCCGGAGACCCCGCACCGTCCCCCCCCCCCCGGTCTCTTAGACACCTCTCCGGGCCCACGAGACAA
>VXLT01000280.1 GCA_009841475.1 Gemmatimonadota bacterium
GTACGAGCGTCGGCCGCGACAGCCTGCTATACGCGCCGGGGGGGCGCGGGGGCGCGCGGGGGCGCGGGACCGCTTGGTGGAATTGGGCGCCGATCCAGGGTCGGCCGGGACGGTCGAGGAGGCGATGGCGGTGGCCGCGCGGGTACCCGAGGTGGCGACCGATGTGGGCGACGAGATCGCGCGCGCCCTCTCGTCCGGGAAGCGGGTGCTGCTGGAAGGCGCCCAGGGGACCGCCCTGGACGTGGACCACGGGACGTACCCGTACGTGACCTCGTCCAACACGACCGCGGGGGCGGCGGCGGTGGGCGCGGGCATCGGTCCCACGGCCATCGACTCGGTGGTCGGGGTGGTCAAGGCGTACACGACAAGGGTCGGCAACGGGCCGCTCCCTACCGCTTTCGATGCCGAAATGGACGAGCGGATCCGCGAGCTCGGCGGCGAGTTCGGCGCGACAACGGGACGGCCGCGCCGCTGTGGCTGGTTCGACGCGGTGGTGGTTGCGTACGCCGCCCGCGTCAACGGGCTCACCGGGATCGCGGTCACCAAGCTGGACGTCCTCGACACCCTTCCGGAGATCCGGGTCGCCACCGGATACCGCCTGGAAGGTGGCGGCGAGACCCCGTTCCCGCCCACCTCGTGGGAGCTCGAGCGCGTCGAGCCCGTGTACGAAACCCTGCCGGGATGGTGCACGCCCACGACCGCAGTGCGCACGCTGAGCGATCTTCCTTCCAACGCGCGAGCCTACCTGGAGCGGATCGAGGAGCTCGTGGGTACGCCCATCGCGATGGTGTCGGTGGGGACACGGCGCAGCCAGGTGATCCGAGATGCTTGAGAACGATGTCAGCTTTGACTAGCTTTAAATGCTGTGCTGCTTGCGCCATCGGATGTGACGCACAACCGCTGGCCGCAGGCTGTAGCAGCCCGTGGGCGCCTTGTCGCCCTCGGTGCGACGGTTGGACTGTCCGCGGGCCGCTGGATGTTTGAAGATCTGAGCAGGAGACTGGACGGCGTCCTGGGGCGCTTCCGCAAACGCGGACTCCTCACCGAACGGATGATCCAGGACGGGCTGCGCGAGATCCGCCGTGCCCTCCTGGAGGCCGACGTCAACTACAAGGTCACGCGCGAGTTCCTGAACGGCGTTCGCGAGAAGGCGTTGGGCGAACGCGTGCTCAAGGCCGTTTCACCCGGGCAGCAGATCGTCAAGATCGTGCACGACGAGCTGGCGGCGCTGATCGGCGGGGAAGGGGAGACCCGGCTCGAGTGGTCCCCGGCGCCACCCACGGTGATCATGCTGGTGGGGCTGCAGGGGTCGGGGAAGACGGCCACCGCGGCCAAGCTCGCCAGGCGGCTGACCCGTCAGAGAAGGCCCGCGCTCCTCGCGGCCTGCGACCTGTACCGCCCGGCGGCCGTGGACCAGCTGCGGGTGCTGGGCAAGCGGGCAGGCGTCCCGGTGCACCACGAGCAAGGCGCGACCGATCCGGTCGAGGTGGCGAAGGCGGGCCACCGCCGCGCCCGGCAGATGAAGTCCGCGGCGCTCGTCGTCGACACGGCGGGACGGCTGCAGATCGACGAACCGATGATGGACGAGCTGGCGCGTATCAAGGCGGCGCTCGATCCCCGCGAGATCCTTCTCGTCGCCGACGCCATGACCGGACAGGAAGCCGTGAGGATCGCGCAGGGTTTCGACGAGGCACTGGGCGTGACGGGCTTCGTACTTGCCAAGATGGACGGGGACGCCCGCGGCGGTGCGGCGCTCTCCATCCACGGCGTGACGGGCAAGCCGCTCAAGTTCGTCGGCACCGGCGAAGGGGTGGACGACCTCGAAGCGGTCGACCCGCACCGGGTTGCGGGCCGCATCCTCCAGCACGGCGACGTGGTCGGCTTGGTGGAGCGCGCGCAGGCGGTTGTGGACATGAGCGAGGCGGAGGCGCTGCAGAAGAAGGTGTTCGGGAAGCAGCGCTTCACGCTCGAGGACTTCCTCGCCGCGATGCGGCAGGTGCAGAAGATGGGGCCGATCGACCAGTTGATGAAGATGGTGCCCGGGATGTCCCGGGATCTCCCCGCCGGAGCCGTCGACCCGAAGAAGATGAAGCACATCGAGGCGATCATCCTCTCGATGACTCCGGCCGAGCGCCGCCGACCCGAAATCCTGAACGGATCGCGCAGAAAACGAATCGCCCGCGGAAGCGGCCGGACCGTAGCTGAAGTGAACCGCCTCTTGAAGCGGTTCGCCGAGATGGAGAAAATGATGACCAACATGAAGGGGCTGATGCCCTCGATGAAATCCCCCCTGCCAAAGATCTGAGTGCCAGAAAGAACATGTCCGTAAAGATTCGCCTCCGGCGGATGGGAAAGAAGAAGCAACCCCACTACCGCATCGTCGTCGCAGACAGCCGTTCCCCCCGCGATGGCCGCTTCGTCGAGAACCTGGGCTACTACAACCCCATTGCCCACCCGGCCCAGCTCAAGGTGGACCTGGAGCGGGTGGACTACTGGTTGGGCGAGGGGGCTATCGCTTCCCACACGGTCGGCAACCTGGTGACCAGGGCGCGCGCCGGCGGCGACCAGAAGGTGGCGCTGGTCGGGGATGGGGAGCAGATGGCTGCCGTCGCAGAGCCGCCCGATGAGGCCGAAGCCGCGTCCGAGGCTGGGCCGGCCGGCGAAGCCGAGGCTGCTGCCGAGGCTGGAGCCGGCACGAGTGAGGCTGCCGAAGCCGCGGCCGAACCCGAAGCTGCGGCCGAACCCGAAGCTGCGGCCGGGTCCGGCGCAGCTGCCGAGCCGAGCGAGGGCGGTGAGTCGCCGGAGGGTGTCGGTGAAGCCGATGCCGCTGGTGAAGCCGAGGCTGCCACCGAATCCGGTGAATCATCCGGGTCAACCGGCGCCGAGGGTGCCTCTGATACCGAGGCCGAGGAGGACACGGCCACCGATGCGGGCGAATCGGCCGGTGACTCGGCGGATGCACCCGACGAGGACGGCTCGCCGGAAGCCTCTGCGGACGAGGACTCGGCGGAGTAGCAGCCCGTGGCGGAGGGCCGCCTTCATCCTCCGTATCTTGTCGTCGGCCACCTCAACAAGGCCCACGGAAAGAAGGGAGAGTTGTTCGTGTGGCCGCTGACCGACTACCCGGAGAGCCACTTCGTCCCGGGGACGGTTCTCTTTCCGGGCGACGAGTCCGCCGTGGAGCCCTCGTCTTCGGTGCCGCCGCTCACGATAGAATCGGTGCGGCCGTACCGGAAGGGGTTCCTGGCCGGGTTCCAGGGGATCGACGACCGTACGGCGGCGGAGGAACTGCGCGGCCTCTACCTCCTGCGGCCCTTCGACGCAATCGACCGGCTGGTCGAAGGCGAGGTCTTCTACCACGAGCTCCTGGGCGCTACGGTGGTGACGGCGGGTGGCGCGCTCGTGGGCGAGGTGCGGGAGGTCTTCCCGCTCAAGCCCGCCGACCTGCTGCAGGTGATCGGCCCGCGGGGAGAGGTGATAGTCCCCTTCATCGACCAGGTTGTCGTCGAGTTCGACCGGGAGGGGCGCCGCGTGGTGATCGACCCCCCGGACGGATTGTTGCCGTGACCCGCGGGGTGGGCGGCACCATTGACGGCATTGGCCTGCCGCGAGGATTGCCGTCATGATCCGCATCAACATCGTAACGATCTTCCCCGGGTTCTTCACGGCGCCGCTGGAAGCGAGCATCCCCGGCCGGGCCTCGAAGGCGGGACTGGTGGACTACCGCGTGACCGACCTGCGGGACTACACTCACGACCGGCACAGGACGGTGGATGACGAGCCGTACGGAGGCGGAGCCGGGATGGTGATGAAGCCGGAGCCCTTCTTCGAGGCAATCGACGATCTGCGGCCGGCCGGGCCGATCGTACTGCTTTCGGCTCGCGGCCCCCGGTTCCGGCACGGCGACGCGGTGCGTCTCTCGCTGGAGAGCGAGATCACCCTGCTCTGCGGTCACTACAAGGACGTCGACCAGCGGGTCGCGGACCACCTCGCGACGGAGGAGCTTTCCATCGGCGACTTCATCGTCTCGGGGGGCGAGGTGGGTGCTCTGGCGGTTGCCGATGCCGTGGTGCGTCTGTTGCCGGGAGCGCTCGGCGACCATGAATCGGCCTCGTCCGACTCCTTCTACGACGGAGATGTCGTCTCGGCTCCGTCCTACACCCGCCCGGCCGAGTATCGCGGCCTGCGGGTGCCACCGGTGCTGCGCAGCGGCGATCACCGGCGCATCGAGGAGTGGCGGCGCGGCGAGTCGGAGCGTTTGACGCGGCTCCGGAAGGCGGGCGGATAGCGGCCCTTCCAATCGGCACCCTGCCTGTCTACCTTATTAGGCTGCCTATCGCACGATTTCAATTTGGTAACAGCCTCACCGATGGAGCCCGGCCATGGCGGATGTCCTCCACCAACTCGATATGGAACACGCCCGGGACGACCTGCCTGATTTCGCACCCGGCGACACGATCAAGGTCCTCTACCGCGTCCGCGAGGGTCAGAAGGAGCGGATCCAGGTCTTCCAGGGGGTGTGTCTCGGACGGCGGGGATCGGGCATGGGCGAGACCTTCACCGTGCGCAAGCTCTCCGGCGGGATCGGGGTGGAGAGGATCTTCCCGGTCAACGCGCCCACCGTGGGCGGAGTCGAGATCGTGCGGCGCGGCCGCGTTCGCAGGGCCAAGCTGTACTACCTGAGGGGCCTGCGCGGGAAAGCCGCACGGATCAAGGAGAAGCGGACGTCCCGGCCGAACTAGCCGCCAGGCAACCCTTGGACGACTGGTTGCAGCTCAACTACGAGCGCCGGTTCTGGGATCGTGGCCTGGCTCATGTGGCGGGTGTGGACGAGGTGGGACGGGGGCCGCTGGCGGGACCGGTTGTCGCTGCGGCGGTGATTCTGGGTCCGGGGGTGGAGGTGGACGGCGCCACCGACTCGAAGGCGCTGTCGCCCACCGACCGCAGGGAAATCGCCTCCGAGATTCACGGGCGCGCGGTCGCGGTTTCGCTCGGGGCTGCCTCGGTCCGCGAGATTGACCGCATCAACATTTTGCGCGCGACCGCCCGCGCGATGACCCGCGCGCTCGACCGCCTGGCCGTGCGGCCGGACCATGTGGTCGTGGACGGACTCCCGGTTCGCGATCTCACGTGGGAGCACGACGCCGTGATCGGGGGTGACGGGCTGGTCCACTCGGTCGCCTGCGCCTCGATCGTGGCCAAGGTATGCCGCGACCGCCTCATGACGCGGCTCGCGCGCCGCTATCCCGGCTATGGGTGGGAGCAGAACATGGGTTACGCCACCAGGCGCCACCGGGAAGCCGTGCGGGAGGTGGGACTGACCCCCCACCACCGGACCACCTTCGGGTTGTTGCAGCTGGAACTGCCGCTGGAAGACACCGGCCGCAGGGATTGAGCGGAGGCGTGCCCCCTGTTGTCGCCCCGCGTTAGCTTTCCGGTGAGCCGGTAGCTCAGTTGGTAGAGCAACGGACTTTTAATCCGTAGGTCCTGGGTTCGATCCCCAGCCGGCTCACTGTCGCCACTCACGGGAACTCGGGTTGCGTCGCTGGACGGCGGGCGTTGCCCTCCCGGCCGGGCTTGCGGGGTTTCTGCCGTCTACAGACCATGGACCTTCATCCAGACGCTGGAAGACTGTTTCGCGGGCTTTGCATCTCGGCCATGCTCGTCCCCTTCTGCGCCCTCCTGAGCGCCTGCTCGGGCGGAGCGCCCGGCGTACAGCCGGAGATGCCCGATCCGCCGGATCCTCCCGCCCGGCCGGTTCCCTGCGCCTTCGCCAACGCGACCTGCGCGGAGCGGATCGGGCTTGGCGACGGCCTCTTCCTTCCCGCCTACACCACGCACCTGCTCACTGCGAGTGCCGCCGACGTGACGGCCGCGCTGATCGTCGTGCACGGCAACAACCGTGACGCCGACAACTACTTCGAGAGCGGGATGCAGGCGGTGACCAGCGGCGGCGGCACCCTGGGGACCACGCTGGTGGTCGCGCCTCATTTCCAGACCAGCGACGATGATCCGGACTCGGACGAGCCCTTCTGGTCGAGCGCCGGGTGGAAGCGGGGGCATCTTTCCAGGCCCGAGGGGCCGTCCCCGCGCGTCAGTTCGTACGCCGCCCTCGACCGGGTTCTGCAACTCCTCCTCGACGGCGGCCGCTTCCCGGCGATGCGGCAGATCGTGGTCGCGGGCCACTCGGCGGGCGGGCAGGTCGTGCACCGCTACGCGGCTACCAGCGGCGAGGAGAATTCGGCGCGCGCGGGCGTGGAGTTCCGCTATGTGGTCACCAATCCGTCCACCTACCTCTACCTGGGTCCGGAGCGGGCAGGGGAGGACGGGGCGTTCGCCACGCCAGGCGCCGGGTGCGACGACTACGACGACTGGCACTACGGGCTCCGCGACAGGCCCAACTACCCTGACGGAGTCGACGCGGACACCATCCGGGCCCGGCTCGTGCGCCGGGATGTGCGGATACTCCTGGGGGACGCCGATACGCTCAGCGCCTCGCTCGACGTGAGCTGCGGCGCGAACCTGCAGGGGGAGAATCGCTTTGTGCGCGGACGGACCTTGGTACGCTTCATGGATGCCTTCGACTCCGAGCACGCGCACACCGAGATGATTGTGCCCGGCGTGGGGCATTCCAGCCGCTCGATGTGGATCTCCGTGGTGGGTCGCGAGGCGCTCTTCGGGAATTGATTGCGCCGGCGGGGACCCCGGAGGCGTTCGTCCGCAGTATTCACATGTCCTTGATATGCCACAGGTGACAAGTGAAGCTGACAGTTTGTCCAGTGGAGTTTACATGCCGTCCGGCCCGCAAGGGTTGCCAGAGATCGGGAGGACTGCGGTCCGGAGGGCAACTTCCAGCCGGGGAGCGTATGCCGTAGTTTGGAAAATGGCCCTTTGCGCTACCACGGAATCCCGTTGTCGGAGCGCGCCCGGCAGGTCGGGTGTTCATCCTCCGTCCCACTTCCACTTGCCGCGGCTGTGTGTGTCCGCGGGGATGGGTTGATACGATGATGACTTCTCAAGGAACCCTGTTCAGGGACTGGCGGCTCGCTGTGGTTTCCGCGGCAATGGCTGGTGGAAGTCTGGCCGGTCCGTCTCCTGCGCTGGGGCACGACCTGGCCGCATTGGCCACTGCCGGGCCGGTTTCTGCGGTGCACGACACGAAGCACGGCGAAGCTGTCCCGCCAACGGTCTCCATGAGTGCAACCCCATCGGGCACGGGCCACGAGAGCTTCACGCTGGCGATCACCTTCTCGGAGAGCGTCACCGGCTTCCGCCTCGACGACATCGAACTCAATCGCGGCGAGCTTTCGAACCTCACCGGCAGCGGGGCGAGCTACTCGGTCACCATCGAGCCTCCGGACGACTTTGAAGGTACGATCACGGTCGTCATTGCGGAGGGTGCCGCCCAGAATGCAACGGACGAAGACAGCAGACGGGCAGCACACGCCTTCTACGCGGACAACGTGCGGCCGCGCCTCGACGACGCCTTCGTCAACGGCAACCAGCTCGTCCTGGTCTACGATGACAACCTCGACGGTGGATCGGTGCCCGGGACGCAGGACTTCCGTGTCCGCGTCGAGGGAAGGACGCGAACCGTCTCCAGTGTCGGAGTTCGGCGGGACGAGGTGACTCTGACTCTTGCGCCTCCCGTCGCACACCGCGACGAAGTCACGGTGAGCTACACGCCCGGCGCAAGCCCTCTCACCGACGCCGTGGGCAACCCCGTCGAGGCTCTTGTGCGGGAGCCGGTCACGAACAGGACCACCCAGGCCGCGGGTGCTCCCAGCGCGCCGAGGTCGCTGTCGGCGAGCGCGGACGGGACGTCGGTAATCGAGTTGAGCTGGACCGCGCCCGTCGATTCGGGCGGCGCTGCGGTCGACGGGTACCGCATCGAGGTCTCAAGCAACGCCGGGAGCAGCTGGAGTGTTCTGGTGGCCGATACGCGCACAAGCGTCACGTCCTACCGGCATACCGGGCTCGGTGCCAACACCACCCGGCATTATCGGGTCATGGCGATCAACGATATCGGCGTCAGCGAGCCTTCCAATACGGCAACCGCCACAACCGTGGGCAGGGTGCCCGGCGCGCCGACGGGACTGAGCGCCACCGCGGTGGGATCATCCCGCATCGACCTCACCTGGAGGGCAGGTCCCAGCGGTTCCGGAGGGACCACTACGGGGTATCGGATTGAAGTCTCTCTCGACGGGCTGTCGGGGTGGAGTACCCTCGTGCCGAATACAGGCTCGACAGCCACGCGCTATTCCCATACGGGACTGGCGCCCGGTTCCCGGCGCTACTACCGCGTCTCGGCAATCAACCGGATCGGGGTCGGGCCGCCATCCAACGCAGACGGGGCCACGACCGCGACGACGATCCCCGGCAGGCCGCTGAACCTGCGAGCCGTGGCCACGGGCAGTGGCCAGATCACGCTTTCCTGGACGGCACCGGCCGCGACGGGGGGTTCGGCGATTTCCGGATACACCATCGAGTCCTCCTCCGACGGCGGAACCAACTGGACCATTCTGGCGGCGAACACGCTCAGCACCGTTGCCAGCTACGTCCACAGGGGCCTGCCGCCCGGCACCACGCGCCACTACCGCGTCGCAGCGGTCAATGCCAGGGGCAGGGGACCTTATTCCAACGTCGTCCAGGCAACCACCGCCGCAAGCCTGCCCGGAAGACCAGGCAGTCTGAGGTTTGTCGCGCTCGACGCCAACAGCATCACGCTCGCCTGGAATCCTCCCCTGACCACCGGTGGCGCGGCGATTACCGGCTACAGGATCGAAGTTTCGCGAAACGCGGGCGCGAGCTGGCAGCTGGTGGCCAACACGACCTCGACGGGCACTACCTACACGCACGGCAACCTGGAACCGGCAACCGCATACCACTATCGCGTTGCGGCGATCAACCGGGCCGGCACGGGACCGTTCTCGGCGCCCAACGGCGCAACCACGGCCGCGGCCATGCCGGGCGCGCCACGGAACCTCGTGGCCACCGCCTCCGGTCCCTCGCGAATCGACCTCAGGTGGACCCGCCCGTCCGACGATGGCGGGTCGCGCGTCACCGGCTACCGCATCGAAGTCTCCGAGGACAGACGCAGGACCTGGAGCGTGCTGGAGGAGGTGAGTAACACGACCAGATACTCGCACACCGGTCTGCCTCCCAATACGACATTCCACTACCGCGTCTCCGCCATCAACAGCTCAGGCGCCGGGCGGCCTTCCAACGTCGACTGGGCGACCACGGCCGCGGATCGCCCCGGGCCACCCACGGCGCTTGAGGCCGTGGCGAACGGCACCTCCCGGATCGACCTGTCATGGACAGCCCCGAGCAATACCGGAGGCGTGCCGTTGATCGGCTATCGGATCGAGGTATCCGAGGACGCCGGGCGGTCGTGGAGCGTATTGGTGCCGACCACGCGGTCTGCCGGCACCACGTACTCGCATACCGGGCTGCCTGCCGGGAGCACCCGCCACTACCGGGTCTCGGCGATCAACCAGGTCGGCGTCGGCGAGCCGTCCGGGCGGGCGCGCGCGACCACCGAGTCTTCGGTTCCCGGCGCGCCCACAGCGCTGTCCGCGCAGGCGAACGGCACGTCCCGGATCGATCTCCGCTGGAGGGCTCCGGACCACGACGGCGGCAGACGAATCAGCGGATACCGCATCGAGGTCTCCGAGAACGGCGGCTCCACCTGGAGCGACCTCGTGGCCAACACCCGGAATTCCAACACCCGCTACGCACACACCGGCCTCGAGCCCGCGACCACCAGGCACTACCGGGTTTCGGCCGTCAACGCCCTGGGCGCGGGCGATCCTTCCAACGCCGCAAGCGCCACCACCGACGCCACCCTGCCGGACGCTCCCACGGGGCTGGTCGCCACGGCCGTCGACGCAACCCGGATCGACCTGGCGTGGACGGCGCCCGCCTATGACGGGGGGGCTCCCATCACCGGCTACCGGATCGAGGTGTCGGAGGACGGCGCGGCCTGGGCCGACCTTGTACCCAACACGGGTGTCGCCACCACCAGTTATCTGCACATCGGGCTTGAACCGGGCAGCACCAGGTTCTACCGCGTTTCGGCCATCAACTCGGCTGGGACCGGAATGCCGTCCGGGGTGGCGAACGCGTCGACGGATGACGGGCGGGCGCGGTCGAGGCGGGTCGGCGAGACCATTCTCCCGCACGCCGCTGCGGCGATGATGTCGAGCACGGTTTCGGCGATCGCCGCGCGCGTCGACGCGGTGGCGTTGCGGGACGGCGAACGCATGCAGCTGAGTCTGGGCAGCGCTTCGTCGCTGCTCCTGGGCCCGGCCGTGGGTGGGGCGGGGGGTGTCCCGGGCCGGTTCGGCAGCATGGGCGTCGGCATGCCGGGGGCCGCCAGGCTTCTCGACGGAGCCTCCTTCGTGTTGCCGGTCGGCACGCAGAGTGCCCGCCAGGACCAGGGCATCATGGGCACACTGGCAACCTGGGGCGGCGGCGACTACGTCAGCATCGCCGAGCCGGAAGCGAAAGACGTCGAGTGGAGCGGCAACCTGACCAACCTGCATGTGGGCGCGGATGTGCGCGTGCGCCCGGATGTACTGGCCGGTGTGGCGGCCACGACGTCGTTGGGGAGCTTCGACTTCACCGACCGCACGGGAACGAATCCGGTAGCCGGCACCTACGACAACCGCCTGACCACCGTGAACCCCTACGCCGCCTGGCTGCTGGACGGCAAGGGATCGGTGGTGTGGGCCACCGCCGGCTACGGCTGGGGCAACGTGGAGATGGAAGACGACCGCGTGGATCTGCGCACAACCGGCACCAGCATGCTGAGCGGCGCGGCAGGAGGGAGCCATACGCTGCTGACCAGCGGTCTGGGGAATGTCCGGGTGAGGGGTGAGGGTTGGGTCACCCGCCTGGCCGTGGACGAAGGCGAGGAGATCGACTCGCTAACGCTGGACATGCAACGCGTGCGGCTGCTCCTGGAGTGGTCTCAGGGGTACAGCACCGAGCGCGGGGACGAGATCGCCTTCCTGCTCGAAGGCGGCATGCGCTACGACGGCGGCGGCGGGACGCAAAACACCGGGGCGGAGGTCGGGAGTGGCATGCGGTTGGTCAACGCGGGGCTCGGTGTGCATCTGGAAGTGCGCGGAAGGGCGTTACTGGTCGGCCAGGAAGGGTACCAGGAGTGGGGTGTGGGTGCCACGCTGCAGATCGATCCGGAGATCCGGGGCGAAGGCCTGTCGCTGCGGATGGCTCCCACCTGGGGGGAGGCTGCAAGCGGTGCCCGGGAACTCTGGGAACGGGGCGTTTCCGAGATGCGGCGGGACGGCGCGGACCCATTGGGGGGACGGCTGAACGCCGAGATCTCCTACGGTTTGCGCGGGTTCACGGGCACCCCGTACGGGGGACTGCTCCTCGCTGGCGAAGGGCTGCGCGCGTACAGCAGCGGGGTGCGCTACGATCTGGGCAGCGGCCTTGGGTTGCGGGTGGAGGTGACTCGCCGCGAGGGCGCATTTGGTCCGCCCGAGCACGCGATCGGGGTGCGGGGACGGCTGCGTATGCCGTAGCAGGCTCGATACATCTCCGGCCGAACGCGGCGGGGACCTGTCCCCCCGGCCTGCTCCTGGACAACCTTGCCGGCGTTGCCCGGTCCGCTCTCCCGGGCCGGCCGCGCCGGCGCTCCGGGTGCCCTCCCCCTGTCGAGTTGCGGCTCGGGGCCCCACTATATCGTGAACCAAGTGGTGACCGTCCCAACCCAGATGGAGTCGAAGAAGATGAGACGTATCCGTTTCGCCACCGCAATCGTCCCGTTCGCCGCCCTCTTCGCGGTCGCGCCGTCGGCCGGCGCACTGATCGGGCAGGATGCGACCGCCGACCAGACCGATCCGCCGCAGTCGGCCGCCGAGGCGGTCCTGGCATCTCCGGAGTGGATGCAGCCTCCGCAGGAGATCCTGGATGCGGTGCTGGCCCCCCGCTATCTGAACATGAATCTGAGCTCCGCCAGTCCGGACAGGCGCTGGTTCCTCCACCAGGTGAGCGACGGCCAGGTCACCATGGACCGGTTCTCGCGTCCCTTCGACGAACTGGGCGGCCAGTTCCTCGAACCCCAGGCCAATCGCACCCGCCGTCTGTCGATCCGGGGTGCGGTGGGGTACAAGCTGATCTCGGCGGCCGACGGTTCGGTCACCGACATCGAGGTGCCCCGGGATGCGCGCTTCTCGAACGCCAGCTGGTCCCCCGACGGCTCGCAGCTCGCTTTCTACGCCCACTACGACACCGAGACGCACATCTACGTCGCGGATCCGGAGAACGGACGCTCCCGGCGCGTGACCCGCGAGCCCGTGCTTGCGACGATGGTCACATCCTTCGAGTGGACCGCGAACGGGGAGGAGATCGCGACCGTCCTGATTCCCCAGGGCCGCGCGTCCCGGCCGATGGAGCCCCGGGTTCCGCCCGGACCGCACATCAAGCTGACCGAGGATGGAGCGAACAGGCTCCGCACCTACGCGAGCCTGATGGCCACCCCGTACGACGAGGAACTCCTCGAGTGGCACGTGACCGGGCAGCTGGCCACGGTCGCCGTCGGCAACCGGAGGGTGACCCGGATCGGCGAGCCGGCGATGATCCGCAGCTTCGATTTCTCGCCGGACGGCCAGCATGCCCGCGTCACGTCGATGCGGCGGCCGTTCAGCTACATCGTCCCGGTCACCAGCTTCGGCCGCGTGGAGGAGATCTGGGACCGCGAGGGCAACGTGCTTGCCCAGCTCGACGAGACCGAACTCAACACCGGGATCCGGGGAACTCCGGCCGCGCCGGGCGTGGCGGGCGAAGAGGAGGAGCCCGAACGCCGCTCGATGTTCTGGCGGGCGGACGGGGCCGGGCTGACCTTCCTGCAGATGGAGCCGGAGCCCGAGGAGGAGGAGGGCGAGGACACGGAAGAGGAGCCGGAGGAGGAAGAGGAGGGTGAACAGCGCCGCGCCCCCCGCAAGGACCGGGTGATGCTCTGGGTTCCTCCCTTCGGTGAGGACGACGTCAGCGTGGTCTACGAGAGCGACCAGCGCATGTCGTCTCACCGCTACTCGGTGGGCTACGAGTGGCTGTTCGTGACGCGGCGGCCTGGTGGAGGCGGGGGTGGAGGACCGGCCGCCTTCCGCAGTGGGGGAGGCGGCGGCAGGACCACCGAATACGCCGTACGCCTCGACGAGCCCGAGACCACGTACACGATCACCGAGCGGAACACGAGCGACTTCTACGAGAATCCCGGCTCGCTGGTGATGACCAGCGGCGTCGGTGCCGGCGGCGCGTTTGCCGCCATCGGTGGCGGTGGCTTTGGTGGAGGGGGCGGCGGATCATTCGTCGAGATGGGCGGCGAGCCGGGCGACGAGGTGGTCTTCCTGACCGGCACGATCTACCACGAGGATCCGCTGGAATCGTCGCCCCAGTCGTTCATGGACCGGGTGTCGGTGCGGACCGGCGAAAAGGAGCGCGTCTACGAGAGCTCCAACGACGGCCAATACGAACGCATCGCCGCCGTTCTGGACGCCGACGCCGGGAAGCTTGTCGTCCGGCGCGAGACCCCGACCGAAATCGGCCAGTCCTACCTGATCGACGGCGACATGCGCACGCAGCTGACCAACAACGTCGACTACACGCCCGACATCACGAATGCGCCGCGCCAGCGCTTCACCGTGGAGCGCCCGGACGGCTTCCGCTTCCTCGTCAACGTCACGCTCCCGCCCGACTTCGTGGAGGGAGAGCGGCGCCCCGCGATGTTCTGGTTCTACCCGCGCGAGTACCAGGACCAGGAGTCCTACGACGAGCGTGGCCGGACCTACAACAAGAACTCGTTCCCGAACTTCGGCACCCGCTCGATGGAATACCTCATCCGGCTGGGCTACGTCGTGGTCGAGCCCGACGCGCCGATCGTGGGGGATGCGGGCGCGATGAACAACAACTACGAGCACGACCTGCGCAACAACCTCGCGGCCGTGATCGACGAGCTGGACGCGCGCGGCATCATCGACCGCCAGCGCCTCGGCCTGGGCGGGCACTCCTACGGGGCCTTCAGCACCCTGAACGCCATGGTCCACACCCCGTTCTTCAAGGCCGGGATCGCGGGCGACGGCAACTACAACCGCACCTTCACCCCGCTCGGATTCCAGAGCGAAAGGCGGATCTTCTGGGATGCGCCCAACGTGTACCTGGACATGTCGCCCTTCATGCACGCCAACGACCTGACCGGCGCGGTCCTGCTGTACCACGGCATGCACGACCAGAACGTCGGCACCGCTCCCGCCCACTCGCCACGCCTCTTCCACGCCTTGAACGGGCTGGACAAGACGGCTGCGATGTACATGTATCCCTTCGAGGACCACGGGCCGGCGACCGTAGAAACAACCCTGGATCTGTGGGCCCGCTGGACCGCGTGGCTGGAGGTGCACCTGGCGAAGAAGGAGCGGCCGGTGACGTGATACGGGGCTGGCGGGGATGAGGGGGTCGCCCCAAACCCAGCAGCATCTGGGGCTCATTGCCGCTACCGGCGTTGGCGTAGGCGCCATCGTCGGTAGCGGCATCCTGGCGCTCGCGGGGGTCGCCTTCGCGACGACCGGCCCGAGCGCGATCCTGGCGTTCGCGCTGAACGGAGCGATCGCGATGATCACGGTGTGCTCGTTCGCGGAACTCGCCGCGCGCTTCCCGCAGTCGGGCGGCACCTACACCTATGCGCGCAAGGTCCTCACGGTGGAGGCCGCCTTCGGGGTGGGGTGGGTGGTGTGGTTCGCCTCGGTGGTGGGGGCGGTCCTCTACGCCATGGGCTTCGCGGTCTTCCTGGTCCCGTTCCTGGAGCAGATCGGGCTGATGACGGCCGGCGAGGTCCCCGGGTGGATCGGGACACGCCTCGCGGTGGTTGCGTACGCGCTCTGTGCGGTGGGCTTCTACACCTGGCGCCTCACCCGGACCGCGGCGGGCGGCGGACAGTGGGAGACGATCGGCAAGGTCGTCGTGTTCATTGTCCTGCTCGTCGCGGGTTTCTTCGCGCTGGCCGGCGAGGCCCCGGGGCCCGGTGCGCTCGCGGCGCGCTTCCGGCCGTTCTTCTCGGATGGATTCGTGGGGCTGGCGCAGGCGATGGGCTACACCTTCATCGCGCTGCAGGGGTTCGACCTGATCGCGGCGGTGGGGGGCGAGGTCCGCGACGCGAAGCGGAACGTGCCGCGGGCGATGTTCCTGTCGCTGGGTACGGCTCTGGTGATCTACCTCCCGCTCCTCTTCCTGATCGTGGCGGTGGGGGCTCCGGGCCAGCCGGTGACCGAGGTGGCGGCGGAGTACCCGGAGATCCTGGTGGCGGTAGCCGCCCGCAACTTCATGGGCCCGATGGGCTACTGGCTGGTGCTGGCGGCGGGGCTCCTGGCGATGCTCTCCGCGCTGCAGGCCAACCTGCTGGCCGCTTCCCGCTTTGCGCGCACCATGGGGACGGACCGCACGCTGCCGGCGCGTTATGCACGGCTCGCACCGGGCACGGGCACACCGACCGCGGCCGTGCGACTGAGCGCCGTAGTGGTCGCCTTCCTTGTCATCGCGGTTCCGGACGTGGCCGCGGCCGGCGCGGTGGCCAGCCTCATCTTCCTGGCGAGCTTCGCGCTCACCCACGGGATCGGATACCTGGCGCGGAGGCGCGCCGGCAGGCCCGAGGGGTTCCGCACGCCGTGGTTCCCGGCCGTGCCGGTGGTGGGCGGGTCGGCCTGTCTCGCGATCGGCCTCTACCAGGCGGTCGCCGTGCCGCCCGCCGGGGTATTGGCGGCGCTCTGGCTGGGCGTGGGGGCGATCCTGTACGCGATCCATCTGGCGCCGCGCGCGCGTGTGGTGGACGCGTCCTCGGAGGGGATGGACCCGCAGATGGTCAAGCTGCGCGGCCGCCGGCCCGTGGTGCTCACGCCGATCGCGAACCCGGCCAGCGCGGAGACGCTGGTGACGATGGCGAAGGCGCTCGCGCCCCCCGAAGTGGCGCGCGTTCAGCTGCTCTCGGTGGTGTCGCCGCCGGAGCGCTACGACCCCGAAGAGCTACCGGGCGAAGTCCGGGACGCCCAGGCGGTCCTCGGCGGCGCGCTGAGTACCGCGATGGAGGTGGATCTTCGCCCGGAAGCGCTGATCACGCTGCACGCCGATCCCTGGGGAGAGATCGCCAGGGTGGCGGAGGCGACCCGGTGCGAGAGCCTGCTCCTCGGCGTCGGGCACCTCGACGACTCGCTGATGACGGGGTCGCTTGCGCGGCTGATCGGCGCTGTGGACGCCGATGTGGTGATCCTGCGCGCCCCGAGCGAATGGACGCCGGACAAGGCTCGCCGGATTCTGATTCCGTCACGGGGCGGGCGCGACCAGAGCCCGGTGCGTGCGCGGCTGCTTGGCAGTCTCGCGCGGACCGCGCCCCGCGACGTGACCTTCCTGGGCGTGCTGTCGGAGGAGGCGGGGGCGGGCGTGCACCGGCGGGCGCGACGGGATCTGGAGCGGCTGGCCTGGGACGAGATGGGGGACGCCGCCCACGCCGAACTGGTCGTCGGGAACGACATCGCGGAGGAAGTCGCGCGCCGCACCGCCGATACCGACCTCCTGATTCTGGGTTTCCACCGCAGCGGCCGGCGCCGCGCGGTCTTCAGCAGCCTGATGCTCCGGGTCGCCCGGGCCACGAATTGCCCCCTGCTGATGATCAGCCACCGCCGCGGCGCGGCTCTGCTGCCGGAGGCGTCGCGGCTGATCCCGGAGGCTGCACGGCGGGCGGGTGCAGCCAGATAAAATTTTCTTAAGTTAAGATATATTCCGCCGCGGGGGCGAGAGCCAGCGCCAGAATCGTGACGGACGTGAATGAACGCATGCGGGTGCCTTTCACGTGGCTATCGGTCAGGCTTCCGATTTGCCGGCCGGAGGCACCGGACGCAAGCACAGGTTCGTACGGAGCCCCTGGAACCAAACGCTGCATTCGGTGTACCTAAGAAAATAGTTGACATTTGGCCCGGCGCTCCATACCTTCACCTAACATCTTGGGATTTACTCGAAAGCGGGCGGACAGGCCCGCAGGGAGATGACCTTGAACCGTAGACTAACCGAGCGGGAACTGGACATCATGTCGGTCCTCTGGGAGATGGGGTCGGCAACGGTCGCCGAGGTGAACGAGCGCCTGGAGGACGATCTGGCCTACAACACCGTCCTCACGGTGCTCCGGATCCTGGAGGCGAAGGGTCTTGTCGACCATCGCAAGGAGGGGCGCGCCCACCGCTACCATCCGCTGCTGGGGCGCGAGGAAGCGGGGCGGTCCGTCGTCGCGCGCATGCGGGACAAGCTTTTCAAGGGTTCGGCCGAGCTGCTCGTGACACAGCTCGTATCGGAAGAACAGCTTTCGCCGGGGGCCGTGAAGCGCCTTCGCAAGCTGCTGGATCAGCGTCTGGAAGAGGAGAAGGAACGATGATTGCCGCGTGGATGCTCTGGTCGGTCGGAGCGGGCCTGCTGATGCTGGTTGCGGGCCTCGCATTGGAGAAGCTGCTGGATGGAGGGCGGCGCTGGGTCTGGCTGGGGGCCGGGGCCGGGACGGTCGCGCTCACCGCCGCACGGGTGTTTGCGGGAGGGGGCGGCGGGCCGTTCCCCCGCGTGGAGGCGGAACTCGTGCCGGGGCTGGCGCCGGTGGGGTCGGCCGTCGCGCAAAGCGCGGCCGCGGCAGGCGCGCCCGGCTTCCTGGGGTTCAGCGTGCCGTACGATTCGTTCCTGCACGCGCTGGACGGGATCGTTCTCCTGGGCTGGGTCCTGCTGTCCTGCGGCCTCGCCCTGTGGGCGCTGATCGGGACCGCCGACCTCCTGTACCGGCGACGCTATTGGGAGCGGGGGACGCTGCTCGGCCAGTCCATCCTCTGGGCCCGTGACGCCGGCCCCGCGGTGGTCGGACTCCTGCGGCCGCGCATCGTGCTGCCGGAGTGGGTGAGAGGGGCGGAACCACCCCGGCAGAAGCTGATCCTGGCACACGAAGAGGAGCATCTCGGGGCCGGGGACGCCGTCCTGCGCTTCTTCATGGCGGTGCTGCTCATCGCGTTCCCTTGGAATCCCGCGCTCTGGCTTCACTACCGGCGCCTCTGCCTGGCCATCGAACTCGACTGCGACCAGCGCGTCATGGAGCGGCTCCCCCACCGGCGCTGGCTCTACGGAGAGCTTCTCTTCCGCGTGGGCGCCCGCGCCGCCGCCCGTCCGGGGCTCGCGCTGGCCGCGTTCGCGGAACGCCCCTCGTTCCTGGAAACACGGATCCGCAAGCTGCTCAGCAAGGCTCCCGAGGTGGGGATGGCGCAGGTCGCGTTCCTGGCCTTCGCGGCGATCATGGTGGTAGGGGTGGCCGTCTGGGCTCCGGGGATCACGAAGGAGACGCAAGCCCCGGTGCCGGAAGCGGAGCTGGAGGCGGTGCCGGCGGCGGAGGCCGTAGAGGATGTCCCGCCCGAGCCGGGACTCTACGTTACTGGATTCGCCGGCCAGGAACCCGTCGTATCTACGGAGCCACCGCCGCCCTTGAGGGCGGACGCCGAACCGAGCCTGGAGGACGAGCCCAGGTTCGTGGTTCACACCGCCAAGCCGAGAATGCTGAACGAGGTCGAGGTGAACCGGGTCCTGGAGCGCGAGTATCCAGCCTTGCTGAAGGATGCGGGCATCGGGGGCACCGTCACCGTCTGGCTGTTCGTCGACGAGAGCGGCCAGGTCGCGAATTCGCTCGTCAAGGAAAGTTCCGGACACCGGGGTCTGGATGATGCGGCCTTGCGCGTGGCCGATGCCGCCAGATTCTCACCCGCGCAGAACCGGGACGAGGTGGTGGCGCTCTGGATCGCTCTGGACATCGCGTTCGAGGCGAACTAGCCGCCCACGGGCCAACACCGGGAGTGGGCGCGCGCGGGCGCCGGGGGCCGCAGGAGGGCCCTGGCGCCCGCCGGCCCGAGCCCGGGCATCCCTGTCCGCGCTACATTAGGGGATGCCCGGCTCCGCACCCCTCGCAGCGCCCCTGACCTTTTCGCCCTGCGTCAAGGACTACATGTGGGGGGGAAGAAGGCTGGGTCCCCTCACGGGGCGGACACTGCCGAGCGAAATCGTCGCGGAGACGTGGGAAATCTCCGGGCACCCCTCCGGGCCGTCCGTCGTCGATTCGGGTCCCCTGGAGGGACGGGACCTGCCCTCGCTGGTTGCGGAATACGGGGCGGCGCTGGTCGGTCGCCGAGGGGTGGACGCGGGTGCTGCCGCCGGCGCGACGGGCGCCTTTCCGCTGCTGGTAAAGCTCCTGGACGCGAATCACGCGCTCTCGGTGCAGGTCCACCCGGGGGACGACCACGCGGCCGAGCGCGGGCTCGGGGAGCCCGGCAAGACCGAGATGTGGTACATCCTGGAAGCCGGCCCGGGGGCGCGGATCATCCATGGCCTGCAGCCGGGAACGGACAGGGAGGCGCTGCGGAGCGCCGCGCTCGAGGGGAGGCTGCAGGACCGGCTGCGGCGGCTGGCGGTGCGGCCCGGCGACGCGGTGATGGTCCCGGCCGGCACCGTCCACGGCATCCTCTCGGGGATCGTTCTGGTCGAGATCCAGCAGAGTGCGGACACGACCTACCGGATCCACGACTGGGGGCGCACCGGGCCGGACGGGCGGCCGCGCGAACTGCACATCGAGCGGGCGATGGAGGTGATCGACTTCGGCGACCCGGGACCGGGAATCGTGGAGCCCCGCGCGGTGGAGGCCGGGCCCGGCGTGCGGCGCGAGGTGATCGCCGAGTGCGACAAGTTCGTGGTGGAGCGGCTCGCGGTGCGGGCGGGGGCCGAGTTCGGGACGGTCCTGGGCGGCGAGACCTTCGAGGCGTGGGGGGTGGTGG
>VXLT01000036.1 GCA_009841475.1 Gemmatimonadota bacterium
GGTATGTGGGCGGGGGGGTGGCGGTGTTCCACGATCTCCTGAGGTTCGATGCCGCGTGGGGTGTCCCCGGCGGTACCCTGGAGGTGGTTCTGTCGCTGGATCCGCGATTGTGGCCGTATCTTTGACCGCAGAACGCGGCCCGACCGCACCTGCCATGGAGGCCGAAATGAAGAGGAGCTTGCTGATCCCGTTGGCACTGGCAGCGTCCGTTTTCGTGCCGGTCCCAGGCGATGGTCCGGCAGCCCTGTCCGCCCAGGACGAGGTCGTCCTGCCCATGGGGACCCGCCTGCGCGTCACCGGGGCCACGGTGTTGCGGGGTGGTCCGGCGGCCCCACCCATCTTCGCCCCGGTCCCCCTCGAGGGGAACGCCGTGGGGTTGCACGGGGACACGCTCCTCCTGGATATCGGGCCGAATGAACCGGTTCTGTGGATCCCCCTCGGCCACGACCCGCTGGTCGAACAACAGGCTGCGGTCGGGGACCTGGCGCGCTCCCTTCTCGTCGGCACCTCCGTCTTCGGTGCCGCGGGAGCGACCTTCGCCTGGGCGCTCAAGGGCGAGTGCACACCGAACGAGACGGCGGTGGAACTGGGACTCGCAGATCCGTGCGCGGAGGAGGAGAGCGACGCCGCGGTCGCCCTGCGGGGGTTCGCTGTAGGGGTCGGGGTCGGCGCGGTCGCCGGCTTTGTGATCAACCGCTTCGCCAGGCGCCAGGCCTGGGTCCCCGTGTCGCTGGAGGGACTCCGCTTGGGCGGTGGTGCCGGAGGAACGGGGATCGGCTTCTCGGTGCGGTTCCCGGTGCCGGGGGCGTAGCCTCAAGCGGCCTGGGCCGAAGACTCCTCGAAGGTGTAGAGGAAGTTGGTGAAGCCCCGGTCGTAGTCCGACAGTCCGTTCTGCCCGGTCATCTTCATCCGGGTATCGTACAGGTCCTTCATGGCCTTGGTCACGGCGCCGGCGCGCTGATCCGGTGGCCGGAGGCGCCGAAAGTCCTCCAGCACCTCGTCCGCCAGCGGGGTCGCGTCCAGGAGTTCCGCGTAGCGCTCCGGATCGTCGCCGTCGAGAACCCTCAGGTTGCGGTAGATGCGCTCGGCGAGCGCGGACTGGCGAAGCTGGGGATCCCGGGAGCCGGAAAGCGACAGGTAGGCCAGCGCCTGGGCCTCCAACTCCTTGAGGTACCCCTTCCGGTGGCTGAATTCGTGGGCCAGGATGTGCGGCTCGAAGACGCCGGTGGGGCGGAAGACCGCGATATCGCCCGAGAGAATGTCACAGCTTCCCGACGCGAAGGGCATCATGAAGCGCGCCAGCGTGACGTTGCGCACGGCGCTGCTCGTCTCCACGCGCTGTCCGGTGATCCCGGCCATGTACGAGGTGAGCCGCTCGTTCACGTCGGCCGCCAGGATGTCCCGTTTGCGGGTCACCGGCGAGTAGATGTCCATGAGTTCTTCGCTGAACCGCTGGACATCCTCGTGGCGCCTGGACTCGGGCATCTCCTCCATGTGGTCCACATCGGCCGAATAGGTCTCGAGAAAGTCGATCTTCCGGACACCCCGCCGGCTGGCCCAGTCACCCACGACGCTGCCCGCGTAGACGCCCGCGGCGGCCAGCTGCAGGATGCGTCCCGGGAGCGTCGCGCCGATCAGCAGCCGCGACGCCAGCGGGGCCGCGAAGATCAGGTCGGTGAGCGCAATGGGGGAGTAGGTCGCGCTATTGGGAATGCGTATCGTCTCCATATCTTATCCTATCAGTCCCTGGATGAATCCGCGCCTGCACCGGCCCCGCTGCGGCGGAGGCGCACCGCGCCCGATTGCCTCGGGACACCATCCGCGAGACCACCACCTTCAAGGGATATCGATCCACAATGCGCGCTCAGCAGATGCCTCCCGTGCCGCTTGACGGGATCCGCGTGCTCGACTTCTCCCAGAACCTCGCGGGACCCTTTGCCGGGCAGATCCTGGGTGACCTGGGAGCGGATGTGATCAAGGTCGAGCCTCCCGGAGGCGACCCTGCCAGACAGTGGGGGCCGCCGTTCGTGGGAGGGCAGAGCACGCTCTTCCAGGTCGTGAACCGCAACAAGCGCAGCGTCATCCTGGATCTGAAGGAGGAAGGCGACCGTGACCGCGCCCGGCAGCTGGCGGCCGAGGCCGACGTCGTGATCCAGGCGCTGCGGCACGGTGCTGCCGACCGGTTGGGAATCGGATACGAGCGCGTGAAGGCGGACAATCCTTCGGTGATCTACGTCTCGGTAACGGCCTACGGGCACGAGGGCCCGCTGCGGGACGCCCCCGGATACGACCCGCTCATGCAGGCGCGCTCCGGGCTGATGTCGGTGACGGGCGATGCCGGGGGGACTCCCGCCCGCGTGGGGACCTCGATCGTGGACCTCGGGACGGGCACGTGGACGGCGATCGCCGTGATGGCCGCCCTCATGGAGCGGCAGCGAACCGGAAGCGGCTGCCACGTGACCACTTCGCTCCTCGATACCTCCCTTGCGTGGATGTCGTATCATCTGACCGGCTACCTCGCGACCGGCATCGTCCCTGAACCGATGGGCTCCTCGATCGGCATGATCGCGCCCTACCAGGCGTTCCCCTGCACCGACGGGTCGGTGATGATCGCCGCCGGCAACGACGACATCTTCCGCCGGCTTTGCGGCGCGCTGGGACTCGCCCTCTCCGATCATCCCGACTACGTGGACAACGCGTCGCGGGTTGCGCACAGCGCGCGACTCGCCGAACTCATCGGCGCCAGGACGCGCAAGCATTCGGTCCGGGCCCTGCTCGAGCTCCTCGGCGACCACCGGGTCCCCGCGGCCCCGATCCACACCGTGGCCTCGGCGCTGGACGATCCCCAGACCGCCGCCACGGGCATGATCCGGCCGTGCAACCACCCGGATATCGACGGCTACGTGGACGTGCCGATGCCGGTGCGGTGGGACGGCCGCCGGGCGGCGTTGCGGCGCTTTCCTCCCACCGCCGGCGAACATCAGGGCGACCTGTTCCGAGGCAACGAAACCTTGTGGCCGCGTCGTCGGTAAGGTATGCATGATCGGTCGCGGGGAACGGCCGGGGCGGCGCGCGAGGCGCGAAGCGAGAACACGGCGCTCAAGGAGCGAAATGTGAAGACGGTGTCCAGGGCGAGAGGCACGAGGGCGCCGCAGCCGGTGCAGGAAGGCCGGCGGCGCGCGATCACGTCCAGGCGGGAAGCCGTGCGCGCCTTGACGCTGGCAGCCGCAGTACTGCTGGACGCGTACCTGCTGTGGCCGGCGAGCGCACCCGTCGGTGGCGGAGCCCCTGCCCTGCCGGGCTACGAGGATCTGGCCGCCGCCATCTCGGTGCAGGAGCGCCACAACCCGGACCTGCTCGCCATCCCGGGTGTCGCCGGCACCGCGGTGGCCTTTGACCCGGCCGGCCAGCCGGTGGTGAAGGTGTACCTGGCCCAGGAGAACGTTGCCGGGATCCCGGCCAGCCTCGACGGCCACCGCCTGATCACGGAGTTCACCGGACCCTTCGACTGGCTGGGCAACGCACCCTCCGGGACCGAGGCGGCCGCGGCCGACGACACCGACCCCAAACGGTCCTTCGCGCGCCCGGTGCCCATCGGCGTTTCGACCGGCCAGGTGGACGTCACCGCGGGCACCATCGGCGCCCGGGTCACCTCCGGCTCCGAGGTGTTCGCGCTCAGCAACAACCACGTCTATGCGAACCGGAACCAGGCCAAGAAGGGCGACCACATCCTCCAGCCCGGCGCGGTGGACGGCGGCATCAACCCGACCGACGCGATCGGCACCCTGCACGACTTCAAGCCCATCCGCTTCTGCAATCCCTTCCCGATGTGCCCCGCCAACCAGATCGACGCCGCCATCGCCGCCACCACGACCGACAATCTCGGCAACTCCACGCCCTCCAACGGGTACGGCACCCCGCGCAGCGAGGTGCTGGCGGCGAAGCTCGGCATGGAGGTCCAGAAGTACGGACGCACCACCGGCCACACGCACGGCAAGATCAGCGGCCTGAACGCGACCCTCAACGTCGGCTTCCGCGACAACACGGCGCGCTTCTCCGGCCAGATCGTCATCACGGGCAACGGTTTCTCGGCTCCGGGCGACTCCGGCTCACTGATCGTCGCGGGGGGCACCGGTCCGGACAGCCGGCGTCCGGTCGGCCTCCTCTTCGCGGGCAGCGAGACCAGCACCATCGCCAATCCCATCGGCCTGGTGCTGGAACACTTCGATGTCCGGATCGACGGGAACTGACCCGTGAGCGGCTCGATCGAAAGGGCCCACGACCGCGTCACCCGCAGGGTCATCGGGATGAAGGGCGTCTCCGGCACCGCCATCGGCATGCGCGGGGGGAAGCCCTGCGTCAAGGTCTACCTGGAGAAGGACGACCCGCGGCTGCGCGCCAGGTTGCCCCGGCGGGCCGGGGGATTCCCGGTCGATGTCGAGGTTACGGGGAAGGTGCGGCGGTTGTAGCAGCGCGGCTCGTCACCGCCCTGGGTGCCACGCGGGGACAACCCACGGATTGCTTGCGCGAAGCCCTGGCCGAAGACTGCCGCCTCAAAGCAGCGCGTTGGCCACCCAGGCTCCCGCGTAGGCGAGGGCCAGCATGTAGCTGAACTGAAGCGCCGGCCATCCCCACCCACCCGTCTCCCGGCGCATCACCGCCACCGTCGACATGCACTGCAGCGCGAAGACGAAGAAGATCAGCAGGGCGACCGCCGAACCCAGGTCCAGATCCTGCTGCAAGGCTGCCTGCAGCTCGAAGTCGGCCTCGCCCTCGTTCTCGACGCCGTAGATGGTGCCGAGAGTGCCGACGATCACCTCCCTCGCCGCCAGCGAGGTCACCAGCCCGATGCCGATGCGCCAGTCGAAGCCCAGCGGCTCGATGGCCGGTTCGATCACCTGGCCGATCTGCCCCAGTGCGCTGTCCCCGATCTCCGGCGCGCCGCCCACCGGCGCCCTCGGGAACTGGGTGAGCACCCAGAGCACCACCGTCACGGTGAGGATGATCTTCCCGGCCCGGCGCAGGAAGATCTTCGTGCGGTCCAGCAGGCGGTTCAGGACCGAGCGCAAGGTGGGCAGGCGGTACGGGGGCAGTTCCATAACGAAGGGCGCGGAACGGCCGCCGAGCAGCGTGCCCTTGAGGATGGCCGCCGTGACGAGCGCCGCCGCCAGACCCAGCGCGTAGAGGCCGATCATCACGGCTGCGCGCCAGCCCAGCGGGCCGATCAGGGAGCCGGCGGGGATGAAGGCGGCGATCAGGAGCGCGTAGACGGGGAGCCGCGCCGAGCAGGTCATGAACGGGGCCACGAAGATGGTGGCGATGCGGTCCCGCTCATCCTCCACCGTGCGGGCCGCCATCACCGCCGGAACCGCGCACGCGTACGCCGAGAGGAGCGGCAGGAACGACCTCCCCTGCAGCCCCACCCGGTGCATCACCCGGTCGGCGATCACCGCCGCGCGTGCCATGTAGCCCGAGTCCTCAAGGATCGCGATGAAGAAGAAGAGGATCAGGATCTGCGGGAGGAAGACGACCACCGACCCCACTCCCGCCCACACCCCGTCGATCAGGAGGGCCCGGAACCAGCTGTCGGGAAGCAGCCCGGCGACAAACTCCCCCGACGCGCCGATGCCCGCCTCGGTGGCGTCCATCAGCGGGATCGCCCAGGTGAATATGGCCTCGAAGACGAGCGCCACCACGACGAGAAAGAGCAGCGGCCCCCAGAGCCGGTGCAGTACCAGCGCGTCGATTCGCTGCGTCATGCGGGACGGGCGCGGATCGCGGAAATCGGCCGAGCGGCCCAGCGCGCGCGCCCGCTTCCGGCGTTCGGCGAAGAGGTCGACCACGGGCAGGGGGCGGCCGGGATGGTGCTCGCTGGCCGCGGCGTCCGCCACCGCGATGGCGGGACAGGCACGCAACTCCTCGCCTCCGGTGTGCAGCGCCCGCAGGAAGCGTCGCACGGTCCCCAGCGTGGAGGGGTCGCGCGCGTTGACCAGCGTCACCTCCACTCCCAGTTCCGCCGCGAGGGCCGTGGGGTCAACCGCACCGTCGCGTCTACCCAGCTCGTCGCCCATCGTCAGAACGACCAAGGCGGGAATTCCCAATCCGAGCACGGGATCCGCGAGCATCAGGTGCGACCGGAGGCGGGTGGCGTCCAGCAACAGCACGATCGCGTCCGGCTGCCGGCCGCCTTCCAGATTCCCCATCAGAACGTCCCGGGTGACCATCTGGTCCAGGCTGCGCGGCGACAGGCCGTGCACCCCGGGCAGGTCGATCACCTCCACCGATCCGACGGGCTCGTCGACCACGCCGGACCTTCGCTCAACGGTCACGCCCGGATAGTTGGCGACTCGCTGCTTCAGCCCGGTGAGGGTGTTGAACAGGGTGGACTTGCCGGCGTTGGGCGGTCCCACCAGCGCCACCAGAGGGTCGGTGCCGGTCAAGTGGCGTCCACGACCCCTGCGGGCTCCGGTGCCTGCCGGGCGGCTCCCTTGCGGCCTTCTGCGGGCGAGCGGCGGGCTGCCAGGGCGGTTTGCACACAGAGACAGGATGCCAGATCCTTGCGCAGCGCGATCAGGTCGCCGTCCACCCGGTACACGGTCGGCCCCCCGGCGGGCGCGTGCCGCACCGGACAGAGCTTGCAACCCGGCACGATGCCCCGTTCCAGGAGCGCTTCGACATCCTCGCCGTCCACATCCATGCGGACCAGCACGACTTCCTCATCGAGGGGAACATCGGCGAGCATGCGCTCGGCACGTTTCTTGTCCGTATCTTCAGTGTTTCGCTGACCGTCTTCCACACGAACACCCTTGGGGTTTATCGAAAGTGCTTGACACGGCACGGTTGAGATTGAGACCGATTCTCAATCAGCAACGCGGCGTACAAGAGTAAGGACGGAGGCCGCAAATGGAAAGTCCCGCGAGAGTCCCCCGTGCGGGCGGCACCCAGCCACCAGCGCGCCCCGCGGCGTGAGTGACGCTGCCGGCGTGGACAGTGGCCGCGGCAAGCGCGACCGCTACGCCGTGCCCATGGACACGGTCGAAAGCCGGGAAGTGATCCGGCGGAGCCGCTTCATCACCGTTCTTGGCCGGGCGGAAAGCCGCGCCGACGCTTCGCGCTTCGTTGGGGAGGTGCGGGAGCGGCATCCGGGCGCCACCCACTACTGCTGGGCGTTCAATGCGGGACCGCCGGGCGCGACTGCCCAGGTGGGCATGAGTGACGCGGGCGAGCCTCGCGGCACCGCAGGGAGGCCCATGCTGCACGCGCTCCTCCATTCGGGGCTGGGGGAGGTGGTGGCGGTGTGCGCCCGCTACTACGGCGGCGTCAAGCTGGGAACCGGTGGTCTGGTACGCGCCTATGCGGGTGGAGTGAGGAATGCGGCACAGATATGCCCGAGAGTGAATAGAACCACACGGGTTGTCGTGTTGGTGAATGTTTCGTACAAAATGGCGCCACGGGTGAAGCACGCTCTCCGAGCCCTTGAAGCCGAGATCGAGGACCAGGCCTTCGGGACCGACGTCAGAATGCGCGTGCTGGTAGCCGCGGACCGGCGCGCGGAACTGGAAGCCGCGGTCGCCTGCGCCACGGGTGGGCAGGGCGGGGTGGCGGACGCTGGCGACTGGTCGAGCACCCATGGAATGACTCCCGGGGGCACTCGCGCGGATCGACGGACTGCCGATCGATCACGTGGGCGGGGCAGTCCGTTGGAGGAACGGTAGGCCCGCCGGAAACCGCCGGCGGACCGGGTCCATATGTTGCTGCCGGTTCAGGCGCCCTCGGCGCCCACCCGAACGACGTTCTCCGCCGCCGGACCCTTGGCTCCGTCCACCACTTCGAATTCCACCTGCTCTCCCTCGGTCAGGGTCCTGAAGCCCTCACCCTGAATGGCGGAAAAGTGGACGAAGCAGTCCTTGCCATTGTCGGCCCTGGAGATGAAGCCGAAACCCTTCTGGTCATTGAACCACTTGACGGTTCCCTGAGTACGCACGCTCTCTCTTCTCCTGAAGTGTAGGGGAGCCGCCCGGTCGACCCGTTGTTTCGCGGGCCCGGCCGGGCTGGGTTCGAGTCGGTCGAAGCCCGTGAAACAAAACGACGGGCTCCCCGTCATGGGTTCGGGGCCCGTCGTTCAAAGCTCGATTGGTCCTGACCGCGCAGACACACTCCCGTTAATGCTGTGACAAAGCTCACCCGAAAGACGGCCGAGGTCAACGGGAGGCCGCCCGACTACATCGGTTTGGTACCCGTCCGTCACCGATACGGCACCCGACAACGGTTCGATTTAGCCATGCCAGGACTTCCGGTTCACGGAATGTTCGCCGACCGGATGCTGGAGCATCGGGAGCGGATGGGTGACCATGTCGGCCACCACCACCGCCCCCGTTGCGCGGAGAGAGTCAACACCTCTCGGGTCGGATCCCGCGGTTCCGACCTCGGCCATCGGTGGACCTCCACCCGCCGGGACTCGCCATACTCCGCGGATGCCTGAGCCATGGCTGGCGGCAGCCCACTCAAAGCGTTCTTGCGATCCTGCCAGAATTGACAGATCGTCATCTTGGAACGGGTGCGGGCGAACCGGGCAACTACATTCCGGACATGGATCGGGACGAATCGACGAGCGCGGAACACGAGACGACGAAGAATGTCCTGCAGAAGTTGGGATGGGCGGCGTGGCGCGTCGTAGACGGGATCGAGTTCGGGTTCCGAACCGTGCGCGCTCCAGGTCCGTGTGCGTCGTCATTCCGGCGCTCAACGAGGAAGAGCACCTGCCGGAGGCGGTGGATGCGCTGGCGGCCCAGACCGTGTCACCGAACCAGGTGATCGTCGCGGACGGCGGCTCCACCGACAGGACGGCCGAGATCGCCCGTGCGCGGGAGTGCCGGGTGGTCCGGGGCGGACTCCCCGGGATGGGGCGGAACAACGGCGCGCGGGAGGCGCAGGGCAGTTGGCTCCTGTTCCTCGACGCCGATGTCGTCGTTCCCCCCGCAGCGCTCGAGCAAGCCCTCGAGGTAGCCGAAGCGGGAGGCCTCGACGGGCTCAGCTGCTGGTTTGTCCCGGACTCCAGCGGATGGCGCGTGCGGCTCTTGCACTGGGTTTCGGCCGGCTATTTCTGGCTGAGCACCCGCCTGCGCTGGCCCCATTCGATCGGCGGATTCATCCTGGTCCGCCGGGAACTGCACGAAGCAGTGGGTGGTTTCGACGAGTCGGTGATGGTCGCGGAAGACCAGGACTACGCGCGCCGTATCAGCCGGTTGGGCAGGTACGCTTTTGTACGCAGGCCGCGTGTAGTGATCTCGACGCGACGCTTCCGCAGCGATGGCTTCGTGCGCGCGTCGGCGCGCTGGCTGGGAATCGAGCTCCACCGCATTCTCCTCGGCGAGGTCAGGCGACCGCTCTTCCGCTACTTCGACGAAGCTTCCGGGAAGCAGGGAGATGCCGGTGGGTGAACCCGGTGGCGCGCCGCGCGCTGGTTGCGTCGCTGACGCGCCAATGTTGCCAAGCGTCGACCATATTACTAGCATTGTCACCCGTTTGGACCAAATAGGGAGAATCCGTAGTGGCTAGCTGGAACGTTCGGCTGAGCGGAGTCGATGAGAGGCTCTTTCTGGCTCTCCTGTCGCGTCGACGCCCCTGGATGGATCGGCTGATGCGCGCCGTGACCGTGCTGGCGGAGCCTCCCGTAATCATCGCCATCGCGCTGGTCCTGGCCTCCGGAGCCTTGCCGGGCATCGCTCCAGTCGGCCTGGAAGCGCTGGTGGTCCTGACCATCTCCCACGGCATGGTGCAGATCATCAAGCGCCTCGCCATCCGTCCCCGCCCCCGTCTCCCGGTGGGGGTCCAGTCGATCGTACAGGCACCCGACCGGTTCTCGTTTCCGTCGGGGCATGCCACGGCGGCACTGGCCGTCGCCCTTCCCCTCGTCGGGGTCCTCTCCGCGGGTGTTACCGCGGTGGTCCTCTGTCTGGCGGTAGCCGTCGGAGTCTCCCGTTGCTATCTCGGCCTCCACTATCCTGGGGATGTCGTCTCCGGATGGGGCCTGGCGACGATCACATGGGCCGTCGGCCATTTCGCCTGGTTTGCCTGAGGCTCTACGTGTCGGCGTCTTCTCGGAAGTCGGGCGCCCCGGCTCCGGCAGCCGTCATTTCAGTGGCGTAAGCAACTTCCTCTCCTACAACATCCGCTACTGCAAGCGGCGAAGTCTGGAGATGGATCTGCACAGCTATGCCGATGACGACCGGATCGACGAGGACGGCTCGGTGCAGCTCTTCGGGTGGCGGCCGCGCGTTCCGGTTCGGGTCGACCCAACCATCCCGCAGGACCTGCGCCACGTCGTGCCCGACCAGCGGATCCTGCGGGCGGCCGCGGCTCGCTGCTACGACGTGATCAACGTGATCGCACCGGGCACCATGGGAATGCAGGGGATATGGGTTGCCCGTCGCCTGGGCATTCCGGTGGTGGCCATGTACACCACCAGCATCGCCGAATACGCCGGCAAGCGGGCGGCTGAAGTGCTCGGGTCGCTCGAGGCGGTCAAGGTGCCCACCGTATCCGCCACGGAAGCGATTGGATGGTGGGTCATGCGCCGGTTCTACTCGAAACGCAACGGAATCGAGGCCGTCCTGGCACCCACCCGCCGGACGCTGGAAGCGATTGGCCCCCGACTGGACGCACCACTCTCCATACTTGGCCGAGGTGTGGACACGGAACTCTTCCGTCCGGCCCACAATGAATCGTCCGCGGCCGGGGATGCCGCGGATCGGGACGCTGGCGTGCCGGGAGCCGGACCGACGATCCTCTATTCGGGCAGGCTTCACCGCGGCGACAAGGACCTCGACCGCTTCATCGAGATCCTCGACGCCGTTCCGGAGGCGCGGCTCCTGGTGGTCGGGGACGGTCCGCACCGCGAAGGACTGGAGGCTGATCTTGGCGACCGCGCGGAGTTCACCGGCAAGCTGGCGGGCGAAGAACTCGCGGCAGCCTACCGCCGGTGCGACTTTTTCGTCTTTCCGAGCAAGCACGATACCTTCGGCCAGGTGGTCATGGAGGCCATGGCATCCGGACTGCCCGTGGTCGTGACGAACCGGGGTGGGCCACAGGAGCTGGTGGACGACGGCGCCACGGGTTTCGTGGCGGACGACGACCGGTTCGTGGACCGGGTGCGCGAGCTTGCGGAATGTCCCGAGTTGCGACGCGAAATGGGCCGCAAGGCGAGGCTGGCCGCGGAAGCCAGAAGCTGGACGCGCGTATTTGATGAACTGATGGGACACTACCGCCGACTTGCAGCGGGCAGAGAGGGGAAGGAGTGATGAGCAGCGACAGGCCCGCAAGGGCGGCGCGGGTCCTCGTTGTCGAGGACGAGGCCGAAATCGCCGCCCTGGTTGCCTACCAGCTCACACGCGAGGGATACAGGGTAGAGACGGTCGCCAACGGCACCGCGGCGCTGGACGCGCTTCGCCGTGAAAAGCCGGATCTCCTGGTCCTCGACCGGATGCTGCCCGAGGTGTCCGGGGACGAAGTGCTCCAGGCGATTCGTTCCGACCCCGCAACGCTGACCCTGCCCGTGCTGGTGCTGACGGCCAAGCGCGAGCAGCAGGACCGGATCGCCGGGCTGGAGCTCGGTGCCGACGACTACTTGACGAAGCCGTTCAGCCCCCGCGAACTCGTACTGCGGGCCGATGCGATTCTCAGGCGAGCGCAGGGCGAACGCAAGCCGGTCGCCGGAGGCGGACGGATTCTCCGCGCGGGTGCGCTCAGGGTCGACGTGGCGGCCCACATCGTTACCCTGGACGGCGAGGAACTCAATCTCACACCCACGGAGTTCCGGCTCCTGCGCACGCTCCTGGAACGGCGGGGCCGCACCCAGACCCGCCGGCAGCTGCTCACCGAAGCATGGCAGGTCGATTCCCGCATGGCCAACCGTCTGCGCACCCGCACGGTGGACATGCACGTGCGCCGGCTCCGCGGGAAGATGGGAGCCGCGGGCGAATGGATCGAGACCGTGAGGGGATTCGGCTACCGGTTTCAGGAGAGTGCCGAAGTGCCGCCCCCCTGACGGTCACGCCCCCTTGTTCCGACCCGCGGCCCGAACTCGCTCCGGGATTCCAACTCGCGCCCCATCAGCCCCGGCCGCGTCCCCCTCCACGGCCCGGCTGCCCACCGATCGGGTCGCCGGCGGGAAGCGTGAGCGACGGGCCCGGGGTCGTATTCTCGATCCTGGCCTGCCAACGCCGGATGTCGGCCGCCACCAGCCTCTGGTGCGGCGAGGCATTCATCATGGCCTCCAGCCGGCCCGCAAGTTCGTTCAGCCTGTCCGAGAGAATCGCGCGCACCTCCGTCATTGTGCCCGCGCTGCCTGCCTGCTGCATCATGCGGTCCACTACCGCCCGCTGGATGGCGTGCTGCACCCTTGCGCGGTACTCGCCGGTCTCCTCGGCCCCGCCCCAGGTCGCCTCCAGCAGACGGTCCGTTACCTCCTCGAGACCGGGGTAGTCCCCCATGCTGCCGTACACGACCAGCCGCGCCATCCGCTGCGGGTGCAGAACCTCGCCAACCGTGAAGTCCGCGGCGGCCTCGGCCGCGCCGAGCGGGTCGAAGAGCAGCTCGGTGTGCCCCGCGAAGACCTCCCCTTCGTCGTGCCGGAAGGCCGGCGGGGGGATCATGACCGCCACCTCCTCCGGGAGCGCCAGAAAGTCCACGGTGAGCGCCGACAGGATCGTTTCGAGTGCGTCCCTCTGCTCCTCGCCCGCGACGATCTCCACCGGGGTCTGTCCGTCCCCCTTCACGGTGTAGCGGTAGTCGGCCCCGCCCAGGCTCTGTGCGGCTGAACGCAGCTGGAAGCGGTGGTGCATGTAGAGCGGCAGGAGCACGTATTCCAGGTCGGAGAGCGGTCTGCCGGTGCGGATCATGTCCTCGCCGAAGCCCTGGAGTCCGATGTTCCGGACGCGGATCTCGTGCTTGAGGTGGTCCACCAGGTTGGCGCCGTTGTCCCAGACGCTGGCGTACGGGTGCCCGGCCCCGATGAAGTTGTTGTTGGTGTGCGCCATGAAGATGAGCCCGTCGCGCATGCCCTGTGCGACGATGTTCTCCAGAGCGGCCGCCTCGTCGGTGCCCGCGGGGAATTCGCGGTAGAGCCAGTTCACCGAGAGCTTGTCGTACTCCCCGATCCTCTGCACGTAGGCGTTCGACAGGTCAAGCCGCCCATTCTCATCGATCTCCACGTACGGCGCCGGATAGTCCATCACACTCTCGCGGCCGTACGTGCTGGCGAGGTAGTTGTGCGGGAAGCCGATGGTGTGGCCGACCTCATGGGCGGAGAGCTGGCGCACCCGCGCGAGCGCCATCTCGACCGCATCCGCACTCTGCGCGACCTCGGCCAGATATTCGAACCCGGGGGCGAACGCCATATGGCACGCCCCGGAATGTTCGAACCCGACACCGTGGGTGCCAAGCGGTCCGCCCCCTGCCGCCCCATCACCAACGGTCCCCGCGAAGGGGGCGACCATCCCCTTGCCCAGCAGGTAATCCTGGCGCAGCCGGAGGCTCCCCAGATTGACTACGCCCCGGATGATCTCGCCGGTGCGCGGGTCGATCACCGTGTTGCCGTAGGAATAGCCGCGCGTCCGCCGGTGGGTCCAGTGGATCATGTTGTAGCGGATGTCCTGCGGATCGATTCCCTCGGGCAGCACCTCCACGCGGTAGGCGTTGATGAATCCCGCAGCTTCGAAGGCCTCCTCCCACCATGCGGCCCCTTCGATCAGTGCGCTGCGGATTGGCTCGGGGGTGCCCGGATCGACGTAGTAGACGATCGGCTCGACCGGCTCGGACGGGTCCGGGCCGGGATCCCGCTTCTGCAGACGGTGCCGGGCGGCGAGGCGGACGCGAAGGTCCTCGTCGACGGGGGTGGCGTAGTCGAAAATGGTCGGCCCGTTGACCCCGATGCGGGGGTCGGCCAGCCGGGGGCGGTAGCCGTCGTCCGGCAGCTTGATGAAAGAGTGGTGCTGGCGTAGCGTCACCGCCTGGGGGTTGACGGCGACGCCTTGAACGAGACCGCCCGGATCGCTGCCGGTGAATGTCAGCAGCGCCTCGACCTCCGTGTTCTCCGGGAACGACCGGGTCGTGGGCATGTGGATGGCCGAACGGGACGTGCTGAGCTGGAAGTTCCCCTCGCCGCGCTGCGCGATCTGTCCGATCACGTTCCTTGCGTCGCGGATGAAGAAGGGGGTGGCGTCGACCAGCACCCGGTCTCCGGTCCGGGCAACGATGTCGAAGCCCCAGTAGACGGACGGGGCGAAGGCGTCGCGCACCGCCTGGACTTCGGTAGCATTGTCGCTGCGTGCCTGGAACTGGTAGTTGGGCTCCATCAGAAGGACGCGCGGCCCCACCCGCACGGCTTCGAGGACATGCGTTCCGCGCAGCTGGCCGCGGTCGATGCCTACCGGATTGGACCCGAGCCCCGAACCCATCGATATCTGGTAGAGGAATTCACCCATGGAGAGGTCGAGTTCCCAGTACAGGGAACCCTCCCCGTCATCCCAGTAGAGGTTGAAGAAGCCCTCCATGGCGGTGGCGCCCTCGGTGCTGGCGGCGATGGCGGGCAACGCCTCCTGGGCCGTCGCGAGGGGGGTCGCCGCCGTGGCGGACAGCGCGATGGCGAGGATCACGCGGGTTGTTCGTGAAGAGGATCGCGATGCGGTGCGTGCAGGGAACATTTCGGTGCCTTACCCGGATGAAGCTCCGGCGCAAAGGGGTCCTGAGGCCGCCCCGTCATCCTTCGAACGGATGCCGACACGGCTCCGTGATTCCGACCCGGTGAGACTGGAATCGTCAGCTACCCAACGCAAGCTGCGGGCGGTAGTAGCTGACGGAACAGCCGGTGCTACCCTGCTGAAGCCGTCTTCGGGCGGGGGTCCAGGAACGCCTTCTCCTCCAGGAATCGAATGCGCGTGTCCAGGCGCGCGAACCCATCGCGCATCTCGGTGCGCAACTCTCCCAGATCGTCACGCATCTCGGTGCGGAGCGATCCCAGATCGTCGCGCATCTCGGCGCGAAGCCCTCCCAGATCGTCGCGAACCCCTCCCAGATCGTCGCGCATCTCGGTGCGAAACGCACCCAGATCGTCGCGCATCTCGGTGCGAAGCGCTCCCAGATCGTCACGCATCTCGGTGCGGAGCGACCCGACATCCTGTCGCAACTCCCCGCGCAGGCCCCGCATGTCCGCTCGGGTAACCGAGTGCAGCTTCCCCATGTCATCCCGCAGTTCGGTCATCTCGCCCCGAAGCTTGCCCTCCAGCGCGCCCAGATCTGTACTCAGACGCGTACGCAACGCGGCGATTTCGCCCCGGAGCACACTGCTCACCCTGAGCTGGAGGGTGGCGAGCGCTACGCCAATGCCGAGCATTGCAATCAGTTCGCCGCTCATCCTTCCCCCGGTTCCATCTTGCCCTGTCTCATCCTGTGCTGTCCTCCACTGTCGTCCCCGAATTCGTCCGTACGACCGGGCCGGACCCCGTAGGTCCTCTCCGATCGCGCCTCCGAAGCAAACGGACTTGCGATAACAATGTGCCCTTGCGGGGGGCAGTGGAATGTCTGGTTGGGCGCGGACAATTTTGGAATCTAATGAAGCCTGGTGCGATTCCGCCAGCGGTGGATCTTCACAATCCCGGCAACTGCCACCCGGCTTCCGGTGGCACTCATCCGAAACTGCCCGCGGACCGGCCACCTATCCAGGCCCTTCCGTCAGCATCGGCGCGATCCTTGCCTGGGTCGCCTGCTCCAGGTCGAAAGCGTAGGACAGAAGCTCCGCGTCGCTCCAGAGGTCGCCGATGAAAGCGAGCACGAAGGGCGTCCCGTCCTCGTAGTAGGCGAAGGGAACCGTAACGGTCGGCAGACCGATGTCGTTGATGATGTTGCTCGGGAGCTCGGCGTGGTTGTTGGGACGGAACTCGGGACGCTCCGGATCCTCGACCAGGGGACGGATCGGTTCGCCCGCTTGCGGAAAGAAGAGCCCGTCGAGCTGATGCTCCTCCATCACGGCGCGGAAGAGTTCCCGCATCTGCTTGCGCCAGGCCTGGAAGGCGTCGCCCTCCTCGGTGGCCGTCGGCGCGACCGGAGGCCGGCGGCGGCCACCCCGGAAGTCCCGCCCAGACAGCGCCTCCCACTCCTCGATGCTCCGGAAGGCGGCCGACGGGCCCAGGCCCCGCAGGTACACCGCCATGTCGTGGCTGCCGGAAGGCGCCCGGGGGCTTTCTTCATAGAGTTTGACCCAGCCGCTTCCGGCGAAGGGGTCCTCGACAACCTCCGCGCCTTCCGCCTCCAGCACTTGCACCGCATCCTCGTAGAGCACCGCAGTCTCCGGTGCCAGCGGCAGGAAGGAGTCACGCCAACCCGAGCCGACGAGCCCAAATCGCTTCCCACCCAGCGCGGTGGTGGTGAGGCCGGCGGCGAAGCCCCGTTCAGGGATGTGCTCCGCACCGGCATAGGAGGCGAAGTCCTCCGGGCTCGGGCCTGCGATTACGTCCAGCGTCAACGCAGCGTCGCGCACGGTACGGGCGAGCGGACCTACGACGTCACGATACGTCGCGTCCATTGGTACCACCCCCTCGAGGGGAACCAGGCCGAAGGTGGGCTTGACTCCGACCAACGCCTGCGCAGCCGCCGGGTTCTGGATCGACCCGCCGGTCTCGGTGCCGAGTCCCAGGACGGCGAAGCTGGCGTTCACGGCGGTCGCGGTCCCTCCGCTGGACCCTCCAGGCACCCGGTCCACCGCATACGGGTTGAGCGTTTCTCCGGCGACGCTGCTGCGGGTGCGCGTCCCGTGCCCCGCGAAGTCCGGCATGTTTGTCTTGCCGAGGATGACCGCGCCCGCCCCCCTGAGCCGCTCCACCGCCACCGCATCGTCCCCGGGAACCATGTCCACGCCCCCGGCCGCGGCGCTGAAGCCGTCGAAGCCGGCCGTCGTCACCATCCCCCCGTAGTCGAGGTTGTCCTTGATGACGACCGGGACACCGTGAAGCGGGCCCCGCGGACCCGTGGTGGCGAGTTCCGCATCGAGGGCTGCCGCGATTTGCAGCACCTCCGGGTTCATCGAGATGAACGCGTTGTAGTGGTCCTCGTACCGCGCGATCCGGTCCAGGAAGGCCTGGGTGAGCTCCGTGACGGTGTACCTGGACGCGAGGAGATCCTCGTGGACCTGGACGGCGGTCAGTTCGACGACATCGATGTTGGCGGGCGCCCCCGATGAAGGGAGGTCGCCGGGCGTCACTGCCATGACCGCGATCGCAAGGATCGGCCAGGCGATCGATCGCGCCGCGCTGTTCGTTCGGGGTGTATGGGTCATCCGTCCAACCGCAACCAGGCGCGCACTGCTCCCAAGTCTTGATTCTCGGCGACAAAGAGGTCGTGAATGTTGGCCGTCTTGACGCCGCGACCCAGTACGGAAGGCGCGCCGAAGGTCTGCCTCGCGAAGTGTCTTGTCCCGAGGATTCCGTGGGCTTCATCAAGCGCCCGGCGGACTCTTTGAAGTGAGACCCCATGATCCAGAAACCGCTTCACGAAGAGGAGGTCCACAAGATCCAGGAACGATGCGTACGTGCTCGCAGCCCCTCCGCGTTGCAGCACAGGTGGCTGGTGGCGCACAGTGTCGCCGTACGTAAATCCATACCCGCTCAACCATCGGCGCACTCTCGTCGCCGTAAGTCCGACCAGTCGGCCCGCCTCGGCCGCCGGGTAGGACGGCCGGTCCAATTGACCGTGTGATGCAGAGTCGGCCACCGTCGTCTCCCCCCTTTCGAGTCGGTGGTGTTCCCGCAGACCGGATTCAGCCCGTCGGCAAGCTACCGGCGCACCGCCAGTGTTCGAAAGGTAACCAGGCCCCGTTAGCTTTGACTGAGCGGCTATTCCGTCCACTGATGATCCCCCACCCATGCCCGACCCGACCGAATCCCTCATCGCCCTGCTCGACCTCGAACCGATCGAGCGGAACATCTACCGCGGGGAAAACCGCGACATCGGCTCCGGGCGGATCTTCGGCGGGCAGGTGCTGGCCCAGGCGCTGGTGGCGGCACGCCGCACGATCCCTGAGGAAGACCGGGAGGCGCATTCGCTGCACGGTTACTTCATCCTGGAAGGGGACCTGAGCATCCCGGTGGTCTACTTCGTCGACCGGACGCGGGACGGGAGGAGCTTCACCACGCGGCGCGTGACCGCGATCCAGCACGGCCGCGCGATCTTCACCCTGTCCGCTTCCTTCCACCGGACCGAGTCTGGACTGTCGCACCAGTCCGGCATGCCCGCGGTGGCACCCCCGGAAGGCCTGCCGTCGGAACTGGAGATCCTGCGGGACCAGTCCGACAGGATCCCGGAGGAACTGCGATCGATCCTGACACAGGACCGCCCGCTCGAGTTCCGGCCGGTGGAGCCCTACGTGCCCTTCGACCGCACCCGGCGCCCCGCCGTCCGCCACATCTGGCTTCGGGCGACCGAAGCGCTGGGCGACAATCCCGTCCACCACCAGGCCGCCATCGCGTACGCGTCCGACTACGGGATTCTGTCGACCGCGCTGCAGCCGCACGGCCGCACCGTGCGGGACAAGGACCTGATGGCGGCTTCGCTTGACCATTCGCTGTGGTTCCATCGCCCATTCCGGGCAGACGAGTGGCTCCTCTACCGCATCCAGAGCCCGGTCGCCCATGGCGCCCGCGGGTTCGGGAGGGGAAGTTTCCATACTCGCGACGGGAAGCTGGTGGCGTCGGCGGCGCAGGAAGGGTTGCTGCGGACGGGGATCAAACCCCGGCCCAGGCGGACGCCCCGCGTCGACCCCGCGCAGTAACCGCCGAGCCCCCGTTATCACTTCAGTTATCACTTCTTCACTTTACTCTCCAGGACGAGATCCCCACCCCATGCGAGACCGTTTCGAATCCGCCCTCACCTTCCCCGACTACCTCGAAACCGTCCGGAAGCACGAAGAACTGTGGCGCGGCGTCTACGAGCGGGTGCGACGTCCCGCGGATGCGGTGACGGAGGGCCCCTCGATCCCCGGGACCTGGCATCTGCTGGCCCTGAGTGAGGATTGGTGCGGGGACGCGGTCAACATCCTGCCCGTCGTGTCGCGCCTGGTGGACGAGCTGCCCAACGTCGACCTGCGTGTCCTTTCCCGGGACGAGAACCTCGACATCATGGACGCTCACCTCACCAACGGACGCAGCCGGTCGATTCCCATCGTGATCGTCTACGACGACGACTTCCGGGAACGCGCCTGGTGGGGCCCGAGGCCCAGCGAACTCCAGGAGTGGGTGATGACGGAGGGGATGAAGCTGGAACCCGGGCCCCGCTACGCACAGACGCGCCGCTTCTACGCGCGTGACAAGGGCAACGCGATCGTCGCCGAGATCCTCGCTCTGCTGCGTTCGGCAGTCCGTGGATAATCCCCGCGTGGCACCGAGGGCGGCGAGGCGCCGGGCTGGCAAGGCGCGACGAAGGGCGCATAGCGAAGCTATTCGCCCGAGGAGCAACGCAGAACGGTGCCTTAGCAAATGTGAAGGTGAAGTTAACATGACAACACGTAAAGTCCTCTTGACATTTGTGAGCGCGTGAGCACCGTTGTCCAGCGCGGATGCATCGCCTCTCGAATGCAGCGGGGACTTATTCCACGGGCTGCCCCAGGCCACCTACGGCCCGGCTTCGTCCACCACGCAACCCGGCAACGCCTCATGACTACACCGACCCCCACACGGCTTCCCCTCGCCGCGGCCGCACTCCTCACGCTGGCCGCGACCACCCTC